>CACXZI010000012.1:3332-38461 GCA_902772105.1 Oscillospiraceae bacterium | reverse complement strand
TTATTAATTAAACTTCTATTAAACTCTTTTTTAGTTATATTAAACTTATTAATTAAACTTCTATTAAACTCTTTTTTAGTTTTATTAAACTTATTAATTTAAAATACATTTGAAAGGAAGTATTCTATGAAAACAGATTACAAATCAATTAAACTTGAAAAAGGAATGTATCAAGACAAAAACAAAAGCTTTTCTGAAATATTAGAAGAACTAGACCCAACAGAAAACTACCAAGGAACACCTCTTTATAACCTAGATGCTTTTCAAAGGCAGCTAAAACGTTTTAACATTCGCGTTCAAGGAAGAAATGCCGACAATGTTGAAAAATTTTTCTCAACAACAGAAGCTCAAGCACTTTTCCCTGAATATATTTCTCGTTCTATTAATGCAGGAATAGAAGAAGAAAACGACCTTAAAAGTTTAGTTGCAAACACAATTAAAATAGATAGCCTGTCGTATAAAAACATGTTTATAGAAAATTCAAAAGATAAAGAAAACAAAGATGTTGAAGCAATAAAAGAAGGAGAACAAATCCCTGAAATTAAAATTAGTTTAAAAGAACATGCAATTCCTCTTAAAAAAATTGGAAGCATGTTAACCTGTTCTTATGAAACACTGCAATATCAAAAAATTCCAGCATTTAACCTAGCACTAAAACAAATAGGAAAAAATTTTAATAACATTCTATTTAAAGATGCCGTGAAAACAATAATAGACGGAGATGGAAACAAAAACGAAGCCCCAAAACTATCTTTTAAACAAAAATTAACCTATAAATCTTTAATAGATGTTTGGGCTAAGCTAAAACCATATAACATGAAAACTTTAATTGTTTCTCCGGATGCTATGCAAATTTTGTTAACTCTTCCCGAATTTTTAAACCCTCAAACAGGCATAAACTTCCAAGGAACAGGTTCTTTAAATAATCTATTAGGAGCAAAAATTATATATTCAAAACTAATAGACAAAATAACCATCGTTGCTGTTGATAAAGACTTTTCTCTAAATCATATCATAGCGCAATATTTAAACATAGAGTCCGACAAAATAATAGATAAACAAATAAACCAAAGCGTTATAACAATGCGATATGCTTTTACTAAACTCTTTAAGGAAGCTTCTTCTGTTTCAATATTTGATGCTTAATTTAATTTTATACAGGAGGTTTTAAATGGATAGCGAACAAATTTTAAATATATTAAAAAAAACAACAGACTATAGTGAAGATTTAAAAGACAGATATACCCAACTAATCGCAATTGCAATAAATTTTATTAAATCTAAACTAAAAAATAAAAAAGATGAAAAAAACGAAATTTTAACTATGCTTTGCGCTTCTTTGGTTAATTTGTGGATTACAGCCCAAATTTGCGCAAATTCCCCAACGGGAAGCTTTGCCGGAAATGGCTATAAAATTAAAAAAAATTCTAAAAAACAACTAGAAATTGCTAAAAAACTTTTTGAAGGCTGGCGGGCAACAGCTGCATCACTTTTAATTGACGAAGGCTTTTCTTTCTTTTCAACAAAGGAGTATTGCAAAAAATGAACTTTAAAGATGAAATAAAAAAAACACTATTTTGCTTTGGAGAGCCAGCAAAACTAAATTCTAAATCTAAAACATTTGATGGGTTTTGCTTTTTTAGAAAAATAGTTAAAAGAAAAAAAGATTTAGATCTATTAGATATGCCAATGCCTGATGAAATTGGAGACGTTGTTATATCCACATATTTTGTTTGGGCTGCCTGCAAAGAAAAACTAGAACCTATTGAATATATTATTTGCAACGAAAAAGAATATCAAACAATACACCAACAATTTAATAGAGAAATAGGATGTTTGCAGCTAATTGTTGTTGAAAGGAGCAAAAAATGAAAGCATTCGACATTTTAAAAAACATAATAGAAATAATGAAAAAAAACCTATCTGTTACCATATACGACACATTTTCTTCAAACATAATTAAACTTCCAATTGCCGAAAAATTTATAACAATTGAAATATGTTCTGGGAGCGAAGACAAAACCCTAATATCAATAACATCATACGCACCGCAAAACCAAGGAGCAACCGTCTGCAGAGCTCTAACAAAAAAAACAATCGAAATTTTAAATAGCTCCAAAATAGAAAATTTAAGCGAAGTTTCTATGAATAACGTGAGCTTTGACAAAGCAAAAAGTGCATACGTTCAAAAATGCAAGGTTACATTTAAACTGCCAAAAGAAAAAAACACAATAATAACTTTTGGTAATGAAAAAATTATTGCAAAAGAAGACTTAACCTTAAAATATTCTAGAAATATCTCTATTTATTATTCGCAGATTTGTGGTGTTCAGTTTAAAGATTTGGGAAGAGCACTGCGAAAGGTTACAGGCTCAGCTGTTGTTTTAAAAGATCAATTTAAAAGACTTTGCGAAATAATTTCAATTGGAAATGCCTTAACTCTTTCGGTTGAAGGTCAAGAATTTAAAGCAATTTTAACTTCACTTGAAAGAAAATCTAAAGACGAAATATATTTTAATTTTTTAGAGGTTGCCTAGATGAATATTTCTTTAAAAGGGTTTGACTCTAAAAACAACAGCATAGCTCTTCCTAAAATATTGTGGTATGAACAATCAATTGGCCGGTTTGGATTCGAAGAAACATTCACAATTGGCTTTTCTAAAAGCGTTCCTTTTAATCTTTCAAAGGTTTTTGTAACAAAAGAAAACAAAAAAATTTCGGAATGTTTTGTAGACTCAATTGAAATAGACGCCAACAAAGACGGAATTTTCTACCGCATGAAACTAAAAAATATTAATTGTAGATTGCTTGAAAACCAAGTTAAACCAACAGTCCACAAAACTTTTAATATAGAAAAACTACTAAAAAAATATGCTTTAGATTTAAATATTGTTTGTTCAATGAAATCTGCTCATGCAATTGAAGTAGAAAATTTTTATGTGGATTTAGGTATGACCCCATACGACATAATTTTTCTTTTTTTTCAGACTCTATACAAAAAATATATTTTTTTAAGCGAAGATAACGATTTAATATTTCCTTTTTTTCCTTCAACTCCACTATATTTTGGGAACTACAAAGAAAATAACTCCGCCCCAATTAACGGAATTAAATATAACACACTAAAACTTGTTGACGATAGATCTAAAATAATATCTGATGCTTATGTTAAAATTGACTTTGAAGACGACGAAAGCGAATTTTTAAGTTTAACAGAAGAGAATGTTTTTGCAAAAGACTGCAATATTAAAAGAGTTAAATATTGTTCTGTTCCTAAACAATGGCTAATTCTTCCTAAAAACGGCTCTGACTTTATGGTTCAAAAAGAAAATAAAAAAAGGTTTTCATACGAAATTTCAACATATGAAAATATTGATGTCTACCCCGGAATGATTGCAAAAATTAAAGAAATAGTTGAAAACAAAGATCTTGTTATTGTTAAGGTTTTAAAAAAAGTAACCGACAAAGGAAAACTAACAACAATATATTTTAAAAACTATAAACTTTAAAGTTAACCCCATGAAAAAACATGGGGTTTTATTTTAAAAATAAATGCTTTATCGTAAACACTATATTTACGGCTATAAACTTAAAATATTTAACCAAATAAAAAAATTTTTACAAAAAATAAAGCCTTCTTTTAAACATTCACATTATGTTTATATAAATGTTTATGATATGTTTACAGTTAAATTGAATTATATATAAAACTAAATTAAAAAATATTTAAAATTAAGGTAAAATCTTAATTATATTATTCTAAAATTAAAATATTTTAACCATTCGATTGCTTATATTTTAGAATTAATATTTTAATCAAGATATTATAGACTATTTAAAAATACTTTTTAAAAATTTATTAAAACCTTACCTACTTTACGTTTATATAAATATTTATAATATGTTTACGGTTAAATTGAATTATATATAAAACTAAATTAAAAAATATTTAAAATTAAGGTAAAATCTTAATTATATTATTCTAAAATTAAAAATATTTTAACCATTCGATTGCTTATATTTTAGAATTAATATTTTAATCAAGATATTATAGACTATTTAAAAATACTTTTTAAAAATTTATTAAAAAATTAACTATATTATATTTACATGAACATTTACGATGTGTTTACAGTTAAATTAAATTATATTACGCTAAAATTCCAAGAAAATTAACCATTAATAAAACTTTATAAACTTAAATTACATTTTATAATATAAATTAAAGTTTAATATATTATTTAACTACAATTAAATAATAATCAACCTATGAACTTTAAATATAAAAAATCATTTGATTCTATTTTTTATATAACAAAAAAAATAAAAATTTTAAACTACTAAAAAAATATGCAACAAAAAATTTGACAATTAAAAACATTTAATATATAATAAGTGTTAGTTTTCGGGGTGTAGCTCAGTTTGGCTAGAGCACTTGGTTTGGGACCAAGGGGCCGCAGGTTCGAGTCCTGTCACCCCGACCATTTTGTGAATTAAATGTTATAAAACGTTTTAATATATTAAATAGAAATTTTTATATGTATTTTTACATATGTTTAGATTTTTAGTATTGCTTTTTAAACTACAATATAAAATATCTTTTATAAAGTCGGTTAGTAAATTTTATAAGGTTGGTTTTGGTGAAAATTTTTCATATGTTAAAATATTTTCTAGGAAATACAATCTTTAAAAACAGTGTAGGCTATTAAATTTCCAAAAGCGGCAGGAACAAAATAACAGCTTCCAACAAAGTCTTCATCAATTTTTTGTGGTTTTTCTTTAGAATAAACAACCTTTAAACTACTAATTCCTTCTTCTCTTAATCTTTTTCTTAAAACTCTTGCTAGTGGGCAATAGCTTGTTTTAAATATATCTTCCACCATAACGCCAGTTGGGCTAAATTTATTTCCCGCCCCCATAGAACTAACTATTCTAACACTATTTTGTTTTGCTTTTCTAGCAATCAAAACCTTAGCATCTAAATCGTCAACAGCATCAACAACATATGAATATTTCGAAAAATCTATTAAATTTTTAGTTTCTTTTGAATAGAAAAAATCATA
Organism: Oscillospiraceae bacterium; assembly: GCA_902772105.1. Lineage (GTDB taxonomy): Bacteria > Bacillota > Clostridia > Oscillospirales > Ruminococcaceae > RUG12519. Next base: position 33,398 of record CACXZI010000012.1, on the reverse strand, counting down.
TGTTTCAACAGAACATAAAGGATTAATTTTTTTAATCATTTCTTTTAAAACTAAGCACTTTTGCTGCCCAATCGTTTTTGTTGTGGCTCCGATTTGTCGATTTATGTTAGAAAAAGAAAAAACATCACCATCAACCAAATCTATATTTAAAAAAGCACTTCTTGCTAAAGCAATAGCAACATGTCCACCAACTCCACCAACACCAAAAATCAAAACTCTTTCTTTTTCTAAACTTTTAATTGCGTTTTCACCAACCAAAGCTTTAAGTCGCAAAAAAGTTTCATCTAACATATCTCTCCTCCACCTAAAACATCTTCCCCATCATAAAAAACAACTGCTTGCCCTCTTGCAATTGCTCTTTGTGGATTTTTAAAAACTATTTTAACCATATTATTTTTTTCTTTATATATTGTAGCTTCTTCTTCATTTTGGCGATATCGAACCTTTGCAGAACAATTTATTTTTTCATCAAACCCTTCAATTGCAATATAGTTTAAATTTTTAGCTAATATTGTGTCTTCAAAAAGCTCTTTTTCGGTTGACAAAACAACCGAATTAGAAGAACTATCAATTTCTTTAACAAACATAGGTTCTTTAAAAGAAAGCCCAATTCCTTTTCTTTGACCTATTGTGTAGTTTATAATTCCATTATGTATTCCAAGTTTTTTGCCGTTTACATCAACAAAATCCCCTGCTTCCCATTTTTTATTGCTATTGCTTTTAATAAAGTTGCCATATTTCATTCCTCCAACAAAACAAATATCTTGACTTTCTTTAACTTTTGCCGATTCAAACCCGTGTTTTAGAGCAATTTCTTTAACAACCGATTTATCTAAATTTTCTAGAGGAAACAAAATTTTTTCTAGTTGATGTTGCTTTAAAAAATATAGAAAATATGTTTGATCTTTATTGCTATTTTTAGATTTCTTTAAAATCCACCTTTTTTTATCATTATCAAAAACATTTCTTGCATAATGCCCAGTTGCAAAATAATCGTAATTTAAAGACATAGCATATTCAAAAATTCGTCCAAACTTAAAATTAATATTGCACAAAATACAAGGATTTGGAGTTTTTCCTTCTTCATAAGTTTTAATAAAAGGATTAATAACTTTTTCTTTGAATTCATCAGTAAACTCTAAAATTGTGTGTTTTATTCCTAGTTGTTCACAAACCCTCTTTGCCCTTAGTGCATAAAGAGGAGTTTCTTTTTTTTCGTTATACATAACCCCAGTAACACCATGGCACAAAAACCCTTCTTCCTTTAACTTTAGTGCAACAACACTAGAATCAACCCCACCACTCATTGCAATAACAACCTTTTTCATCTTAACCTCCTTTGTTTTGTTCTTTTTTGATATTATACTACATTACGTCAAGTTTAGCAGCTGCTAAATATTTTTAATATAGCTTAGCACCATTAAAATTTTTTTAGCAAGAATTTAAACTAAAATTTTAAGTTGTTTTATAAAAAACAATAGATTGATTTATACAAATTAGTTTAGATAAAAATATAATAATTTTAACTATTTAAATATTAACTAAAATTTTAAGTTGTTTTATAAAAAAACAATAGATTGATTTATACAAATTAGTTTAGATAAAAATATAATAACTTTAACTATTTAAATATTAACTAAAATTTTAAGTTGTTTTATAAAAAAACAATAAATTAATTTATACAAATTGGCTTAGATAAAAATATAATAACTTTAACTATTTAAATATCAACAAAAATTTTAAGTTGTTTTATAAAAAACAATAGATTGATTTATACAAATTGGCTTAGATAAAAATAACTCTCTATTTTAATAAAAAATTTCTTTTAGAATAATCTTAATAAAAATTTTATCCTTACGATATCAATTTGAATAAATTTCAAAATTTTGCTTCATAATACCAATATAATTTCGCCAATAAAGCGTATTTAAGGAGGGTTAAAATGAATAAAAAAAATTTTAGCGAAAAAAAAACTTTTACAAAAAGATGGTTTTATATAGCCGTGGGTTTTGGTGTTGTTTTTGCTATTATAACAACTTTAATTGCTATTAGTAAAAACATAAGTGCAAACAAAGATTTTATACCGCCAGATAAAGATTTTATAGAAACAACAAAAAATAGACAAGATATTTTAAAATCTCCATATCCTTATGAAGCACTAGATAGAAATTCAATAGAACCACAAAAAACACCAGATTTAACACAAAATAAAAAAAACTTAATAGATCCAACAACATCAGAAGAAGACATATCAACATCAGACACCAGTGAAGAAGAGAGCAAAAAATTTGTTGAACCTGTTAAAGGAAGAGTTTTAAGAAAACATTCAAATGACAAACTAGTGCATTGGAAAGTTTTAAACGACTATAGAACTCATGATGGAGTAGACCTAGAAGCTAAAAAAAATACACCAGTTAAAGCAATAGCAGATGGAATAGTTTCTAGTGTAACCAATGAAGACAGCACATGGGGAGTTTGTGTTACAGTAGACCATAAAGATGGATTAAAAAGCATATATAAAGGATTAAGTGATCAAGTTCAGGTTAAAAAAAATCAAAATGTTAAAGCAGGAGATGTTATAGGAACAGTTGGATCATCAAATAAAGTTGAAGGAGATTTAAAAGATCATCTCCACATAGCAATAAAAAAAGGAGATAAATATTTAAACCCTAATGATTATTTAGATATAAAATAAATAATAAATATGTGGAATTATTATTTTAATTCCACGTATTTTATTTTAAATTATTTTATATAAATATTTTTAAAAAACATATTGCAAGAAGATTAAACATATGATAGAATAAACGCATAGATATATCGCGGGGTGGAGCAGTCTGGTAGCTCGTCGGGCTCATAACCCGAAGGTCGATGGTTCAAATCCGTCCTCCGCAACCAAATTCAAACCTTTGTAAAGAAAACTTTGCAAAGGTTTTCATTTTACAATAATTTATTTCCAGCAACAAAAATTCATTCAAAAATTTTATAACTTATATTTATTAGATTCTTTTATTTAATAATATATTTATACTTAAAAATAAAAATTAAATATATAACCCTAATTTAAATTTTTTTTATAACTATATTTTTATATAATATTTTTATTACCAATATCTAACATTAAAACTCAACCACTAAATTTAAAAATAAATTATATATCTATTTAATATTATATTTATACTTAAAAATAAAAATTAAATATATAACCCTAATTTAAATTTTTTTTATAACTATATTTTTATGTATTATAAATTTTTTTATAACTATATTTTTATATAATATTTTTATTACCAATATCTAACATTAAAACTCAACCACTAATTTTAAAAATAAAAATTAAATATATACCCCTAATTTAAATTTTTTATAACTATATTTTTATAACTATATTTTTATTACCAATATCTAACATTAAAACTCAACCACTAATTTTAAAAATAAAAATTAAATATATAACCCTAATTTAAATTTTTTTATAACTATATTTTTATGTATTATTTTTATTACCAATATCTAACATTAAAACTCAACCACTAAATTTAAAAATAACTTATGTATCTATATAATGAAGGAAAAATTTTAAATTTTATATATTCAACAAATTATTTTTTTTTGACAAATTTTACATAGTAGAATTTTTCAATATATTTAAAAATTTTGGGCAATCTAACTTTGCACGGTGATTAAATTTTAATAAAAAAATTAATTAGAGTAAATTTTAATGCCGTAAATAAATATAAAAAATAGAGAGGAGAATAAATTACCATGAGTAAAATCTACAAAAAATTAATAGGAGTGTCTTTAGTTTTAGGTTCATTATTATCAATTGGTGCTGCAGTAAACGCAATGGTGAATGACACAGTAGAACCAGATGTAATCCCAGTTTTCAAAGAAGAAAAGGAAGATAAGAAAGAAGAAAAAGAAGACGATAAAAAGGAAGATTCTAAACAATGTATGTTAGACTTAGCAGCTGATTTAGCAAAAAAAGGAGTTGAAGCAGTTGCAGATGAAGTTGGCGACAAAGTTGAAGAAAAGAATGATGATACTAAAAAACAAGGAGAACAACTTGGAGACGAGATTAAAGAAAAAATCACAGATTTCACTGAAAAACTAGGTGCAAATATAGATGATGTTTCTAAAACAAAAGAAGAAGCACAAGAAAAAGCAGAACAACAACAAGAAATAGCAGATAAACTAAAAGAACAACAAGACAAATTAGAAGAACAGAAAAAAGCAATGGAAATGAAAGATGATTTATCAAAACAATTTGATAATTTGAAAAAAACACAACAAGATAGTCTTGATAAATTCAAAGAAAAAATAACTAACTCAGTAACAGAAAACACTGATTCTTCAAAAGAAAGTAGCAAAGAATAATTTAAATATTATTTTATTTAAATAGTGGCCAGCTTATTTTGGCTGCTATTTTTTATGTGAAAATCATATTTTAAATTTAATCGTACAAAATTAACATTTTAAATATTACTATTATTTATATTAAAACAAGAAATAAAAACAAACATTTAACACAATATTTCTGTTATAGATTAATAAATTTTTTAAATACAACATATAATTAAATTTAATGTAAAATAATTTTTTATTATCTAAACGTTTGAAATATAGATATATATATAAAAATAGCACTGCTTTTTTATAAAATAAATTCAAAATCTAACTAAAAACACTTGCTAACAACCTTCTAAAAACAGATTATTTTCAGCAATATTTTGACGAATTCTATGATTTAATATTACTTTGAAGGGAGGCCTTAACATGTTTAGCATTGCCGGTTTCACCGATATGGCTTGCGAAGTTTTAAACCTTGCCATATTTGAAGCAGAGAAATTAGGATATAAAGATGTTAACACAAGACACCTACTTTATGGCTTAACAGGCGTTAAAGATAGCATATCAGCTCTAATTTTAAACAATAGCATAACTGCTGGTGATGTTGAAGAAAAAATTAAAAGGTTGCCCACAAACTCTTCTGAAAAACTAACAGCAAATAATTTCACTCCTCTTGTTAAAAAAATCTTAGAAAACGCAAAAATAAAAGCAAGATCATATGGTTTTTCCCTTGCTGGCAGTGAACATATTTTAATTGAACTCCTACAAGAAGAACAAAATTATGGAGTTTTAATTTTTAACGAAAAAAAAATTCCAATAGAAAATATATATATAAAATGTCTTTCATATAATTTTAATTCTAAAGACCAAATATATAAATCTAAAAAGCAAACTAATCCATTAACAACATATGGAAAAGACCTAACAAAACTAGCAAAAGAAAATAAATTAGACCCTTTAATAGGAAGAAATGAAGAACTAAATAGAATCATTCAAATTTTAACAAGACGCAAAAAAAATAATCCATGCTTAATAGGGCAAGCAGGAGTTGGAAAAACAGTTGTTGTTGAAGGTTTAGCAGAAAAAATCACAAAAGGCCTTGTTCCACAATCATTAAAAAACAAAAAAATTATATCACTAGACATAACCCTAATGCTTTCTGGAACTAAATATAGAGGAGATTTTGAAGAAAGACTAAAAAACACCCTACTATATGCAAACACAAAAAAAAACATCATAATATTCATAGATGAAATACATAACATTGTGGGAACTGGAGCTGCTGAAGGCGCTATTGATGCTGCTAATATATTAAAACCAAAAATAACAAAAGGTGAGATACAACTAATTGGATCAACAACGATAGATGAATATAGCAAACACATAGAAAAAGACCCAGCATTAGAAAGAAGATTCCAACCGGTTTTTATAAAGGAGCCAACAAAAACCCAAACAATTAAAATTTTAAACGGAATAAAAGAAAAATATGAAACATACCACAACATAAAAATTTCAAACCAAGCAATAAAAACAGCAACATCTCTTGCGATTAGATATATTCCAGATAGATTCCTTCCAGACAAAGCAATAGATTTAATAGACGAAGCATCTTCAAGAAAAAAGCTCTATCTAAGAAAAGACCAAAAAAATAATACACAAAAACTAACTTCAAAAGACATTTTAAAAGTTCTTTCTTGCTGGACAAATATTCCTATTAAGCAACTAAACAAAACCGAAATAGATAAACTAAACAACCTAGAAAAAAGAATTAACAATATGATTTTTGGGCAAGAAAAAGCAGTTTCTTCTTTGGTTGATGCCATAAAAAGAAACAAAACAGGAACATCTTCTCAAAACAGACCAATTGGAACCTTTTTATTTGTTGGGCCAACTGGAGTTGGGAAAACTGCTCTTTGTAGAGTTTTAGCAAAAACATATTATGGTGATGATAATAGTTTAATAAAACTAGATATGTCTGAATTTATGGAACCAAATAGCATTTCAAAATTAATTGGAGCACCTCCTGGCTATGTTGGTTTTGATAGAGTTAATCCTCTAACAACAAAAATTAAAAGATCCCCCTATTTAGTTGTTGTTTTCGACGAAATAGAAAAAGCACATCCAGATGTTTTTAATATTTTACTACAAATAATGGACGAAGGAGTTTTAACCGATTCTCAATCTAAAAAAATAAACTTTAAAAACACAATAATAATTTTAACTTCTAATCTTTCTCCAATAAACACATCAATGCAAAAAAACATAGGATTTTATTCAAAAGAATTTCATAAAACATATAATAAAACCATCATTAAAGACACCCTAAAAAAAACATTTAAACCGGAATTTCTCGGCAGAATAGATGAAATAATTCTATTTGATAGCCTCTCAAACTCAACAATCAAAAACATAATTAAAAAAGAATTAGATGAACTAAAAAATAGACTAAAAATCCAAAGTTTAAACTTTTTCTACACAAATGATGTTATTGAATTTATCTTCAATTTAAACAAAAAGAAAAATTCCGGCGCACGTTCTATTAAAAACATAATAACAAAAAATATAGAAACATTAATTTCTAACAATATATTAAACAAAACTATAACGAAAAATTGTGATTTTACACTCTTTACAAAATCTTCCATGTTAAAAATCAAATGTGTAAAAAAGTTATAAACTACAATCTAATCCTATTTTTAAAAATGTGTTAACAAAATCATAACAATTATCCATATTTTCTTCATTTATGCCATTTATCTTCATATCTGATATATTCTTGCTTACTCCTATCTTTGCTATATTCAACAATATTTTCATTTCTTTAGAAATATTTTTTTCATTTTTAACAATCATTTCACAAAAAATAGTCAAACTATCATATAAATTTTTTTTCACAAAATCAATCATTTCTTTACTATCTATGTCTTCTTCATATAATTTCATTTTAATTTTTTTAAATTTCTTTAAATATTTTAAGCGTATCCCATTTATATATTTTTGATATTTTTTCCCTTTTAGTTTGTTCATTTTCTTTATTATTTTTTCACAATTAATTTCATTTTTCTTTTTTTTTGTTTTTTCTTCTAAACCATCCTTTTTTTCATTAATTTTATTTTTCTCTTTTTTTGTTTTTTCTTCTAAACCATCCTTTTTTTCATTAATTTTATTTTCTTTTTCTTTGTTCAAATCATTCTTTTCATCTTTAATTTCAATTTCTTTTTCCTTTTCTTCTAAATCATTCTTCTCATCTTTAATTTCAATTTCTTTTTCTTTATCTAAATCATCCTTTTCATAATTAATTTCAATTTCTTTTTCTTTATCTAAATCATTCTTTTCATCATTAGTTTCATCTTTCTTTTCTTCTAAATAATCCTTTTCATCTTCAATTTCTTTTTCTTTGTTCAAATTATTCTCTTCATCTTTAATTTCTTTCTCTTTGTTCAAATTATTTTTTTCATCTTTAATTTCTTTTTCTTTATCCAAATCATTCTTTTCATCATTAGTTTCATCTTTCTTTTCTTCTAAATCATCCTTTTCATCTTCAATTTCTTTTTCTTTATCTAAATCATTCTTTTCTTCATTAATTTCATTTTTCTCTTTTTTTGTTTTTTCTTCTAAATAATCCTTTTCATCATTAATTTTATTTTCTTTGTTCAAATTATTTTTTTCATCATTAATTTCATTTTCTTTATCTAAATCATCCTTTTCTTCATTAATTTCAATTTCTTTTTCTTTGTTCAAATCATCCTTTTCATAATTAGTTTCAATTTCTTTTTCTTTATCTAAATCATTCTTTTCATCATTAATTTCATTTTCTTTATCCAAATCATTCTTCTCATCTTTAATTTCAATTTCTTTTTCTTTATCCAAATCATTCTTTTCATCATTAGTTTCATCTTTCTCTTCTTCTAAATAATCCTTTTTTTCATTAGTTTCATTTTTCTCTTCTTTTATTTTTTCTTCTAAATCATCCTTTTCATCTTTATTTTCATTTTCTTTATCCAAATCATTCTTTTCATAATTAATTTCAATTTCTTTTTCTTTTTCTTTGTTCAAATCATTCTTTTCATAATTAATTTCAATTTCTTTTTCTTTATCCAAATCATTCTTTTCATAATTAATTTCAATTTCTTTTTCTTTTTCTTTGTTCAAATCATTCTTTTCATCATTAATTTCATTTTTCTCTTTTTTTGTTTTTTCTCCTTCATCTATAGTATCTCTTTTTTTTCTATCATATATACATATATCTTTTAATTTCTCAACTTCATTTATTCTTCCACCTCTTTGTAGATTTTCATCAGAAATTTTTTTTAATAAAGAAAAACTATCAACATTTTGCCTTTTTAAATTTTCCACAAACTTTTCTTCACTACTTTCCCAATTAAAATCTTCACCATATTCTTCATCTACAACATAATAATTCTCTTTCATCTTTTTATCATCTGCATTATAATTTAAATAAAAATGCTGAAATCCTATTTTATTCTTGCCTTTCATTTCATTTTTTCTTTCTTCTTCATTTTTTAAATTCAAAAACTCATCCTTATTTTTTAACTTATAAAATAACTTATCTTTCCTTTTTAACTTTTGCTTTCTAATTCTTCTTAAATTATTTTTCTCTATAAATCTTTGTAAAATAGCCAACCTTTTCGTTTTTCTTCTACGCTTTTTTAAATTCGCCAAAAAATTTCTATTCTTTAATTCTTTTCCAGATCTTTTAACCCTTTCACCATGAGTAATCTTTTTAATCCTATCTTTTTTCTTCAATCTTTTCTTCTTTGGTTTTATTTTGCGATTAGAAATCTTTTTTAGTTTAGAACGTTTCTTCATTTTAAATTGTTTTTGTTTTTTAGGCGGTTTAACTTCCACTTTTTTATATTTTTTAAAATGCCTTTTTATATTAACATCTTCCTTTTTTTCTATCTTATCATCTAAAATTTTAATTTTATCATTAAGTCTAAAAGTATTCTTCCCAACCGCTTTTAAATCTTTTTCCCTTTTTATTTTATTTTTCTTAGGAGATAAACCTCTTAACCTCAAAGGTTTGTTATTAAAATAATATAATTTTTTTATACTTTTCGGTGGTCCACCATTTTTTTGCTCATTTATTTTAATATCTTTTATTCCATTTTTTTCTTTTTTTATCTTTGGTTTTAATTTTTTATTCAATTTTGTATTTTTACGAGTTGCAGAAGGTTTTCTGTTAATAATTTTTTTCTTTTTATTTTTTATATCTTTATTTCTAATTCCACCATCATTTTTTGAATTCAACTTAAAATTTCTACTTTTAAAATTTTTAGCAGGTGTTTCTCTTCTTAAATTTTTGTTTTTTGCTAATTTATCCTTACTATATACTTGCTTTTTTGCTCTTCCTACATTATTTTTATTTTTATTATCATATTTAAATTTCTTTTTTCGCAACCTTGGTTTAACATTTCTTTTTTTTAATACATTTTTCTTCAATTGCTTAACATTTTTTCTTTTCTTGCCTATATTTTTATTTTCTTTTTTATTTATTTTTCCAACTTCCGATTCCAACGATTCAGAATTGTTTTCATCGGTTTGCATAAAAACTATGCTACTATCACCTTTTCTTGCCGTCACAACATAACAAAAACAACACATAACAATAATAAAAATACTAACAAAAACTTTATAAAAAAAATTAGAAGAAAAACCTCTTCTAAAAACTCTATTAAAAAGATTGATCCTAAAAGAATCTTGTGACTCTGCCGCTTTATCTATGATTTTTACAATGTCTTCGGCGTTTTTTTGCACTTTAGCTTTAGATTTTAAAAAATCACTTTTCATCAACGGCCTCCATATTTCTATAAAAATCGTCAAATAAATCAAAATTGACGAAATTACACTAAAAATATACCATATATCTCATAAATTGTCAAATATTTTAAATTTTTTTAGAATTTTTTAAAAAAATATGAAAGTTGAAAATTTTTTATTTTACCTAAATATCCAAATTACGACATCCATATCTCTTTTATCTGTAGCTTTTTTACTAAAAATTTATAATTTTTTTACTTACGCTATAGACAAAATTTTTATTATGTGGAAAATTTTAAAAATAATAAACAAATTCAAATTAAGTCAAATTTTTTATCTCTTCCTTTCAAAATATAGAATGGATTAATTTTATTTAACTTTTTTAATTTTTGTGATAAATTTTTAACTTTTATTTGTTGACAAATTTTATATCATATGTTAAAATATCAAAATAAAGCTGCTAGTGAGCTGTTTTTTAAGTATATTTTTAGTTAACAGTTTTCGGGGGTGTTTAAAAATTAGCAAAAAAGAACTAGATATTAATGAAGAAATAAAAGATAAAGAGATTAGAGTGGTAGCAAACGATGGAAGTCAACTAGGATTAATGCAATTAGAGGAAGCATTAGATCTTGCTTTTTCGCAAAATTTAGATTTAGTTAAAATTGCTCCTTTAGCAACTCCTCCAGTTTGTAAAATAATGAATTACGGGAAATTTAAATTTGAGCAAACTAAAAAAGAAAAAGAAGCTAAAAAAAACCAAAAAACAATGGATATCAAAGAAGTTCGTCTTTCTATTAGTATAGATATCAACGATTTTAACACGAAAGTTAAAAACACTTTGAAATTTTTAAAAACAGGAAACAGAGTTAAGGTTTGTGTTCGCTTAAAAGGGAGAGAAATGTCTCGATCTACTCTGGGTTTTGAAATTTTGGAAAAGTTCAAACAAGCTTGTGAGGAATTTGGTTTTTCAGACAAGCCTGCAAAATCAGAAGGACGAAGTGTTATTCTAATATTATCCCCAAAAACAGCTGAGGGTAGAAATAAAATTACGGAGGATTAAAATGCCAAAAATAAAAACACATAGTGGTGCGAAAAAACGCTTCAAATTAACTAAGAGTGGAAGAGTTAAATATTTTCATGCTAATAAATCACACATACTAACAAAAAAGCCAAAGAAGAGAAAGCGTAATTTAAGAAAGGTTTCATATGTTGATGTAACTAACGAAAATGCAATAAAAATGCTTTTACCATATGCTTGATTTTGATTTAAAACAGAGTAGATTTTATTTAGATTATATTAAAGGTTTTTAAATTTTTTATTAATTTTTAAGGGTAGTTTTGCAATTAGCCTTTAAGAAGAGTTTGATTATATATTTTTTGTTAGCTTTTTTATTAATAAAGTTTTGTAAACTGTTAGGTACTTTTTCCTATTTTAGATCTAGAATTTTTCATTATTATATTAAAGGTTATATATTTTTAACATCAACACTATTAGGTTTAAAATGCATATTTATTTCTAATGAAAAATCGGGAATTATTCGTTGTATTTTAGAAATATTAGAGTTGTTTGTTATAAACTTTGTTGAATAAAATTTTTTATTAAATTGAATAAATGTAATGAAGTTGATTTTAATATATAAAGGCAATAATTATTAGAGAATATTTTAAGTGAACTTGTGGTATAAAAAGTTTTTAATAAAATGCAACATATATAATATTTTTATTCACCAAATAAATAATAGTTCAAAGTTTTGTAGAAATATTGCAGTATTATAAAATTTTGTTTTTTATTTTGGTTTGTTGATTATAAAGGATTGTTTCGTAGAATGAAAATTTTTCGAATCGAGATTTATCTATTAAAATAATTTAGTTACAAATTTTAAAATATATGATAAATTTGTAGCATGTGGTGTATTGAAAGACTCGATCTTTTATTCTAAAATTCATAACTAATTGAAAAATAAAACAATTCTAAATTGCAGAATAGACATAATTCATTAATTATATAAAAAATGAAAACATTTTAGTTTATTTGTTAAATTATTGACAAAGTCAAATTTTGAAAAAAGCCCTAAATATTATATGATTTATTGATATATTTTAAAATTTTATTTACCCATCCCAAAGAGTTCAATTCATAAATAAAAATTATTTAGATTAAATTTTAGTTTTTTATCAAAATATTAGAAAAATTAACAAAAATTAAAATTAAATTTATATTAATATTTTATTTTGAAAAATTTAAGTATTTAATTTTATTTAGACTTTAAATAATAAATCACTCATTTGCTAACTAAACATTTTATTAATATTGCAAAAATTAAAAATTATTTTTATTAATAATAATTCTAAGTTAAACATAACAAAATGACTATAATTTAAAATAAAAACGCAAATTATATTGTTTTTTATTTTCGTTTTAAAAATAACGATTGATAAATAACTGTTAATAATCCAAATAAAAATATTAAGTTAAAACTAAACTTAAACACTATACACCAAAAAATATTTTAAAATTCTATCTCTAATGAAATATTATAACAAATTAAATTTAGTTTTATTAAAATTAAAAATATTGTTCCACATCAAAAATGTTAATTATCAAAAAAAATTAGGTTAAATTATAATCAAATTAAATTATATACGGTTATTTTAAAATATATAATCGTAGTAATTGATTAGATTATTTTTGCACTGTTAAAATTTAATATAAAAAATTTTAATTCTAAAAAATATTTTAAAATTCTATCTCTAATGAAATATTATAACAAATTAAATTTAGTTTTATTAAAATTAAAAATATTAATTATCAAAAAATTTTAACTAAAAGTCTTGATTTTAAAGCTTTATTTAGTTATAATAGTTCAGAGTGATAATTAAAAACAAAAGGAGAGTTAAAGATGGCACGTATTAAAGGAGCTGTTGTTACAAGAAAAAGAAGAAAAAAAGTTTTAAAAAGAGCTAAAGGATATTTTGGAGCAAAAAGCAAACTTTTTAGAACAGCAAAGCAAGCAGTTATGAAATCTGGTCAATATGCTTATATAGGGCGTAAACAAAAAAAACGTTTTTTTAGAAGACTTTGGATTAGCAGAATTTCTGCGGCTTGCAAACTAAACAACATAAACTATTCAACATTCATGAACGGGCTTAAAAAAGCAAACATTGGTTTAAATAGAAAAGCAATTTCAGAGCTTGCAATAAACAGCCCTGACGCGTTTAAATCTTTGTGTGAAAAAGCAAAAAAAGCAGTAGCATAAAAAATGATCGAAAGTTTAGAAAACAAGAAAATTAAAGAATTCATAAAACTAAAAAATAATAAAAAATATAGAAAAGAACAAAATAAATTTGTTATTGAGGGCGTCCGTTTAATTTTTGATGCGATTAAAATGGGCGTTTTTGTGTATGAATTGTTTTTAACAGAGGAATGTATAACAAAAATAGAAAATAGCGAATATAACATAACGAAACTAAAAGAATATATTTTAATATCAGAAAAAGTTGCAAAAAAAATGTCATCGGTTAAAACTCCACAAGGTGCTTTTGGAGTTGCCAGAGGTTTTGTGTCTTTTAAAATAGAAGAAATTAAAAAAAAAGATTTAGTTTTAATGTTAGTTGAAGTTAAAGACCCAGGAAATTTAGGAACACTGTTGCGTTCGGCTTTTTCTTTTGGTTTTTTAAAGATAATTTTGGTTAATTGTTGTGAAATATATAACGAAAAAGTTATTCGAAGTAGCATGGGAGCTGTTTTTGGCCTTTCATATTTATTCGTCGACAATTTTTTGCCTACTTTAAATTTTTTCAAATTAAAAAAAATAAAAATTTTTGCAACAAGTCTTTCAAAAACTTCAAAAAATTCAGAATTTTTAAACGGCAAAACAGGAGTTTTAATTTTAGGGAATGAAGCAAAAGGCCTGCCAGAGCAGCTTATTTTAAACTCTGATGAAATAATTAAAATTAAAATGAACAAATCTTTTGAGTCTTTAAATGTTTCTTGTGCAGGAAGTATTTTGATGTATGAAATGAGCAAAAATAACCCAAATTTTGTCTAAACCAAAAATTTTAGTTGACATTTTAAAAAAGATAAATATTATTAAAATATACTAGTTAAAATTATTTCTTGTTTAAAAAATTTTTTAAATAACTTTAAAGATAAGGATAAAATAATATTGGAAATACAAGATATTTTATTACACATTTGGCTTTGTAGTTCTTTTTCGTATGGCAGTGCTATGCCATGCAAAATTTTAAAAGCTTATTCTGGCAATTTAAAACCTTTTTTTGATAATTTAGAAAGCGAAATAAAAAAATTTAAAATAACAGAAAAAAGCGCAGAAAAGTTAAATAAAAAAGACTTAGAAAGTGCAAGAAAAATTTTAGATTTATGTAGAAAATTAAAAATTAAGATAGTAACATACTATAGCGAAAAATTTCCAAGCCGTTTAAAAGAAATTAATGATTGCCCAATAGTTTTATATTATTACGGAAATATAAACATATCGTTTACACCATGCGTTTCGGTTATTGGAACAAGAAATTGCGACAAAATAGGCCTTGAAAATGCTAGAACAATAACAAAAGAGTTGGTTAAATATGGAATAACAACAGTTAGTGGATGCGCAAAAGGAATAGACAAAAGCATCCATCTAAACACACTAAGAGAAAAGGGTAACACAATTGCAATTTTAGGAACTCCACTAGATTCAAAATATCCATATGAAAACTGTGAACTAAAACGCAATATAGTTAAAAATAATGGACTTTTAATTAGTGAATACCCTCCAAAAATTAAAACATACGCATGGCATTTTCCACTTAGAAACAGAATTATTAGCGCTATGGCTGATTGTGTTGTTGTTGTGCAATCTAAAGAAAAATCTGGAACTATTTTAACGGCAAGAAAAGCTTTGGAATATAAAAAGAAACTTTTTTGCATCCCCCCTCCCAATATTTTTGATGAAAATTCTAAAGGAGTTAAAAAGTGCCTTGAAGAAGGGGCTAGTTTATTAATGGGAATTGAAGACATTTTAAAGTTATATGAAAACTCAAAATATTCCCTAAAGAAAAAAGAGGAAACCAAAAAAGAAATAGATATACCAGAAAAATTTAAAGTTTTAATGAACGTAATAGGAGAAGAAAGAAGACTAGATGAAATTTTACGGTTAACAAAATATAAAACAAATGAAACTTTAATTATGTTAACTCAACTAGAACTTTTAAACCTAGTTAAAAAAACAACAACCGGCTACAAAAAAGCTATTTAAAATTTTATTTAGATGATATAATAAAAAAGCTAGTTTAAAGTTTTATTTAGATGGTATAATAAAAATATAGTAAAATTTAGAGAAGAGAGTTTATATGTCGAAATTAGTTATTGTTGAATCCCCAGCAAAAGCAAAAACTATTAAAAAATATTTAGGAAGAGGCTACCAAATAGTTGCTTCTATGGGGCATTTGCGCGATCTTCCAAAATCTAAAATTGGAGTTGACATAGAAAACGACTTTCAACCAAAATATATAAACATAAAAGGAAAAGGGCCTATAATAAAAGAGCTCAAAAAATATGCATCAAAGTCTGATATGGTTTATCTTGCAGCCGACCCCGACCGCGAAGGAGAAGCAATTTCATGGCACCTTTCATATATTTTAAACCTAGATTTAAAACAAAAAAACAGAATAACATTTAACGAAATAACAAAAACAGGGGTTAAACAAGGAATCAAAAACCCAAGACAAATAGACATAAATCTTGTTGATGCACAGCAAGCAAGGCGTGTTTTAGATAGATTGGTTGGATATAATTTAAGTCCATTTTTGTGGAAAAAGGTTCGGCCTGGCCTCTCTGCCGGACGTGTTCAATCTGTTGCTGTTCAGTTGATTGTAGACAGAGAAAACGAAATAAAAAACTTTAAGCAAAAAGAATATTGGACAATTGAAGCAAACCTAAAAAGCAAAAAGAATAGAAAAACCTTTAACGCCACGTTAGATAAAAAAAATGGAAAAAAAATAGAAATAGAAAACGAAAAACAAGCAGATGAAATTTTAAAAGACATAGAAAACGAAAAATTTATAGTAGGAAAAATTAAAAAGAGCGTTAGAAAAAAAAGCCCTTCCCCACCCTTTTCAACTTCAACATTGCAACAAGAAGCATCAAGCAAACTAAACTTCACAGCAGCAAAAACGATGCAAATTGCGCAACAACTTTATGAAGGGGTTAACACCAAAAAACACGGAATGATAGGGCTAATAACCTATATGAGAACCGATTCATTAAGAATTTCTAATGAGGCATTAGCTGCAGCAAAAGAATATATATTAAAAAACTTTGATGAAGAATATTTACCAAAAAGTTTTAGAATATATAAAGGAAAAAGCAGCGCACAAGATGGGCACGAAGCAATAAGGCCAACAGTTATTGATCTTTCCCCAGTGGAAGTTAAAGATTGTTTAAATTCCGATCAGTTTAAACTATATAAATTAATATGGAGCAGATTCATAGCAAGCCAGATGCAAGATGCTAAATATAATACAGCTTCTGTTGAAATAAACTGCAAAGAATATTTATTTAAAACATCTGGTTCTAGTTTGAAGTTTCCAGGTTTTTTAGCTGTTTTAGACGACAAAAAAGACGAAAATCAAACTTTGCCAGAACTAGAAGAAAAAGAAGAGCTAGAACCAAAAAAAATAGAAAAAGCGCAACATTTCACACAACCCCCACCAAGATATACAGAAGCTTCACTAACAAAAACACTGGAAGATTTAGGAATTGGGCGTCCTTCAACATATGTTCCTACAATAACAACAATTGTTGCAAGAAACTATGTTGAACGCGAAAAAAAAGCATTAAAACCAACAGAGTTAGGAGAAACAATAACAACCATAATGAAAGAAAATTTTTCTAATGTTATTAATGTTTCATTTACCGCAAAAATTGAGGAAGATTTTGATAGGGTTGCAGATGGTAAGTTAAAATGGAAAGACTCAATTAGAGAGTTTTATAATGATTTTTATAAAACCCTAAAAGAGGCAGAAAAAAACACATCTTCAGATGACTATAGATTAAAAGACGAAGAAACAGATGAAATATGTGATGTTTGTGGAAAACCTATGGTTATAAAGCACGGAAGGTTTGGAAAGTTTTTGGCATGTTCTGGCTATCCTGAATGCAAAAACACAAAGAAAATTTTAATATACACAGAAGGAATATGTCCTAACTGTAACGCTAGAATAATTGAAAAGAAATCCACAAAAGGAAGAATTTTTTATGGGTGTGAAAAATATCCAAAATGCAAATTTGTTAGTTGGGATGAGCCGGTTTCACAAATCTGTCCAAAATGCAAAAACACAATGTTTAAAAAAAAGGGTCGCACCAAAAAAACATATTGCATTATTTGTGATGTTAAAGAAGACGAAAAAACTAAATAAAAATTTAGCAAAACTTATTTCCTTAATTCGTTTAAATCAACAAAAGAAGGCAGTGCACCTTTAATGCTTAAAAAAGAAATGCAGCTTTTAAATTCTTTAACATTAGAAGTTGCAGAAAAAGAAAAAGTTGACGCTGGGGATGCATTAGCTGTTGATAGAGAGCGTTTTTCAAAGGAGCTAACAAAAAATTATGTTTTAAAACAGTTTAAATTTAAAGATATTTTGTTTATAATTAAGAATATGAAATATATGTAAAGAAGTGAAAAATAGATGAATGAAATTAGTGTTGTTGGGGCGGGATTAGCAGGATGTGAAGTTGCATGGCAGCTTGCTAGGTTTAATTTAGATGTTAATCTTTATGAAATGAAACCAAAAAACTTTTCTAAAGCGCATAAAAGTGAAAATTTTGCCGAACTTGTTTGTTCTAATTCTTTTAAATCAACAAAAGAAGGCAGTGCACCTTTAATGCTTAAAAAAGAGATGCAGCTTTTAAATTCTTTAACATTAGAAGTTGCAGAAAAAGAAAAAGTTGACGCTGGAGATGCATTAGCTGTTGATAGAGAGCGTTTTTCAAAGGAGCTAACAAAAAGAATTTTAGCAAATGAAAAAATAAATGTTATTAGAAAAGAAATAAAAGAGATTCCAGATGGTTTAGTTATTTTTGCAACAGGGCCGCTAACGTCAGAAAGTTTAACAAAGTGTATATTAAAAAAAATAGGAAAAGAAGAACTATATTTTTTTGATGCTATTGCTCCAATAGTTTATGGAAACAGCATTAATTATGAAAAAGCGTTTTTTGCATCGAGAAATGATATATCTTCAAAAGACTATTTAAACTGCCCAATGAATAAAGAAGAATATTTAAATTTTTATGAAAACCTAATAAATGCAAAAACTGCAAATTTGCATTCTTTTGATAAACCCAAAGTTTTTCAAGGATGTATGCCAATTGAAATAATGGCAAAAAGAGGGCAAGACACAATGCGATTTGGCCCATTAAAACCGGTTGGAATAGTAAACCCAAAAACAAACGAAAAATATTATTCTATAGTTCAACTAAGGAAAGAAAATTTGGAATCTAGCTTTTTTAATATTGTTGGTTTTCAAACAAATCTTACATATAGCGAACAAAAAAGGGTTTTTAGATTAATTCCTGCTTTAGAGAATGCAGAATTTTTAAGGTATGGAACAATGCACAAAAACATATTTATAAACAGTCCATCGGTTTTAGAAAAAGATCTTTCTTTAAAGGAAGACGGTAGGATTTTTTTTGCAGGGCAAATAACAGGAGTTGAAGGATATTTAGAAAGCGCAGCCTGTGGAATTGCAGTTGGAAAAATTTTAGGAGAAAGGTTAAAAAATAACAAAGAGTTTAAATTTCCAGAAACCAGTTTAATAGGGTCGTTGATGCGATATATAACAAACGAAGAAAACGCCTCAAATTTTCAACCAATGAATGCTAATTTTGGAATTTTGCCATCTTTAGATGAGCCTATTAAAGGCAAAAAAGAAAGACATATAAAACTATCTAAAAGAGGGGTTTTAGATTTAGAAGAAGCACTAAAATAAATTTTTATTGAATATTAAATTATATATTTAAAAGAAAAATTGTTAGTTGAAAATCAGAAAAAATTTTAAGAAAGTTAAATTTTTTATTAATTTATGATATAATCTAAAATGTTTACGAACAAAATATTAAACGTTATATTTTATATATTATTGAAGAAAGATATAATATAAAATTAATATTATATTTTTGTGATCGCAATTTAGAATATATTTGGTTATTAAAAATTCTATTTTAAAATTTGATATAATTTAAACTTAGTTAAGAGGTCAATCTAATTTATATTAAAATCATAGAAAGAAGCCTAATTTAAATAGTATTTAGCAGGTCTTTTAATTTAAATGAAATGTTCCAGCGAGTTAATAACTATAATTTATATAAAACTTTTTACGGAATAAAAGTTTGATTAAATTTCTTGGCGAGTGATAAACTTTAAATTATATCAAACTTTCTACGTAATGAAAGAATTTAGCAGGCCAAATGAAGTTTGATTAGACTTTATGGCGAGTGATATATTTATAGTTTAATCAAACTTCCTACGTAAAGAAAAATTTTAATAATAATTTTTTAAAATTCATGATATAATAAAGAGAGATTTATATTTCTTTTAAAATTTGATATAATTTAAACTTAGTTAAGAGGTCAATCTAATTTATATTAGAATTATAGAAAGAAGCCTAATTTAAATAGTATTTAGCAGGTCTTTTAATTTAAATGAAATTTTCCAGCGAGTGATATATTTTATGTTTCAGCAAACTTTCTACGTAATGAAAAAGTATTTAGCAGGCCGAATAAATTTGATTAAACATTCCAGCGAGTGATAAACTTTAAATTATATCAAATTTTCTACATAACAAAAAAATGGCGAGTGATTAATTTAAATAGGATTTAGCAGGTTTAAAAATTTGATTAAATTTCTTGGCGAGTGACCTACTATTAATTCCAGCAAACTTCCTACGTAATGAAAAAAAATTTAGCAGGCCGTAGTAACTATAAGTCTTGATAAAATATTCCAGCGAGATATAAACTTAAAGTAATAGCAAACTTAAAACGGAATAAAAGTTTGATTAGACTTTATGGCGAGTGATATATTTATAGTTTAATCAAACTTCCTACGTAATGAAAAAACGTAATGAAAGAGGTGAATTTATATAAAGATTATTTTAGATGCATTTGGGGGTGATTATTCACCTAATAATGTTTTAAAAGGCAGTGCACTAGCAAAACAAGAGATAGAAAATTTAGAAATTATTTTATCGGGCAATGAAAAAGAATTAAAAGAAGCAGCATCAAAAATTGGAGTTAGCTTAAACCAATTTGAAATAATTGATGCAAAAGATGTAATATCAACAGAAGAAAACCCAACAAAAATAATAAAAGAAAAAAATGAATCTTCAATGGCGGTTGGCTTAAGAGCACTAAACGAAAAAAAAATAGATGCATTCATAACAGCAGGCAGCACTGGCGCATTAACTGTGGGTTCGTTTTACTATAATGAAAAAATAGTTGGAGTTAAAAGAGCGGCAATTTGCCCTGTTATGCCCTCATATGACGGAGAATTTTTACTTTTAGATGCTGGTGCTAATTTAAATTGTCGTGCTGATGTTTTAGTTCAATTTGCTATAATGGGAGATATATATTCAAAAAAGATATTAAAAGTTAAAAAGCCTAGAATTGGTCTTGCTAATGTTGGAATTGAAGAAACAAAAGGCCCAAAAACCCACAAAGAAGCTTATAATCTTTTAAAAAGTCAAGAAACACTAAATTTTGTAGGTAATGTGGAAGCAAGATATATTCCTCTAGGAAAATGTGATGTTATTGTATGCGATGGATTTAGTGGTAATATGATTCTAAAAACAATGGAAGGAACAGCAAAATGCATAACAAAAATTCTAAAAGACTGCTATTCTAGCAATCTAAAAACAAAGTTAGCAGCAGTTATGTTACATAAAGAACACAAAAAAATTAAATATAAATTAAACTATAAAAACTATGGTGGTGCTATACTTTTGGGGATGGAAAAACCAATAATTAAAGCACATGGCAACTCAAACGAAGAAACGATTAAAAATGCCATATTAAGAGCTGTTTTATGCGTGAAGAATAATATTACCACAGAAATTGCAAAAAATATTGTAATATAGAAAATTTAAATATAAAGGAGCCCTAATTAAAAAAATGAAGGAACTAGAAAAAAAAATTAATTATTATTTTAAAGACATAGAAATTTTAAACACAGCATTAACACATTCATCATACAGTAATGAATCTAAAGAAAAAATAAAAAATAACGAAAGACTAGAATTTTTAGGAGATTCTGTGATATCTTTAATTATCACAACTCATCTATTTAAAATATTCCCACAAGAAGCTGAAGGAGAACTAACAAAGGTGCGCGCTTTTTTTGTTTGCGATAATTCTCTTTCTTCTTTTGCTGAAAAAATAGGGCTTGGAAACTATTTAAAAATAGGTAAAGGTGAAGAACAAGCTGGTGGTAGAAATAGGCCATCTATTTTAGAAGACGCTTTTGAAGCATTAGTTGGAGCTTTATATTTAGACGGCGGGTTTGATGTTGCTCAAAATTTTGTTTTAAGCTTCCTGCCAACCGAAATAGACATTAAAAAAATAGATAGCCTAACCGACTATAAAACAAAACTCCAAGAAACTATACAAAAAATAGATAAAACCTTTAAAATTGAATATATTCTAGCAAAAGAAACAGGCCCAGACCACGACAAAAGCTTTGAAATAAGCCTTAAAGTTAATAAAACACAAATAGGTTATGGAATAGGAAAAAGCAAAAAAAGAGCCGAACAAAACGCTGCTAAAGACGCTCTTTCAAACATCCAATCTAACCCTTTCATTACGTAGTAAGTTTGCTGAAACATAAAATATATCACTCGCCATTTTTTCAGTACGTAGGAAGTTTGATATTACTTTAAGTCTATCACTCGCCATAAAGTCTAATCAAATTTATTCGGCCTGCTAAATTTTTTTTCATTACGTAGAAAGTTTCATTACGTAGGAAGTTTGATTAAACTTAAAATATATCACTCGCTGGAAAATTTAATTTAAATTAAAAGACCTGCTAAATTCTATTTTAAATTTATCACTCGCCATAAAGTTTAATCTAATTGAAAGACCTGCTAAATACTATTTAAATCAAATCACTTCACCATATCATTATATAAAACTTTATTCTGCCTGCTAAACTTAATTTAAAATATATCTAATTTTAAAAGAATTATATTAGTTCTCTAAATTTTTATTAATATACATAACAATCAAAATCTGGATTAATTTCTATATTATAAATTAACTTAATTTTTTATAATTACTATAACTTCTCTATAAACTTTTTTTAAACTACAAAATTTTAGAAGAATTTTTAATTAAAACCCCATTCAATCTTAACAAAAACTATTTTAAATTTTAATTTTATAATATTAATACAATCAACTTCAATCTAATTAATAAAAAGTTAACTTTAATTTTAAAGTTAATTTATATCATAAATTTTTTCTAATATCTTAATATAACATTAAAAAATGCTTCATCGAATAACTTCACTAATATAAAATTTAATTTTTTTTGAGTTAAAAAATTATATTAATATTTCTCATATATATCCTCTCATTATTTTTTATAAATTAAAACTAATATAATATATTTAGTATTAAAATTATAGCTATATATAAACAATCTAAAATATATAAATAAATTATGAATTTAATTTTTCATTATATTTTAAAACACCAATTATTGTTTTAGAATCTTTAATTTTCCCACCTAAAACATCCTTTAAAAAATCATTATAAGAAACCTTTAAAACACTTAAAAATTCACCTTCATCTAAATTTAAATCTCGCTGCCACCTAACATTTTTTGCTAAAAATATATATAGTTTTTGCGTGCTATATGTTGCAGGATAAAAAAAACCAAGCTCTTCCCATTCATTTGATATAAATCCCGTTTCTTCCAAAAGTTCCCTTTTTGCAGCTTCAATTGGAGTTTCACCAAAATCTATTTTCCCAGCAGGAAGCTCTATTAATTCTTTTCTATGCGCATATCTAAACTGCTTAACCAATATTATATTATTGTCTTTATCTAGTGCAACACAACAACTAGCATCAGCAGTTTTTACATATTCCCTGGTTTTTACACTGCCATCATTTAATTCAACCATATCTTCGTTTAAATTTAATAACACTCCAGAAAAAATTCTCTTTTCTTCTCTACACTTTTCTTCAAACATCTTTAAATCCCCTTTCATTACGTTTTTTCATTACGTTTTTTCATTACGTAGTTAGTTTGATCAAAGCTTAAATAGATCACTCGCCATAAAGTTTAATCTAATTTATTCGGCCTGCTAAACCTTATTTAAATCAAATCACTTCACCATACCATTAAATAAAACTTTATTCTGCCTGCTAAATTTTTTTTCAGTACGTAGAAAGTTTTATGGAATTAATAGTAGGTCACTCGCCATTTTTTCATTACGTAGGAAGTTTGCTGAAATTATAAATATATCACTCGCCATAAAGTTTAATCTAATTGAAAGACCTGCTAAACCCTTTTTTCAATACGTAGGAAATTTAATACAATTTATATTAGGTCACTCGCTGGAAAATTTAATTTAAATTAAAAGACCTGCTAAATTCTTTTCAGTACGTAGTTAGTTTGATATAATTTTAAGTTTATCACTCGCCAGAAAATTTAATTTAAATTAAAAGACCTGCTAAACTTTTTTTTCAGTACGTAGGAAGTTTGCTGGAATTTTAGGTTTATCACTCGCTGGGAAGTTTTAAGAAACTTCATTCGGCCTGCTAAACTTTTTTTTCAGTACGTAGGAAGTTTGCTGGAATTTTAGGTTTATCACTCGCTGGGAAGTTTTAAGAAACTTCATTCGGCCTGCTAAATCCTTTTTTCAATACGTAGGAAATTTAATACAATTTATATTAGGTCACTCGCTGGAAAATTTAATCTAATTTAAAGACCTGCTAAATTTTTTCATTACGTAGTAAGTTTGCTGAAACATAAAATATATCACTCGCCATAAAGTTTAATCTAATTGAAAGACCTGCTAAATACTATTTTAAATATATCACTCGCTGGAAAATTTAATCTAATTTAAAGACCTGCTAAATTTTTTTTCAGTACGTAGGAAGTTTAATATAATTTATATTAGGTCACTCGCCATAAAGTTTAATTTAAATTTTAAGACCTGCTAAACTTAGTTTATTGTTTTATAAAAATTTTTAACCCTGCTAAACTTCATTTAAATTATATCAAACTTTAAAAAAAATCTCCACCTTAAAAACTACAAAATTATATATAAAATTTAATTTTATTATTTAAATCTTTTACTTAATATAACTAAAACCCAACAACTCCTTTTTAACCCCACCATAAATAATTCTTCTATATTGCTTACTAAAATAAATTCATATACACTTTTTTATAATAACCTAATCTGAAAAATTTAAAAATTTAAAATAGGATATTTTAAAACTAAATTCTTAACTATTTCTAAACATCTTTCTCTATTTCCTTCAAAATCTTCTAAAACCATATATATACATTTTGCTATTTCTTCCATATCATTTTCTTTAAACCCTCTTGTTGTGATTAAAGGCGTTCCAACCCTAATTCCACTCGTAATAGACGGCCTCTCTTCATCATTTAAAACTGTGTTTTTATTAACTATAATATTAATAGATTCAAGCCTTTTTTGCATCTCTTGCCCCGTTATTTTAAATTTCCTTAAATCTATTAAACTAAAATGTATATCTGTTCCATTAGATATTAATTTTATCCCTCTATCCATTAGCTCTTTTGCTAATCTCTTTGAATTTTTTATTATGTTTTCTTGATATTCCCTAAACTCTTTTGTTAAAGCTTCTTTAAAACAAACAGCAACTCCAGCAATTGTTCCAATAAATGGCCCTCCTTGCAACCCCGGAAACAGTGCTTTATCTATTTTCTTTGCTATTTCATAGTCATCACAAAGAATTAACCCACTTCTTGGCCCTCTTAACGTTTTGTTCGTAGTAGCTGTAACAACATCACAAAACCCAAAAGGAGACGGATATAACCCAGCACAAATAAGCCCTGCAATATGCGCAATATCAACCATTAAATATGCTCCAACTTCTCTCGCTATTTTATAAATCTTTTCAAAATCTATAATTCTAGGATATGCCGAAGCTCCTGCCACAATCATCTTTGGCTTTTTCTCTTTTGCTAGCCTTCTTAGTTCAAAGTAGTCTATTAACTCTGTTTTTTCATCTAATCCATACGGTATAAAATTATATAACTCCCCCGATATATTATAAGGACTGCCATGAGTTATATGCCCTCCTGCATTTAAACTAAGCCCTAAAACACTATCACCAGGCTTTAATAATGCAAAATAAACCGCCAAATTAGCACAAGAACCAGAATAAGCCTGAACATTAACATATGAACATTTAAAAAGCTTTTTTGCCCTTTTTATTGCAAGCTCTTCCACTCTATCTATATTTTCACATCCACCAAAAAATCTATTGCCAACGCATCCTTCTGCATATCTATTAACAAAAATAGATCCAACAGCACTCCTAACACCAAAAGACGCTATATTTTCGCTCGCTATTAAATTTATGCTTTCCTGCTCTTTTTCCATCTCTTTTTTCACTAAATTAAAAATTTCTTCATCACTTTCTTTTAACTTCTCTAACATTTTAATCTCTTTATCATACATCCCATTTAACCCCAAAAAAAATAGGCTCAAAATAATATCCACATTACTTAAGCCCTTTTTATTATATTTTTTTATTTTACGCTCTGGCTACTTTTCCAGATCTTAAACAACGCGTACAAACTCGAATATGTGTTGGTGCACCTTTTACAATTGCTTTAACTCTTCTTAAGTTTGGTTTAAAAGTTCTATTCGATCGTCTATGCGAATGCGACACTTTTATTCCAAAACGCAAAGATTTATCACAATAAAAACACTTTGCCATATCAAAACCTCCATAACATTTCTACTCTATTTTAAAATACGCTCACATTATAACACACTACTTTTCTTTTTGCAACATTTTCATTACGTAGTAAGTTTTATGAAACTTTAAATATTTCACTCGCCAGAAAATTTAATCTAATTAAAAGACCTGCTAAATCCTTTTCATTACGTAGAAAGTTTGATATAATTTTAAGTTTATCACTCGCCATAAAGTTTAAAGAAACTTTTTAAACCTGCTAAACTAGGTTTGAAGTTTAATCAAAATTTATTAAACCTGCTAAATTCTTTTTTCAATACGTAGTTAGTTTGCTGGAATTAATAGTAGGTCACTCGCCAGAAAATTTAATCTAATTGAAAGACCTGCTAAATCCTTTTTTCAATACGTAAAAAGTTTGATATAAATTGTAGTGTATCACTCGCTATAAAGTTTAATCTAATTGAAAGACCTGCTAAATCCTTTTTTCATTACGTAGAAAGTTTGCTGGAATTTTAAGTAAATCACTCGCCAGAAAATTTTAAGAAACTTCATTCGGCCTGCTAAATTCTTTTTTCATTACGTAGTTAGTTTGCTGGAATTTTAAGTAAATCACTCGCCATAAAGTTTAAAGAAACTTTTTAAACCTGCTAAACATAGGTTTGAAGTTTAATCAAAATTTATTAAACCTGCTAAATCCTATTTTAAGTAAATCACTCGCCATACCATTAGATAAAACTCTCTACTCCTTTTAAACTTGATTTAACCTATATCAAATTTTAAAAAAATTATATTATTTCTTTAAATTTATGTTAATATATCTAACAATTATACTTAAAATTAATTTTATATTATAAATCTTCATAATCACTAAAACCTATTTAATCTTAACAAAAATTATTTTGGATTTTTACTATGAGTTTAATTTTATAATATTATTATAATTACAATAAACTTTTAATTATATTTGAAATCCACAACCTACCAAAAAATTAAATATAACCTATTTCAATCTCTTAGTTATTTATATACAAAAATAATTCAATTAAATTTTAAAATATCTTTATATTTAAATTAAATTCCTCAATATATATCTTTAAAATTTATTAAATATCCTTAATTAATCTTCTTCCTCTTTAACAGCACTAACATATTGTATACCTTTTTCTAATGAAATATTTTTTAGCCTAAACATCTCACTAACAGTAACCATCGAAAATCCACGTTCTTGCAATTCAGGAATAATTGTTTTAATTGCTTCAACTGTGCTTGGTTGAACATCATGCATTAAAATAATAGCTCCATCACGTGCTTGATCAAGAACATTTTTTATTGTTTTTTTAGCACTTTTAGTTTGCCAGTCTCTTGTGTCCACAGTCCAATATATTAAAGGGCTATTAACAGTTTTTTTAACAAGTTTATTAACCGATCCTGTAGGTGCTCGAACAAGTTTTGGCGATACTCCTGTTATTTCTTTAACAATATCATTTGTTTTTTCAATCTGCGAACGAATTTTCTTTTCACCCAAATGTGTTAAAACCGGATGAGAATAGGTGTGGTTTGCAATTTCATGACCACTAGAAAATTCTCTTTTAACTATTTCTGGATGCTTTTCTGCGTTTTGCCCTATAACAAAAAATGTTGATTTAACATCATATTTCTCTAACGTATCTAGAATATCATTTGTTGTTTCATCCAAAGGTCCATCATCAAAAGTTAAAGCTATCAACGGCTTTTTGCTTTTTTCAAGATCTTCACCTTTTATTTTCCCTTCTTTTGGGTTTATTTTAAAATATGTGTTAGAAAATGCTTCTTTTAAAGCACTATTATCAATTTCAGCACTAATAACCCCAAATTTTTCTGGCAATATCTCCCCTTCATTATATAAAAACTCAACCGAATCTTCTTTTACCACAACATTTTTAAGTGTTTTCAAATCATTAGAAAGTTTTTTGTCTAAATCTACATTATATTTTTTTATTGCTTGAGAATATTTTTTGTTTGATCGTATTTCATTTTTTATTGCAGAAACAACATTTTTTACCTTACTCTCTTTAAATAAGTTTTTGGCAGCTAACTGTTTTCCATAACAAAATACAAATGTTTTAACAAAATGCTTTTTTTCTTCTTTATCTTTTTGCAAAAACCTAATATCAACAGAAACACCATGATTATCATTAAAAGCATAACTACTATAGTCACTCTTCATCAAAGCATTTTTAACACCAGATTCTTTCTTTTTTGAGATATATGAAGAAATTTCTTTTTGCAAATCTTCATAAATAATTTTATCTAAATCTGTAAACTGAAAATAAGGAAAATTTAAATTATAATCAATTCCTTCTTTTTCTCCTTTTAAAACACGATTAACTCCAATTTCTTTAACCATTTTTTCAATTCTAACGCTGTTTCTTCTATGTTGAAAAATCAACAAAGATACCATTAAAAATCCACTAAAAATCACAAAGAAAATTAAAGTTAAAATTTTCCCCACATTTTTATTATTATCTTTTTTAATTGATTTAACATCCTTAGATTTGTTATGTAAATCATTAACATGTTCTTTAGATGTTTTATGTTCGTCTTTAGATGTTTTATGTTCATAAGATATCACATGCGCTTTTGCTGGTTTGTGTGTTGGGTTATAAGTATGCATATGCATATTTGCATTTATTTTAGTTGCATCAACATATTTATTTTTTTTATTCTTTTCAACTTTACCCTTCTTCTCGTTTTCTCCATTAATATTTTTCATTAAAAACCTCTTCCTGCTATTTTAAAGCTAAAAAAAATTATATGACAAAATTTTTAAATTGTCAAAAACCAATATAATTCCTTTTTTTTATTCCTTTCACCAAATTTTTTTAACTACATATACTAATTTATAAAAGGAGTAGATTTAAATATGAACAACACACTTTTAGTCATCATTGTTTTTTTATGCTCTTTAGGCGTTTTTTATGTTATTAATCTTTTGCAAAATTTTATATTTACCGATAACACAGATTTTAAAAAATATTCTAAAATAAAAGTTGTCACTCTTTCAGGCCATGTTGAAAATTTGGAATATTTAATTAGAAAACATTTTGCAAAAAATAAAAGAAAAAAACGTTTTAAAGACACAAAACTTATTTTTATAGACACCGGAGTAGATAGAGAAACAAATAATATATTAAAAAAAATGCGTAAAACATACAACTTTACCATATGCGAAAAGAATAAAATCTATGACATAATCAAAAAAAAATTAAACATTTAAATTTAAAATTTAAAAAATCCCCATAATTTTTAAAAGTTATGGAGATTGTCTTATAATTTGTTCTTAAATATATAATTATACTATAAGTTATATTTACGTATATAATACATATCTTGATACTGCAAAATTTATTATCAATGTTTATTGATATCAATAAACATAAAAACAAATATATTAGAATATTTGGTTATTTATAATAAAAGTTATTTACACCCGTCAACTTATAGAGTATAAATTCATATTACAAATTTTGAAGGTTAATTAAAAAAATAATATTTTATAATATGAAATCAATTTAAACTGATAGTATAGAAATAGCTTAATATAAAAAAACAAACA
The DNA here is from genome assembly GCA_902772105.1 of Oscillospiraceae bacterium. Classification (GTDB taxonomy): domain Bacteria; phylum Bacillota; class Clostridia; order Oscillospirales; family Ruminococcaceae; genus RUG12519. The sequence continues at coordinate 3,700 of CACXZI010000012.1, read as the reverse complement.
GTTTAAATTTTAGCTACATAAATATAATTATCTATCGAATAAAGATATATTTTTTATTTAGTGAGACTAATAAATTTTTTATCAAAAATTAAAATTGATTTACAATATTAGAAATTAATTTAAGCTATAGTTATCAGGTATATTAATATAAATTTAAAGAAATAATATAATTCTTTTAAATTTTGATATAGGTTAAAGCTAGTTTGGCAGGTTTATAAAGTTTTATCTAATGGTATGGCGAGTGATATATTTTATGTTCCAGCAAACTTACTACGTACTGAAAAAAAGGATTTAGCAGGCCGTAGTAACTATAAGTCTTGATAAAATATTCCAGCGAGATATAAATTTAAAGTAATAGCAAATTTAAA
>CACXZI010000012.1:0-3294 GCA_902772105.1 Oscillospiraceae bacterium | reverse complement strand
CTATAAGTCTTGATAAAATATTCCAGCGAGATATAAATTTAAAGTAATAGCAAATTTAAAACGGAATGAAAGTTTCTTAAAACTTTCTGGCGAGTGATATATTTTATGTTCCAGCAAACTATCTACGTAATGAAAAAAGAATTTAGCAGGCCGAATGAAGTTTTATTAAATGGTATGGCGAGTGATATATTTTATGTTCCAGCAAACTTTCTACGTACTGAAAATATGGCGAGTGATAAACTTAAAATTCCAGCAAACTTTCTACGTAATGAAACTTTCTACGTAATGAAAAAGAATTTAGCAGGTCTTTAAATTAGATTAAACTTTATGGCGAGTGATTAATTTTAACTTTCAGCAAACTTTCTACGTAATGAAAATTTGAAATTGGAATAAATTTAGTGTAGAATAAAAGCATATTAAAAAATAAAAGGCAAAATAATATGGAAGAGAAATTAGTTAAAATTAATTTTTGCGTTGAAGAAAAAGTTTTTGAAAACGCTGAGACTTCTTTTGCAGTTTTGAATGGAACATATAAAAATATTTCGTTGGTTGCAGTTGGAGCGCTTTCAAGTGTAGACCAAGGGGAAAGTTTAACATTAATAGGCTATTACACAAAAAACGAAATTTATGGAAACCAATTTAAGGTTTTAAAATTCAAAAGAGAGCTTCCTTCAACGAAAGGAGCAATAATAAAATTTTTAGCATCAGGAAAAATTAAAGGTTTACAAACAAAAACAGCAGAAAAAATAGTTGATTATTTTGGAACAAATAGTTTAGATGTATTAGAAAATAATCCAGAAAAATTGAGGCAAATTAAAGGAATTGGAGATAAACTAATAAACAACATAGAAAAAGATATAAAAAATCTTCTAGCACTAAAAAGACTAAATATATTTTTGCAGCAATTTAATGTAACCCCAAAAACATGTTTTAAAATATGGGAGAAATGGGGCCTTTTCGCAATAGAAAAAATAAAAAAAAATCCATATTCTTTGTTTTCGTTTAATTTTAATCTTTCTTTTAAAAAGGTGGACTCAATAGCAAAAACATTAAATGTTAAACAAAACGAAGAAAAGCGAATTCAAGCAGCAACACAGCTTATTTTAAACCACAACGCTCTTTTAAATGGGCATAGTTGCGTCCCAAAAAAAAATTTAGCCATAGTTGTTTCTACTTTTTTAAAGCAAGAAAAAAACACTGTTTTAAAAGAGATAGATAAACTAATTGAAAACAATGTTCTCTTTTCGAAAAAAACAACAACGAAAGAGTTTGTTTTTCTTCCGGTTTATTATCTTGCTGAGAAATATATATCTCAAAAAATTGTTGCCCTAAACCAATTCAAAGAAGAGATAGATGAAGAAGACTTTAAAAATTTAATATTAATAGAAGAAGAAAGACTAAAAATTAAATTCACAAAACTTCAAAAAAAAGCAATTAAAACAGCAATAGAAAGTGGAGTTTTTGTTTTAACAGGAGGGCCAGGAACAGGAAAAACAACAATTTTAAATGCTGTTGTTTCTATTTTAGAACAAACAGGATTTAATATCTCAATATGTGCTCCAACAGGAAAAGCGGCAAAAAGACTGCAAGAAGTTACGAAAAAAAAAGCAACAACAATACATAGACTCTTAGGAGTTGTTAAAACTGCTGACGATGAAAGAGAATTTATACACTGCGAAAAAAAGCCACTAAAAGCAGACGCTATAGTTATTGATGAGATGTCTATGGTGGACTGCATGCTGTTTGAAAGTCTTTTAAAAGCTTTAAAGAATGGTTGTAGATTAATTTTGGCGGGAGATTTTAATCAACTTCCATGTATTGCGGCGGGTAATATTCTAAAAAACATATTAGATAGCAAAATTCTACCTGTTGTTTGTTTAAAAGAAATTTTTAGGCAATCGAGAAAAAGTTTAATTGTTATGAATGCACATAACATAATAAATGAAGAACCATTAATTTTAAACGAAAAAGGAAAAGATTTTTTCTTTATTGAAAAGAACACACCAACAGAAATTTCCAAAACAGTTTTAAATCTTTTAGGAAATAAACTAAAAAATGTTGCAAAAAACAAAGAAGATATTCAGGTTATATGCCCATGTAAAAAAGGAATTGTTGGAACAATTGAGTTAAACAAAAAAATTCAAGGTGTTGTTAATAAAAAAAGTGGTGAAAAAGAAGAATTTAACTTTGGATTTTTCACATTTAGAGAAGGTGATAAACTATTGCAAATTAAAAATAACTACGATATTCAATGGGAGAAAGGTGGTGTTAAAGGAGAAGGAATTTTTAATGGAGAAATAGGAACAATTTTAAAGATAAATAAAAAAGGGCAAACGTTTATTGTTGATTTTGATGGGAAAATTGCAACGCTAGAATTTTCTATGGCAAAAGATTTAGAGCCAGCGTTTGCAATAACAGTTCACAAAAGCCAGGGCAGCGAATTTTTGGTTGTTGTTATTCCAATTTTTTTTAAAGACTCTGAATTTTTTAGCAGGAATCTTTTATATACAGCAATAACAAGAGCAAAAAAACTTTTAATTTTGGTTGGGCCAAAACAAAATCTTTTAAGTATGTGCAAACAAAAAAAGGTTAATTTTAGATATAGTTTGCTTAAAGAATTTTTAGTTGAAGAAAATAAAGAAATAAAAAAAGAGAAAAAAGATGTTTTTTAAAATATTTAGTTATGAGGTTTTTGAATAAAATGTTAAATAGATATAAACTAATTTTTTAATTTTTAATAATATTAAGGTGGAAATAATTAAAATTAAATTTTTATTAATTAGATTAAAGTTGATTGTAATGATATTATAAAATCAAAATCTAGAATAGTTTTTGTTAAGATTAAATAAAGCAATATAAGTAATTTAATAAAAAATTTTTTATAAAGTTTCTTTTAATAAAATTTTGATTAAAGTTTAAACCTAGTTTGATAGATTATAAATTTTAATAAAACTTTCCAGCGGGTGATTTAACTCAAATAAGATTTAGCAGGTCGAATAAATTTAAATTTTAATAAAATGTTCCAGCGAGTTAATAACTATAATTTATATAAAACTTTTTACGGAATGAAAGTTTGATTAAATTTCTTGGCGAGTGATATATTTATAGTTTCAGCAAACTTTCTACGTAATGAAAAAAGAATTTAGCAGGCCGAATAAATTTGATTAAACTTTATGGCGAGTGATAAACTTAAAATTCCAGCAAACTTACTACATACTGAAAAAGAATTTAGCAGGCAGAATGAAGTTTCTTTAAATTTTCTGGCGAGTGATATATTTTATGTTCCAGCAAACT
>CACXZI010000011.1 GCA_902772105.1 Oscillospiraceae bacterium | reverse complement strand
AGTTTTAAATAAAAAATAGGAGTTTGAAGTTGCAAAATAAAGCTAAGAAGGTTTTAAAAGAAATATTTGGTTTTAGTGAATTAAAAAAAGTGGCAGGAAAAAATAGTTTTAAATTTGTTAAAAAGAGACGTTTTAGCGATTATAGAGGCAGGTTCTTTAAAAGTTTTAGATAAAAAATAGGAGTTTAAAATTGCAAAATAAAGCTAAGAAGGTTTTAAAAGAAATATTTGGTTTTAGTGAATTTAGAAAAGGGCAGGAAGAAATAGTTTTAAATTTGCTTAAAAAAAGAGATGTTTTAGCTATTATGCCAACGGGTTCTGGTAAGTCTTTGTGTTACTATGTTCCAGCAATATTAAATGAAGGTTTAACTTTGGTTGTTTCTCCTTTAATTTCTTTAATGCAAGATCAGGTTAATTTTTTAAGAGAAAAAGGAGTGAATGCTAAGCAGATTAATAGCAGTTTAACAAAGGGAATGTGTTCAAAAATTTTAAAAGATAGTTTGAAAAATGGATGTAAAATATTATACGTGGCACCAGAAAGACTTTTGAATAAAACTTTTTTAGAGTTTGCAAAATTTATGAAAATTTCTATGGTTGTTATTGATGAAGCACATTGCATTAGTAAATGGGGGCACGATTTTAGGCCAAGTTATATTAAAATGTTTAATTTTTTTAATCTGCTAGAAAAAAGGCCAGTTTTTGCGTGCTTTACAGCAACTGCCACAATAGATGTTAGGGAAGATATTTTAAAATATATGAAACTTAAAAATCCTTTTTGTTTGGTTTCTGGGTTTAATAGGAGTAATTTATTTTTTGATGTTATTAGATTAGAAGAAAAATATAAAATCCCTAAATTGATTGGATTAATAGAAAAAATAAAAGATGAAAACGTTATTGTTTATTGTGCAACTAGAGCAAATGTTGAAAAACTATATAAAATATTTATTGGTAATGGATATAATGCTATAAAATATCATGCGGGTATGAGGTTAATGCAAAGAAAGAAAAATCAAAATTATTTTTTAACAGGTGAAAAAAATATTTTAATTGCAACAAATGCTTTTGGTATGGGTGTTGACAAAAAAGATATACGATATATAATACATTTTAATATGCCACAGAATATTGAAAACTACTATCAAGAGGTTGGAAGGGCAGGAAGAGATAATAAACCTTCTTTTTGTATTTTGCTATTTTCTGAATATGACATTAAAATTAATAGTTTTTTTATTGAACAAACAAAAAATGAGGAACTTAGTGAGAATGAAGCTAAAAAACTAAAGGCTAAAAATTATGATGGACTGCAAGTTATGATAGATTTTTGTAGAGAAAAGGGGTGTTATAGAAAATATATATTAAAATATTTTGATGAAGAGGTTGAATTTTGTGGTAATTGTGGAAATTGTTTAAGAAAAGCAAATAGGTTTAAATTTTTTAAAAAAATTTTTAATATATTGAAAAGGGGAAATAAAAATGGTTAAAGTAAATCTAAAAAAATTAAATAGAAATGCAATAATTCCAACAAGAGGAAGTGTTAGCAGCGCTGGATATGATTTATATGCATGCTTAGAAAATTCTGTTGAAATAAAACCAGGGGAGACTGTTAAAATTCCAACAGGGCTTGCAATTGAGGTTCCTGAAGGTTATGTTGGATTGATATTTGCAAGGAGTGGTCTTTCAATAAACAAAAATATAGCCCCAGCCAATAAGGTTGGAGTTTGTGATAGTGATTATAGAGGGGAATATATTGTTGCTTTAAAAAATGATGGAGATTCTACATATATTGTTAAAAATAAAGATAGAGTTGCGCAACTTGTTGTGGTTCCTTTTTTAGATGTTGAATTTAAAGAAGTTGAAAACTTAACAGAAACTAAAAGAGGTGAAAATGGATTTGGTTCTACTGGGGTTTAGTCTATTCAAAAAAATTATCACCAAACAATAAAAATATTGCAATAACTAGAAAAAATGAAACAACACTACAAGATATTAAAAAGCTTAAAAATATTATCTTTTTGGTTTTTGTTTCTTTTTTTTCTTCTTCAAAACTTTTTAGTTCTTCATTTTCTTTTATTACTGCCGTTTTTTCTATTTCTTTTTTTATAACTTCTTTTTCTATCTTTTTTTTCTTCATTTTTTTTGTTTTTGGAGTTTCTTTTTTAACTAACATATGTATCTTACTTGTTTCTCTTGGAGGTGCTATTAAATCTTCATAGAAATCTTTCATTGTTTGGGTTCTTAGTTTTGGTGCTAAAACTAAAGCTGAGGTTATTGCAAAAGAAACATTTTTTGGAATATTTGGATTTAAAATATTTGGAGGAAGTAAATTGTCGTTAGAAAGACGAGATCTTGAATTAACCGGTTTTGTTCCTGTTAAAGATTTATACATTATTGCTGCTAAGCTATATACGTCAGAATAGGTTCCGATTCCTTTGTTGTCATATTGTTCTGGCGCTGAATATCCTTCGTTTAATGTGAAATTCAAATCAAACTTATTTTCTATTTTAGCGTTTTTAAAGTCTATTATTTTTAATGAATTGTTTTCAAAATAGAGATTATTCGGAGTTAGATCTTGATGTATTATTTTAAGAGAATGTATATGCTTTAAAAGTTTTATTAAATCTAAAAAGAGTTTTTTAGACTGGTTCCAAGAAATTTCACCATAGTTGTTTGAAAGATATTCGTTAAATGTTATTCCTTTTGAAATTTCTTTAACTACATAAATTGTGTTGTTTTGCGGAAATATGCTATATATTTTTAATATATTAGGCAAAACCCTGAGCTTTGTTAGATTTTGGTGCACCATATAAAAATTGGTTTTAATATCTTCAAATATTTTTTCGTTTTCTCTGTTTTTAACCATAATTCTTGTGTCTAATCTATCTAAAATATCTTTCACATATACTTCAACAATTAAAACTCTAGATTCTAAATTCATGTCTAATCCTATATATGTTAAGGTTTTGTTGTCTTTATTAACAACATGGCCTATTAAATATCTTTCTCTTAAAATTGTTCCCGGTGGCAGTGAATAGCTTAAAAATTTTTGATTTATTATTTCATTTCCACAAACAGGACAAAACTTTAAATTTTGTTCTAATTTGTTCATACATCTATAACAACGAAAATTTGTTTCTTGCATTTTGATTTTCCTTTCTAGAATGGGGGTTTTTTCATTTAATATGAAAACGATAAAATATTCAAAAATATTATATTAAATAATTTGTTTTTTATATTGAATAATTGAATATTAAAATGTATAATCTATATTAGAAGGTTGCTTTAGATTAATTAGTGTTAATATATAAATTCAACATTTTATTAAAAGGGAACTTGGCCTTCGAACTTTTATTGCAGACCTCCTAATTTCATATTAGACGAAGGGAGCATGAGATTTTCGAGAGAGTACCCACTTGGCATAGTTCGAGTTTAATTTTGTACACGCTTAAAGCAATCTTCATTTTTTTATATTACATCATAAGGCCATTTTAATATGGTTTTTTTTGTTTTATGTCTAATTTCAATATTTTTGGGTATTATAAATATAAAAATTTGAAGAGGTTTAAAAATTGAAGAAAAATATTAAATATATTATTGGAGCTATAATTTCTGGGTTTTTTAATGGAGCTTTTGGAACTGGTGGTGGAATTTTAACCGTTCCTTTACTCGAAAAATTTGGAGTTAAAGCCAAAAAAGCTCATGCAACTTCTGTTTTAATAATTTTGGGTTTATCTATAATTAGTTTTTTGTGGTATTTTTTTTCATATCCAATTAATTTTAAAGAAATTTTAATTTTATTGCCTTTTGGTTTATTAGGAGCTTTAGTTGGAAGCATTTTTCTAAAAAAGATTAAAACCAGCATGTTAAGACGAATTTTTGGAATTTTAATAATTCTTTCTAGTTTGAGGTTACTTTTTAGGTGATATTTAATATTTTGGCTGGTTTTCTTTCTGGTTTAACTGCTTCTATGGGGCTTGGCGGTGGATTTGTTTTGATGATTTTTTTAACTGTATTTAAAACCTATAATCAAATATATTCACAAGCTATTAATTTAATGTTTTTTATTCCAATTGCAATCTTTTCTTCAATTTTTCATATTAAAAATAAATTAATTGAAGTAAAACCATTAATATTTTTTATAATATTTGGAACTATTGGAGTTGTTTTTGGTTTTTTAATGATTTACATTTTACCTATCAATATTTTAAGAAAGCTTTTTAGTTTGTTGCTTTTGTTTTATGGAATTAAAGAGCTTTTCCATAAAAAATAATATTAATTTAAAAATAAACCCTAAAGTAATTTTTAACTTTACTATAGGGTTTTTAATTTGTTGTTAGATTAAATTAAGATTTTAATCTTTCTTTTAGGTTATTTAACTCTTGCTTTAGTTCTTCTGGCAATGTTCCTTCAAATTTTTTAAAGAATTCTTCTATTTCTTCTGCTTCTTTTTCCCATAAAGACTTATCTATAGAAAGAATTTCTTTTAAAGTTTCTTCGTTTAAATTTAGTCCGTTTAAGTTCAAATCTTTTGTTTTTGGAACAAATCCAATTGATGTTTTTTCTGCGTCCACTTCTCCATTGCAACGCTTTAAAATCCACATCAAAACGCGCATATTATCTCCATATCCTGGCCATATGAATTTTCCATTTTCATCTGTTCTAAACCAGTTTACGTTGAATATTTTTGGTGCTTTTTCTTTAGATTTTTCTCCCATTTCAATCCAGTGTTTGAAATAGTCTCCCATATTATATCCACAAAATGGAAGCATAGCCATTGGGTCTCTTCTAATAACTCCAACCTTTCCTGTTGCTGCTGCTGTTGTTTCTGAAGCCATTGTTGCTCCAATAAAAACGCCATGCTGCCAGCTAAAAGATTCATATACTAACGGTGTTGTTTTAGCTCGACGGCCTCCAAATATTATTGCAGATAGTGGAACTCCATTTTTGTTGTTGAATTCTTTGCTAATTGAAGGACAGTTTCTTGCTGGCGCTGTGAAACGAGAATTTGGATGTGCTCCTTTTTCTGATGATTCTTTTCCATTCCATGGGTTTCCTTTCCAGTCTACTGCATTTTCTGGTGGATTTTCGTTTAAACCTTCCCACCATACTGTGTTGTCTTTTAAATCGTGTGCTACATTTGTGAATATTGTGTCTTTTTTTGTTGATTCTAATGCATTAAAGTTAGATTTTTCGTTTGTTCCAGGAGCCACTCCAAAAAATCCATTTTCTGGGTTTATGGCATAAAATCTTCCGTCTTCACCTATTTTAATCCAGGCTATGTCGTCTCCTACTGTCCAGACTTTGTAGCCTTCTTTTTTATATATCTCTGGTGGAATTAACATTGCAAGATTTGTTTTTCCACAGGCAGAAGGAAAGGCAGCAGCAATATATTTAACATCTCCTTGTGGGTCTTCTATTCCTAAAATTAACATATGTTCTGCCATCCAGCCTTCGTTTTTTCCTTGGTATGAAGCTATTCTTAATGCAAAACACTTTTTTCCCAAAAGAACATTTCCACCGTATGCAGAATTAATAGACCATATCGTGTTGTCTTCAGGGAAGTGAACAATATATCTATTATCTGGATCTATATCTGCTTTTGAATGAAGTCCTCTAACAAAGTCGTTTGAATCTTCTTTTAGGTTTAAAAATGCATCTTTTCCCATTCTTGTCATTATGTTCATATTTAAAACAACATAAATTGAATCTGTTATTTCTATTCCCACTTTAGACATGTGTGAACCTATTGGCCCCATTGAATATGGAATAATATACATTGTTCTGTTTTTCATTACTCCGTCAAACAATTTTCTTAGTTTTTCATACATCTCTTCTGGGTCACACCAATTGTTTGTTGGCCCTGCATCTTTTTTGTTTTTTGTGCAGATGAATGTTTTGTCTTCAACTCTTGCAACGTCGTTTTGTTTTGTTCTGTGAAGATAACATCCTTTTAGTTTTTGTTGGTTTAGTTCAATTAGTTCTTTTGAATCAACAGCTTTTTTTCTTAATTCGTTTAGTTGTTCTTCGCTGCCATCTATCCACACCACTTTTTCTGGCTTACAAAGATCAACCATTTCTTGAACCCATTTTAAAACATTTTTGTTTGTTGTTAACATTTAAAAGTCTCCTTTAAAAAAATCTCTAAAGTTTGAGGTAAAAACTCTACCTTCTAGATTATATGATAAAATAAAAAAAATTTCAACAAAAAATTTCAACAATAAATTTATTTAGATAATTTTGGCTAAATTAAATATTATCTAAAATTAAAATATTTAAACATTAAATCTAAATAAAATTATGTCGCCATCTTTTACTTCGTAGTTTTTTCCTTCTGTTCTAACAACTCCTTTTTCTTTAGCATCTGTCATATTATTATATTTTATGAAATCTTCATACGCTATTGTTTCTGCACAGATAAATCCTCTTTCAAAGTCTGAGTGGATTTTTCCAGCTGCTTGTGGAGCTAGTGTTCCTTTTTTAATTGTCCATGCTCTAACTTCGTCTTCTCCTGCTGTTAGATATGAAATTAGTCCTAAAATTTCATAGCTTTTTTTAATTATTCTGTCGAGGCCAGATTCTTTTAAACCAAGTTCTTCTAAAAAAAATTTTTTTTCTTCTTCATCCATTCCGTTAAGGTCTTCTTCAACCTTTGCACATATAGGCAAAACAAAAGAATTTTCTTTTTCGGCAAACTCAATAACTTTTTTTAAATTTTCGTTGTTTTCAATTCCGTTTTTATAGTCATCTTCTTTAAAGTTTGCAACATATATTGTTTTTTTTGTTGTTATTAATCCAATTGAATTTATTTCTTTTTTAAATTCTTCTTTTGTTTCAAAGTTTTTTGCTGGTTTTCCTTCTTGTAGCCAATTTAAAAGGTTATTTAAAACTTCTATTGTTTCGTTTAAAGATTTGTCTGCCTTGGCTTGTTTTTTTAGTTTTTCTATTCTTCTTTGCAAAACTTCTATGTCTGATAATATAAGTTCAATGTTTATTATATCTATATCTCTTATCGGGTCTATTGAATTTTCGACATGTATTATATTTTCATCGTTAAAACACCTAACAACATGCAAAATAGCATCAACTTCCCTTATGTTTGAAAGAAATTTATTTCCCAATCCTTCTCCTTTAGAAGCTCCTTTAACAAGGCCTGCTATATCTATGAATTCTAGTGTTGCTGGGGTTAGTTTTTTTGGGTTATATATTTCTTTTAGTTTAAAAAGTCTTTGGTCTGGAACGTTTATAATCCCCACATTAGGTTCAATTGTGCAAAAAGGGTAGTTTGCTGATTCTGCTGAAATTTTATTGCATAAAGCGTTAAATAAAGTGCTTTTCCCAACGTTTGGCAGCCCAACAATTCCTAATTTCATATTTAAAAACACCTCACAAAAATTTTTAACTGGCTTTTTAATTTAATTTAACCGTTTTGATAGAATTATATAAAAAAGTTTTGCATTATGTCAAATAAAATATTAAAATATTATTGATAGTTTAATTAAAAATAAAGGAGGTTTATATGGTTGCTGAAATTTTAAATGTTGGAACTGAAATTTTAATTGGAGATATTTTAAACACTAATTCAAGATATCTTTCTTTAAAGTTATCTGAAATTGGGTTTGATGTTTTGTGGCACACAACGGTTGGAGACAACGAAAAAAGAATACAACTTGCTGTTGAAACTGCCTTAAAAAGAAGTGATGTTTTAATTATTACTGGTGGGCTTGGTCCAACAAAAGACGACATAACAAAAGAAGTGGTTGCATCTGCTTTAAAAAAAGATTTGGTTGAAGATTTAGAAGTTAGAAAAAATATAGAAAAAATATTTGAAAATAAAAAAATAACTCCAACAGAAAATAATTTTAAACAAAGTTTAGTTATTAAAGGTTCAACTGTTTTTAAAAATGAAAACGGAACTGCTCCTGCTATTGCTGTTGAAGAAAATGGGAAAGTTGTTGTTTTGCTGCCTGGGCCTCCAGAAGAATTAGCTGCAATTTTTGAAAAAGATGTTGAAAAATATTTAAAAAAATTTACTGGTTTTACTATATTTTCTAAAAATGTTCATATTTTTGGGTTGCCGGAATCTGTTGTTGACGAAAAAGTTTCTGATTTATTAGTTCAAAAAAATCCAACTGTTGGAATATATGCAAAAGAAGGGGAAGTTCGGCTTCGTGTTACTGCAAAGGCAGAAAATAAAAAAATGTGTGAAGATATGGCTGATTTGGTTGTTGATTTAATAAAAAATAGAATTGGAAAATATATTTACGGAATAGATGTTTTGAATATGCAAAATGCTTTGGTTAAAACCTTTATTGAAAAAAATAAAACATTAGCTGTTGCAGAAAGTTGCACGGGCGGGCTTATTAGTTCTAAAATTGTTGAAATTTCTGGATCTAGCAAAATTTTTAAATTGGGCGCTGTTTGCTATTCTAACGAAGCAAAACAAAAAATTTTGGGTGTTAAAAAATCTAGTTTAGATAGGTTTGGAGCGGTTAGCAGTGTTGTTGCAAAAGAGATGGCTTTTGGGGTTAGAAATGTTTGTTGTGCTGATTTTGGAGTATCAACAACAGGAATTGCAGGGCCACAAGGAGGCAGCAAAGAAAAACCTGTTGGACTTGTTTATATTGGAATATCCACCAAAAAAGAAACTAAGGCATATAAACTGCTTCTTTCTCACGGTGAAAGAGATGAAAGAAATAAAATTAGAATTCGTGCAGCTTTGTTTGCTATGGATAAGATTAAAAGAGAAGTTTTAAAATAGAGGTGAAAATTTGAGCAAATTTTTTAAAGAGTTTATTATAGTTAACCTACATTTTAGCGTGCCTTTGTTGATTTTGGTTATTTTGATGTTTTATTTTAAAAATAGAAAGCATTTTTTTAGTATTTTTTATTCTGGAGTGTTTGCATTTTTTGTTAATTTTTTTATACAAGGAGTTTTTTTATTTTTTATTAAGGGATATTTTTATGATCATTGGAAAGAAGTGAATTACTATCAAGAGTGTTTGTTTGGGCTTAGTAAAGAGGATTTTATGAAACATAAATATTTTTTTACTTTGCTGTGTGCCTATCAAGCAATTTTTAAATATTTTGTTTTTGCGTTTTTTTGTGTTGTTTTTAAAATTTTAATATTTAAATTTTTTTTAAAAAAGAAGGATGTGGATGATTTTAAAAAAGCATTTTATTTTTCTATTGGATCTAGTTTTTTAGCTAACCCATTTTGGAGGTTTTTGGTTATTGGTTATTGGTTTGAATGGAACACTAAAATTTTAAAGTCTGAACTTTTTTTGCTTGGAATTAATTCATTATTTATATTTGTTTTTGAATTTTGTTTTTCGTTGTTGATTTTATATATTATTAAAAAAACTGAAAATTTAAAGAAATTTAAAAAAATATTTTTAAATTGTTTATTATTTAGTTTATTAATTATTATAAATGGTGTTATATTATATCTTTTAAGAATGCCCGATACATTGCCATATAGAGATGTTATTGATGTTATATATAATTTAAATTTTGAAAACGAAGTAGCTTTAGGGATATTTTTGGTTTTTGCTATTTCTGTTATTTTAAGTTTAAAAAATGTTTTGTTAGGAAAAAATGTTGAAAAATTGAGCTAATTTTAAATAAAATTATATTTTATTTTTTTAGTTTAATATGTATATTAAAATTATTGTAAATAAATTGTAGGTAATATAGTTGTTATAGTTTTATTAACTTAAAATTTATTTATATTTTATTTTTATGAAGTGATGAAAAGTTTTGTAAAAATTTATTAATTTATATATTTTTAAAATTAGGTGAAATATAATGAATTTTTTTGAAGAATTTATTATAGTTAATTTAAATTTTATTGTTCCTTTGTTAATTATGGCTATTTTAATGTTTTGTTTTAGGGAAAAAAAGCATTTTTTTAGTATTTTTTATTCAGGTGTTTTTGCTTGCTTTATAAATTGTTTTATTAATATTTTTGTAATGCATATAATTAGAATAAATATTTATAAAAATCATAATAGTGGTTTTGTTAATTTTATTATAATTTATGATTTTGTTTTAAGGTTTCATATTTTTGCTTTTTTTAATATTATTTTGAAAATTTTAATATTTAAATTTTTTTTAAAAAAGAAGGATGTGGATGATTTTAAAAAAGCACTTTATTTTTCTATTGGATCTAGTTTTTTAGTTAATCCACTTTGTAGAATTTTGTCTGTTGGTTCTTGGTTTAGTGGTGGCATTAAAGTTTTAAAATCTGAACTTTTTTTGCTTTCAATTAATTCACTTTTTTTATTTGTTTTTGAATTTTGTTTTTGTTTTTTTTGCTTATGTATAATTAAAAAAAAGATTATGGTTTTTTCGTTTTTTCTAGATTTTTTGCTTATGTTTGTTTATGGTTTTATATTTTCTCTTTTAAGGTTGCCAGATGTGGGAATGCCGGATAAATTTTTAAAAAAATATGATGTAGCTTATGCTTTATATAATCTAAAAATCGAAGATGAAATTATTTTAGGGATATTTTTAATTTTTATTTTAGCTACAACTATTATTATTTTAGTTTTGAAAAAATTCATGATAAATAGGAAAGTATAATAATTTTTTATATTTTTGTTTTTAGAAATTATATTAATAATATCATTTAAAAAACGATATGCTTTTTTCTAAAACTCCATTTAAATAGGCAATTAAAATGCCATGGTTTGTTGCTGCAACGTTTTGTTTTAAACAAATTTTAAATTTATTTTGAATTTTTTTTGCTGTTGTCATGCAGCCTCCACAGTGTATTACTAATCTATATTTTTTTAATTCGTTTTCGGATGGGAAGTCATCTCCTGTTTTGAATTCGAATTCTATTTCTTTTTTAGTATATTCTAAAATCCACCTTGGAATCTTAACGCAGGTGATATCACAACTTTTCTTTTTGTGTGTGCAGCTTTCTACAATTAAAATTTTGTCTTTATTTTTAAGCTTTTCCAGCATCTTAACTCCTTTTATTGCATAATCTAAAATTCCTTTTTTTCTTGCTAACAAAATTGAAAATGAAGTTATTGGAATATCATCATCGATTGTTTTAAAAATTTTTGAAAAGATTTGGCTGTCTATAACAATAAGTTTTGGCTTTATATTTAAATTTTTTAAAAATTCCTCATATTCAGTGTTTTTAACAACATAGCATATGCCACCTTTTTTTAAGATTTCATATATTAGCTGTTGTTGCGGCAAAATTAATCGATCTTTTGGGGAAGATTCATCTATCACAATAACTAAAACAACAACATCTAGTGGATTTATTAAATCACTAATCATATTTTTATTAGTTTCTTCTTCATTAAAGTTTTTAGAAATTAAATCTATTAAGCTATTTATGTTTTCTTTTGTTTTAGCGCTTACTTCAACAAATATATAATTTTCTAAAAATTTAAAATTAAGCTTTTTATCAGAATCTATATCTTTTTTGTTTATCACTAAAATTAAAGGTATTTCTTTTTGTTTTATTTTTTCTAAAAATTCTTTTTCTTTTTTATCTATTACATCTGGTTTTTCTAAAACAAAAATTGCTGCATTAACATATTCTAAAATTTCATGGCTTTTTCTTGTTCTTTTTTCGCCTAGGTTTTCTTCTGTGTCATCAAAACCAGGGGTGTCAACAAAAACACAAGGGCCAATTTTAGGAATTTCCATCGCTTTAAAAACAGGGTCTGTTGTTGTTCCTTTTTTGTTTGATATTGTTGCAATTTGCTGATTTGTTATGGCGTTTATAAGGCTAGATTTTCCACTGTTGCATTTTCCAAAGATTCCTATATAAAATCTATTTGACAAAGGAGTAGAGTTCATTTTTTTAACCTTTCTTTTAATTTTCTACTAGAAAAAAATATCTTCTTTTTCGTTTTCTTCAATTTCTTTTAAAAATTTAATTGTGTTTTTCTTTATTTCTTCATTTTCTATTTTGTTAATTTCTTTTTTAATTAAATTTTCTCCTATTTGTTTTGTTTCTTCTGATGCAAAGTTTTTTAAATATTCTTTTAATGTTAATAAAGCATTTGGTGTGCAAAAATTCTTAATTTGCATCGATTTGCTTAGTTTCATAAATTTTTCACCAACTCTTTTTTCACGGTAGCATGCTGTGCAAAAACTTGGAATATATTCTAATTTTAAAAGCCAGTTTAAAATTTCATCTAGTGGGCGTTTATCGGAAGTTTCAAATTGCTTAGAATTTTCTGCTTTTTTGGCGTTGTGATATCCTCCAACACTTGTTAAAGAACCTCCAGAAATTTGAGATACTCCAAGGTTTAAAGCAATTTCTCTAATTTCTTTTGTTTCTCTTGTTGAAATAATAATTCCTGTGTATGGAACTGCTATTCTAAAACATGCAACTATTTTTAAAAATGTTTTATCATCTATTATATTTTCAAATTTGTTTAAATCTATTTCGTTTGCAGGCTTAATTCGAGGAACAGATATTGTGTGTGGGCCTATATTATAAACTTTTTCTAGATGTTCTTTATGCATTAAAAGGGCAGTGAAGTCATATTTATAGTCGCTAAGCCCAAATAAAACTCCACAGCTAATGTCATCAATTCCTGCTTTTAATGCTCTATCCATTGCTGTTGTGTGGTAGCTATAGTCGCTTTTTGGGCCAAATGGATGGAATTTTTCATAATTCTTTTTATTATATGTTTCCTGAAATAACACATATGTTCCTATATTTTTTTCTTTTAGTTTTTTATAGTTTTCAACTGTTGTTGCTGCTATATTAACATTAATTCTTCTAATTGTGGGCTTTTCTTTATATTTTGTGTTATATATTGTGTCTATTGATTCTAAAACATATTCAATTGGGCAATTTATGTTGTCTTCACCGGTTTCTAGAGCTATTCTTTTGTGTCCCATTTTAAAAAGCTCAATTGTTTCTTTTTCGATTTCTTCTTGTGTTAGTTTTCGTCTGTTTGTTGTTTTTTTTAAATAGCAATATGGGCAATATGTGCATCCATTTACGCAATAGTTTGAAATATATAGCGGCGCAAATAAAACAATTCTTTTTCCATATATTAAATTTTTTATTTTTTTTGCTAATTCAAATATTTTTTTGTTTTCTTCTTCAAGGTCACAAAGCAAAAGCAAAAGTGCCTGGCTATGTGTTAAACCTTTTATTTTTTCTGCTTCTTTTAAAATTTTGTTTATTAATTCTTTGTTATTTTTATTTTTTGTTGCATAGTCTATTGTTTCCTTTATTTTTGTGTCATTTATGAAATCCACTTCTGCTTTAGATTTAATATCATACATTTTAAAATACCTTCCCTTTATTTTATATAAAAATTTCGTGCGAAAGCTTTTTAACAATCGCACAAAACATTTGATTTTATGTTTTATTTTTTATCTAACTGTTTTGTTGCAATTTCATTCCATTTATCTATGCTTTCTTTAACAACATATTTGTCCCATACGTCTTTTGTTCTTTTGTTTAGATATCTTTGAACCGCTGCTCCTAAAACTTTAGCTCCCCATTCTTCTGTTCTAATAACGCTTAAATCTCCATTCATTGTTTTTCCTTCTTTTATTGCTTTTAAAACTGTGTCGTTAATGGAGCCTTCCTCAAATTTTTGATTTTTATCTTTAATTGGGCTTATAAACCCAAATTCTTCTGTTAAAATTTTTGTTCCTTCCTCTGTTGTATATAGATATTCTAAAAATTCTTGTATTGCTTTATATTGTTCTTGTGTTACATCTTTGTTTATTGCAAAATATTGCCTTATGTAAACTGGAAATTTTCCTTCGTTGTCGCCGTCTTTTGGTGTGCTATATGGCAAAATTGCAAGTTTTTTAGATAGGTTATCTTTGTTTTTCTTTTCATATTCTTTAATTAATGTATGTAGCTGTGTTCCTTGCAGTAACACTGCAAATTTTCCTGCAAAAATTCCGTTTTCAACAACGGTTTGCAAATTTGAAGAAACTAAATTATTTTTTTGTGCGTATTTTAGTTGGAAGTCTAATATGTTTTTATATAAATCTTTTCCTTTAAATTCAAATGTTTTAGAATTGTATGCTTGTTCTGGTGATTTAAATTCTTCGTTTAAAGCAGGAATAACCATATGGTTTCCAAAAACCCACATCTCTGCTCCAGGAACTCCTAAAACAGCTTTTAAGTTTTTGAAGTTTTTTAGCGGCATTTTGTTTAAGAGTGTTTCAAAACCTTTTTCTAAACCATTAAATGTTTTCATCGTGTTCACATCAACGCCAGCTTCTTTGAAAATATCCTTTCTAACAATATATCCTAAACCTTCATAACATTCAGGAATTAAAACTTCTTTTCCTGCTTGATTTTTTAATACTCCGTCCATTTTTTGAATTAGTGGCATATCCGAAATATCTTTTAATTTGTCTTCATATTCACGCATTTTTGCATATGAAGAAAGATTAAATAAATCTGGACCTTTTCCTGATGTGAAACTGCTTTTTAGTTTTGCAAAATAGTCTGTTTCTCTTTCAACACTTTCAATTTTTATATCAATATTTTTGTGGTTTTCTTTATATTTTTTTATTAAATTTAAAAATGCTTCGTGTTGTTCCATTTTGTGGCTTAAAAAATTTATAGAAATAATGTCTTTGTTTTTTCCACATCCAAAAAACACAAATGTTGTTGTAATAAGCAAAACAGATAATGCAATATATTTTATTTTTTTAAATTGAAGAATATCTATCATAACACTACTCCTAACTTCTTGGCACATTAAAGTTTATTTTATTGACCATTTTGTCATTCCACTTACTATATATTTTTGTGCCCAAGAATAGAAAATAATTATTGGTGTTATGCATATAAATAAAGCTGCTGTTGCAAGATCCCAATTTTTTGAATATTCTCCAAAAAAGTTATATGTCATAAGAGGCAGTGTTTTCCATTTTTGATCTGTTAGAACAACTGATGGAAGCAAAAAATCATTCCAAATCCAAATCACATTTAAAACAGACACAAATATTAAAGCGGTTTTTAATAGTGGGATTATTATTCTAAAAAATAGTTGAAAAAATCCACAACCATCTATTGCTGCTGCTTCTTCTAATTCTTTTGGTATGTTTTTTATGAATCCATGTAATATAAAAATTGAAAAGCTAACCCCAAAACCAATATATATAATTATTAGGCCTATTGGGTTTAAAAGTTTAATTTTTTTAAAAACCATTAAAAGGGGAAGCATTGTGCTTTGAAATGGAATTAAAATAGAAATAGAAAGTAAACAAAATATAACTTTGCTTGTTTTAGTTTTTGTTCTAACCAAAATCCATGCTGCCATTGTGGAAAATAATAAAATAAAAAAAACCGAAATTATTGTTATTGCAAAAGAATTTAAAAAAGAACGAAGAAAGTTTAATTTTAAAAATGCATTTTTGTAGTTCTCTACGGTGAACGTTTCTTTATTTGGAATAGATAAAATATTTTCAAAAAAACCTTTTTGTGTTTTAAACGAATTTATTAAGAGAATATATATTGGTAACAAATATATTGCTGCTAATATAAATCCAAAAAATGTTAAAAATAATTTATTTATCTTAAATTTTTTTTTATGATTTAAATTTTTCAAACTACATTTCAACCTCCTTTTTCTTTGTTATTAAAAGTTGTGTTAGCCCAATTGATGCAATAATTATTAAAAATATAATAGACTTTGCTTGAGCTAACCCAAATTCGTTGTTAGTAAAAGCTGTGTTATAGATATTTAAAGCAAGCATTTGTGTTGAATGATATGGAACCCCATTTGTTAAAGATATGTTTTGATCAAACATTTTAAAAGAATTTGCAATCGAAAGGAAAACACCTATAGTGAAAGCAGGCATCAGTAATGGGAATGTTATTTTTAAAAAAGTTTGAACTTTGCCTGCTCCATCAATTTTTGCTGATTCTTTTGCTGAATATGGAATTTGTTGGAGTTGTGCTACATAAATGATCATCATATATCCTGAAAGTTGCCACACGTTAACTATAATTAAACCAAAAAAACCAGTTTCAGTTGTTCCTAGCCATTCATTTAAAAATGTTAAACCTGTTAGTTTTGAAATGCTTGAAAATATTTCTGTGAATATGAATTTCCATGCAAAACCTAAAAGCAAACCCCCAATTAAATTTGGCATGAAAAATATGCTTTTTAAAAATTTGCTGCCTTTAAATTTTTTTGTTACTAAAATCGCTAAAACAAGCCCTATAGCATTAGTTAAAATAACACTAAAAAATGAAACTCCTATTGTGAATTTTAAAGAGTTTAAAAAACCACTATCTCTTGTGAATATATCTATAAAATTTTTCAAGCCAACAAAACCACAATTGACATTTAGTCCGTTCCAATCTGTTAATGAATAAAAAAAACCAACTATAATTGGAATTATAACAACAACTAAAAAACATAATAAAGCTGGGGCTAAAAAAAACCAAAATTTTAAATTGTTCTTTTTCATTTTATGAAACACACCTTAGACATTTGTATTAAAACTTTAAATTTTAATTCTACTTTTAATTCTATTATTCACTAAACTGCATCTATTATAACATTCATAAAATTTAACTGTCAATAAAAAAACAAAATATTTTTAATGTTTGGATATTTTTTCAAAAAACGACAAATTAATAAAGCAAATTTGTGGTTTAATAATTAGAGTTAAAGTTATATTTTAATTTGAAAAATATTACCTTGATTTATGTTTTTTAAGATGATATAATGTTATTTGTTTTGACAACTTTAATTTATGTTAATTTTTCGAAAAGGATGTTAATATGGCGGGTGTTATTCTTAAAAAAGTTGACAAATCTTATGATAAAAGAGGATTTGTTGTTAAAAATTTTGATTTAGAAATAAAAGACAAAGAATTTGTTGTTTTGGTTGGGCCATCTGGATGTGGCAAATCAACAGTTCTTAGAATGATTGCAGGGCTTGAAGAAATCACATCTGGAGATATTTTTATTGGAAAAAAATGTGTTAATAGTTTAGAACCAAAAGACAGAAATGTTGCTATGGTTTTTCAAAGTTATGCTCTATATCCTCATATGACTGTTAGAAAAAATATGGAGTTTGCTTTAAAATTAAGAAAAATTTCAAAGGATATGGTTAGAAAAAAAGTTGAAGAAACTTCTGAAATTTTAGATATTAAAGAGTTATTAGATAGAAAGCCAAAAGAGCTTTCTTTCGGACAAAAACAGCGTGTTGCTTTAGGAAGAGCAATGGTTCGAGATGCTGATGTTTTTTTGTTAGATGAGCCACTTTCTAATTTAGATGCAAAATTAAGGACTAAGATGCGTACAGAGATTTTGAGATTGCATGGAATTTTGCAAAAAACTTTTATTTATGTAACACATGATCAAACAGAAGCTATGACAATGGGAGATAGAATTGTTGTTATGCGTAATGGATATATTCAACAGGTTGCAACTGCGCAGGAACTATATGATAAACCAGATAGCGTTTTTGTTGCTAATTTTATTGGAATGGTTCAGATGAATTTGTTTGATGCTGTTATTGTTAAAAAAGACGATAAGTTTGCTATTAAGATAGGAGAAGATGTTTTTTTAATTCCTGTAGCTAAAACCATATTAAACGATTTAGAAGGTTATGTTAATAGAGAAGTTGTTATTGGATTGCGGCCTGAAGATATACACATAGAAGAGGTTTTTTTGGATTTATATAAAGAGAGTTTATTTTCTGCAAAGATTGATATCATTGAATTATTAGGTTCTGAAAAATTTTTGCATTTTGATTTTAAAGGAAATAGGTTTATTTCAAAGGTTTCAAGCATAGTTGACGTTAAAAAAGGGGATGAGTTAAAATTTGCTTTAAACTTAAATAAAATGCATATTTTCGACAAAAAAACAGAAAAGGCAATCTGTCATTAATCTGCAAAATTTCCTAGAACTTCTTGTGCTGGGTAGATAACAACAAATGCTTTTTCATCTTTTGATTCTATTATTCTTTTTAGTTTTACTATTTCTTTTGGTTTAACCACAACAATTAAAAGATTTTTTTCCTGTTTAGTATACATACCGGTGCACTTTAGATTTGTGTTTCCTCTTTTTAGTTGTTCAAAAATAGATTGAGATATTTCTTGAGCTTTTTCGGTTACTATAAAAACTGCTCTTTTAAACCTTAATCCACCTAACATATTATTTATTATTCTAGAACATATAAAAATTTCTATTATTGAATATGCTGTTTTTTTAGGGCCAAAAATAAAGAGTCCAAACAAAACTATGGCTGCATCTATAGTGAAAATAATTTTTGATAGTTCAAATTTTGGAATTAATTTATTAATAGAATTTGAAAGCATATCTGTTCCACCAGAAGGGGCGTCGATTTTTAGCATTAATCCTGTTCCTGTTCCACACACCACTCCTGTTAAAATTGTTGATAGGAATAAATCGTTCTCTATCTTAAATAAACAAGGCATTTTATGTATTATGTCTAGCCACACACAGGTCATGGCTGTTGATAGAATTGATTTTTTTATTAGTTTGCTACCACTTACAATATAGCTTAAAATAAAAATTGGAATATTTATTAAAAAAACAATAAAACTGATTGGTATATCTATGTGTGTTAGTTTTTTTATTATTGTGGTTAAAACAATTGAAAAACCTGTTGCTCCTCCTGTTACTATGTTGTTTGGTTTTGCAAACCATTCTATTCCAATTGCAAAAATTAGAGTTCCTAATAAAATTATTATTATATTATTTATTTCTTTTTTATATTTTAAGTTTTCCATAAATATTGCTCCTTAAGGTTCTTTAAAAAAAATATCGACTAATAATATTAGCCGATTTTTAAAAATATTTTAAGATCTTTTTTAGTTTCCACTTGGATCTTTTGGTGCATCAACAGGACAAACTCCTTTGCAGCTTCCACATTCTATGCATTCATCAGCATTTATTTCATATTTTCCATCTTCACCTTGTGATATGCAACTAACAGGGCAGTTAGCAGCGCAAGATCCACAACCTATGCATTCATCTTTGTTTATTTTGTAAGCCATTTTTAAATCTCCTTTGAAATTTGAATTATAAAATAATTTTATTTTACAATTGGGATTATAACAATTTTGTTGAAAACAATCAAGTATTTTTGATTTTATTTTTAAAAAATAATTTTATCTATATTTTTTATATCGCTTGACATTAAAACTTTTGCATGATATTATGACTATTGTTGTTTTTAAAAATTTTTTATTATATAGAAGTTTTAAAAAATTTTTTTTATTGGAGGTGGAATTTAATTATGAGAGTTAATATAATTTTAGCTTGTGCTGATTGCAAAAGGCGAAATTATTTCACAGTTAAAAATAAAAAGAATGACCCAGATAGATTAGAAATGCGCAAGTATTGTAAATTTTGTAAAAAACATACTTCACATAAAGAGACAAAGTAACTAAAATAGCGAGGAGAATTATGGCTAAAAAAATTAAAAAAATAAAGAAAAATAAAGAAAATGGTGAATTCAAAGAAAAGCTTACTAAAAATAATAAATCTAAAGATAAAACAAAGTCTAAAAAAGAGAAAAAAGATAAAAAAAACAGAGTTAGTTTTTTTCGTCGTATCATTGATTTTGTTAAAGAATTAAAAAGTGAGATGAAAAAAATAGTTTGGCCAACAAAAAAGAGTGTTTTTAGTGCAACAATGGTTGTTATTGTCGCTGTTGCTATAATGTCTTTGTTTGTTGTTTTTGCAGATTTATTATTCCAAAGCATATTAAAGATTTTGTTTAGAAATCTGTAGTTTTAAGGAAGTATAAAAGGAGTTTTTAATATGGGTGAGGAAGCAAAATGGTATGTTATTCATACCTATTCTGGATATGAAAAATTGGTTGCAGAAAATATAAAAAAAATTGTTGAAAAAAATAATAATAGTGATATAATAGAGGCAAGAGTTCCGGTGGAAAAGGTTAAGGAATTAAGAAATGGAAAATATCGTGAAGTTGAAAGAAAGCTTTTTCCGGGATATGTTATTGTTAGGATGATTTTTAATGATGAAAGTTGGTTTACAATAAAAAGTGTTAAAGGAGTTACAGGTTTTGTTGGAGATCCTCACAATCCTAATTGTTTAACACAAAGTGAAGTAGATAAATTGGGTATTGAAGAAAAAAACATTGAAATAGACTATAAAGTTGGGGATACTGTTAGTATAATGTCTGGTGCATTTGAAGGATCAAATGGAGAGGTAGCAGAAATAGATATGGAAAATGCGAAAGTTAAGGTTGTTGTTAGTGTTTTTGGAAGAAATACTTCAATTGAAGTTGATTTAGATAAGGTTGTTTTAAAGAAATAAATTTTAATTTTTTTGAGAGAGGGACGTATTAAAATGGCAAAGAAAATAATTGGATATATAAAATTGCAAATTCCTGCAGGACAAGCAACTCCTGGTCAGCCAATTGGGCCTGCTTTAGGTCAACATGGTTTAAATATAGTGCAATTCACAAAAGAATTTAACGATAGAACAAAAAATGATGCAGGGATGATTATACCTGTTGTTATTACTGCTTATGCAGATAGGAGTTTTACGTTTATTACAAAAACTCCACCGGCAGCAGTTTTAATTAAAAAAGCAATAGGGCTTGACAAAGGTTCTGGAGAGCCAAATACTAAAAAAGTTTCTAAAATAACTAAGAGTCAGTTGAAAGAAATAGCTGAAAAAAAGGCTCCAGATTTAAATGCTGGAAGTGTTGAAACTGCTATGAGTATGATTGCAGGAACAGCAAGATCTATGGGTGTTGAAGTTATTGATTAAGTTATTTTTAAAGCAAAAGGAGAAAATATAAAATGGGTAAAAAATATGAACAAAGCTTAAAGGCGATAGATCCTAAGAAAATGTATGAAGCAAAAGAGGCTATGGAAGCGGTTTTGTCTGGTGAAAAGGCGAATTTTGATGAAACTGTTGAATTGCATGTTCGTTTGGGTGTTGATTCTCGTCATGCAGATCAGCAGGTTAGAGGGTCTGTTGTTTTGCCAAATGGAACAGGAAAAGATGTTAGGGTTTTAGTTTTTGCAAAAGAAGATAAACAAGACGAAGCAAAAAAAGCAGGAGCAGATTTTGTTGGAGGGGAAGAGTTAGCACAAAGGATTCAGGATGAAAATTTTTTGGATTTTGATGTTGTTATAGCGTCTCCAGATATGATGCGTGTTGTTGGTAAATTGGGAAAGGTTTTAGGGCCAAAAGGTTTGATGCCAAGTCCAAAATCTGGAACTGTTAGCCCTGATGTTGGTGAAGCTGTAAAACAGGTTAAATCTGGAAGAATAGAATATAAATTAGATAAAACAAACATAATTCATTGTTCAATCGGGAAAGTTTCATTTGGAGCAGAAAAGTTGTTTGATAATTTTGATGTTTTGATGTCTGCAATAGCTTCAGCAAGGCCAGCTTCTTTTAAGGGGCAATATATTAAGTCTTGTTTTACTGCGCGTACTATGGGACCTGGTGTTAGAGTTAATGTTTCTAAATATGGTGAATAATTTTTCAAAAAAAGCTTGACTTTTTAAAAAATGTAATTTATAATAATTCGTGTTGAAAATAGTTTTTCTAAAGACAGTAGGTTGGTTTTGAGCCTATAAAAACCCTACCGAGGAGAAATGATTTAGAATTTTGAATATTCTTAAAACTTTTCTCTTTTTGTCGTTGGGGGAAAGTTTTTTGTTTGGAGGTGAGATAAGTTGCCAAGTGAAAAAACGTTAGCGATGAAGAAACAATATGTTAGTGATTTAGTAGAAAAATTAAAGATTGCTAATATGGGTATAGTTATATCCTATAAAGGAATAACTGTTGAGGAAGATACTAGGTTAAGAAAAGAAATGAGAGATGCTGGTTTGCAATATTTTGTTGTTAAAAACAGTATGTTGCGTTTAGCTTCAAAGGAAGTTGGGTATGATTTTGATGAGCATTTACATGGAACTACTGCGATTGCTTTGAGTGAGGAAGACCCAATAATGGTTTCTAAAATAATAACTAAGTATGTTAAAGAGTTAGCAGGCCAAGAAGAAAGAAAAGATAAAATAGATTTTCATATTAAAGCTGGCTTTCTAGAAGGAAAAGAAGTTGATGTTGAGTTAATAAATGAATATGGTTCTTTGCCAACAAAAGAAGAATCTATTGCAAAATTGTTGGGTTTATTGAATGCTCCTATTCAGAAGATGGCTATTGTTGTAAATGCAATAGTAGAAAAACAAGCTGAAGGGCAAGAATAGTGAAAAAGTTGGAGGTATTAAAAAATGGCTGATTTATCAAAAATTTTAGAAGAAATTAAAAGTTTAACTGTTAAGGATTTAAATGATTTGGTTAAAGGATTGGAAGATGAATTTGGGGTTTCTGCTGCTATGATGGCTGCTCCTGTTGCTGGTGGTGCTACTGCAGGTGGTGGAGATACAAAGTCTGAATATGCTGTGCATTTAGCTGAAACTGGGAATAATAAAATGGCTGTTATTAAAATTGTTAAAGAATTTGCAGGTTTAGGTTTAAAAGAAGCAAAAGAATTAGCAGATAATGCGCCAAAATTAATTAAAGAGAATGTTCCTGATGCGGAAGCACAAGAAATTAAGAAGAAACTAGAAGAAGCTGGAGCAAAAGTTGAATTAAAATAAAAAAAATACAAAAAAGTTCAATTTTTTGTTGACAAGCAGTGAATTTTATGGTAGACTGTAGTAGTCGGATCGAAAGAAATTTAGTTAATGGGGCGATATAGCTCAGTTGGCTAGAGCATGCGGTTCATACCCGCAGTGTCGCTGGTTCGAATCCAGCTATCGCTACCATATGTGGCCCGTTGGTCAAGAGGTTAAGACGTCGCCCTTTCACGGCGGAATCATGGGTTCAATTCCCGTACGGGTCACCATAAATTCGTTTTTAAAATTAATTTATGGTTTAGTCAGGATAAAGTGTTAAACATATTAATTCATTGGTTTATTAAAAAAGTTAGAATAGCTTAAAAAAGTTTGGAACTCTTAAAATTAATAAAAAAGTGAAAATTGGTGAAAATAGATAACATAGAGTATGTGTGAGATAGGAAGAATTTGTTAGTTTGGTCTGAAAGTTTTGGGCTATATAATTTGATAAAATAAATAGAAAAAGTTGAAGAAATTAGGTGTAGAATTTTAGATGTGGAATTTTTGAAGGTTTAAAATTTAATTTATTATTTTTAAAAAATTTGTTAAAAATGTTTTTTAGTTTTATATATTTTATGTATTGAATAATTTAAAAAATTATTAAATATTCCTCCATAGCTCAGTTGGTAGAGCGCACGGCTGTTAACCGTGTTGTCGTTGGTTCGAGTCCAACTGGGGGAGCCATTAAAAAATTAAATGTTTTTAAAGTTTGTAGAAGTTTATATTAGAAAAATTTAATAATTTAGAGTCTGAACAAAATTTAGGCATTTAGTTTTTTGAAGGTTGTTCTTTGAAAAGACCAACTTTTAAAAGTTACAAGGTATGAGTGAATTTGCATTGAATGAATTAGAGTTATTTTTAGTGAAACTACAAATTGATTTGTAAAAGTTCAAGTTTTTTATGTCAGTGTTGGGAAGCTGTTATTAAAGGAAATTGAAAGTTTGGAGTTGTTGTTAGTTGTAGAAGATTTGGAATTTTTGGATTTATTAAATCCGTTATTGAGAATGAATTGGTAAAATAATAATGTGATTAAAAGTTTTATCTTGTATTGGTTTTTTATGTTGAGTATGTTGTGGGTTTTGTTGTTTTAGAGATTGTAGATGTAGGTTTAGTTTAAATATTCCTCCATAGCTCAGTTGGTAGAGCGCACGGCTGTTAACCGTGTTGTCGTTGGTTCGAGTCCAACTGGGGGAGCCATTAAAAATCCACATTTTATTTTGAATTTTATTTTTTTAATATTGTTTTAAAAATAAATTTAAAAAATGTAGGTTATGTTGTTTTAATTTTTGGACCGGTGGATTTGTTTTTTTATAGTATTTGGTCGAGCTGATTATTTTATATTAAAATTGTTATAATACTTAAATATATTTTTAATAGTATAGTAACGTGTTAAGGGTATATTTTGGGTTTAGGAATCCAAAAGGTTATTTTGAAGTTTAATTTTTTGATGAAGTGCTTAAATTAAAAATGTTAAATTATTTAAAGCAGCGATCTCAATTTTAGTATTTTTTTAATTTTAATTGAGAATCTTTTTTGTTATTGTATTTTTGTATGTGAGAAGTTTAGAATTAGTTTTTATGTTAGAAATGTTTATAAAATTAGAAATATATCGAAAGATGTGTTTTGTTTTGTGATATTATATAATGTTTTCAATATATAATTTTTTTAAAACATTATGTTTTTTTGTTTTCTATATTAATCAAGAATTAATATAAATAAAATTTATTAATTTGAAATAATTGTATCAAGATTTGTTTTTCACTATTATCTGGATTTTTAGATTTAATGTATATTTGGTTTTTTTGATTAAGAATATTAAGATATGTTATGATATTTTTTATGTTTCTTGACAACAATAAAACTAATTTTAGGTGTTTATGATTTTAATTAATAAATTATGAATTTAAAGTAATTGTGGTTGGATTAATTTATAGTTTAATATCTGAATTTGTAGATGTTTAAGTTGTATTTGGTTTTATTTAGTGAAAAATTTAAAATATAACTTTGCAAAATTTTTTAATATTATTAATTGTTTTTTATCGTAATAATAAAAATAGTTTTGAAATTTTATTAGTTTATTTAATTTTTTTGAAACAGAATAAAAATGTTTTTATGTTTTATATTTTGGTTAAGAGAAAAGTTGTTGATATTATATTATAAATTTATAAATTTTATTTATATATTCATAAGAAGGGTTTTATGACTTTTTATTTATGTTGGTGGGTTATTGTGATTATTAATAAAAAATTAAGAAGTTGTTGAATATAATAAAATAACATGGTAAAATGTAATGGATAAGTTTTTTATTTAAGGATTTTGAACTGGAGTGTTAAAATGAGGATTAAAAGAATTGGAATTAAAACCAAACATTCAAGGGGAAGTGAGGAAGCTTTATCTCAAGAAATTTTGTTTCAGGCTTCGCAGTTAAAAAGACATGCAGCAGGAATTTATGGATTTGGTAATTTTTTGATACGAGCACGAAATAAAATTGTTGATATAATAAGAAAAAATTTAGAGGATTTTGGATGTGCTGAAGTTAGTTTGCCGATTTTACAACCAAAAAATTTATGGAAAGAGTCTGGCAGATGGGATATATATTCAGATAATAAGCAGATGTTTTATTTTTCTGGTAGGAATGGAGAATATTGCTTAGCTCCAACTGGTGAGGAAATAGTTTTAGATTTTGCTAGAGATAACATAGTTTCATATAAAGATTTACCTATTAATATATTTCAAATTGGGAATAAATATCGTGATGAGATACGTGTTCGTGGTGGAATTTTGCGCAGTAAAGAGTTTTTGATGAAGGATGGATATAGTTTTCATTCTAGTTTTGAGGATATGGTTTTGGAATATGAAAATATGAAAAAGTGTTATTTTAAAATTTTTAAGGATCTTGAAATGGATGTTGTTAGTGTTAAGGCACTAAATAGTGATATGGGTGGAAAAGTCTCTGAGGAATTTATGTGTTTTTCTGAAATAGGAGAGGATAAAATTTTAATAAATGAAGACAAAACTTTAGCATTAAACGAAGAAATTTTGCAGGATGAAAAGGCATTAGAAATGTTAAAACAAACCAATAAAGATCTTGATATTAATAAATTAAAAGTTGTTAATTGTCTTGAGTTAGGGCATATTTTTCAACTTGGGCAGTTTTATTCAGAAAAGATGAATGGTTTTTTTGTTGATGAAACAGGGAAGAAAAAGGCTTATTATATGGGGTGTTATGGAATTGGTGTTAATAGAGTTTTGGGAGCTATTTGTGAGAATAATTGTGATGAAGAGGGGCTAGTTTGGCCAAAGGCTGTTGCACCATACAGTAGTGTTATAATCTATTCAAAAGAGAATGAAAAAAGTGCTGCTAATTTATATTCTAGTTTAAAAGAAAAAGGTGTTGACGTTGTTCTATATGACAAAGAAGCTACATTTGGCAGCAAAATAAAAGATTCAAAACTTTTAGGTTTTTTATATATTATAATTTTAGGAAATAAATATTTAGAAGATGGGCTTTATGAAATTGAAGATAGAGTTAATTCTAATAAAATGTTTTTAAATGAGGAAGAACTAATTAGGTTTTTAAGAAGTTAGTGGTTTTATATATATTTTTAATGTTAAATGATTATTGTTAATATAATAAAGTTATTTTTTGTTGTTTGGCTGAGTTCAATTGAAAGTAGTATTAAAAACTATATGCTTTAATGATATATTTTAAAGTTAAAAAATTTATTTAAAAAGATATATATTGTTATTTTATATAGTGAAATTTATAATTTGGGAATTTTGATATTTTTTAAAGTGTTATATATAAAATTTTGTTAGTTTATAGATTTATTATTAAATAGTGCAAATATTTTTTTATATATTTATGTAGAATTATATTGTAAATTCATAAAATTAATTTATTTAGCGATATATTATATCGTTTTGTGAAGAAGGCTTAGATATTTGGTTAATTTTTAATTAGGTGGGATATATGGTTTTGTTATTGACTCAATTTAGTATGGATTATAATTAATTTTTTTAGTTTGGAGTAGTGGCTTTTTGTTTAATGTTTTATGTTGTTTTTTTGTTGCAATTCTTGTATGGATAATTATGAAGTTAATTTTTTATAATTTAGTTATGGTTTTGTTTTAGTTTAAAAAATGGATTAATTTAGATTTTTTATATTTAATAGAAATTGAAAAATTGTTAAGAATAAGCATTATAGAACATGTGTTAATATTTTAAGTTGATGCATGATAAAGAATATTCTTAATATAAAAAAACATTTATTAAAATGTAGAATTAAAAAATTTAAATTTTTTTTACGATAATTTTTTAAGTAGGTATATATTAATTATAGTATTGTTTTTATAATATTATGGTTAATTTATAATTAAAATATTTGATAAAAAATATTAATAATATGTCTGATTATGTTGTTTAAGATGTTTTAATGATTATTTAAATAATTTATTTTGTTTTATATTTTGTTTTGTATGATTAATTTGTTATTAAATAATTTTTAGAAAAATATTAATAATATGTTTGATTATGTTGTTTTAAATAAAATTTAATTTTTTAGTTAAGATGTTTTAATGATTATTTAAATAATTTATTTTGTTTTATATTTTGTTTTGTGTGGTTAATTTGTTATTAAATAATTTTTAGAAAATAAGATGTTTTAATGATTATTTAAATAATTTATTTTGTTTTATATTTTGTTTTGTATGATTAATTTGTTATTAAATAATTTTTAGAAAAATATTAATAAAATTAAATTGTAGGTTTAAATTTTTTTTAGTTTTATTGTTGATTAGAGCTTAGTTAATGAGCATTTGTTTGAATATAATATAAATAAATAATTGAGTTTATATTTTTATATATCATTTCAATAAATTATATAATTTATTGTTTTTTATTATATATATAGATTAAAAATATTGTATTTTATTATAAGTTAAAATGTTGTTTTGCGTGTATATTTTTATTATTTTAGGTGTAATAAATAAAAAATTAGGCCACATTTTAAATGTGACCTATTTATCAAATATTTGTTTTAACTACTTAGTTTAAACTTTTAACTTTTTTTAGTTTTTTTAATTTTGATTATTTATTTTTACTTTTCTTTATCTTATATTTAACTTTAAAATATTCACATAAAGATTTTGTTATTGCTTCACACATTTTTTTGTTTTCTTTTTTGCTTAAAATTTTTTCTAATTCTTCATCATTAGTAATAAAAGCAATTTCTAATAGATTAGCTGCTCCTTTAGCTTTTATTCCAGGAATACAAACAGCATAGTCATTTCCTTTAACATCGCCACAATTATTTTTATTTGTATCTACAAAAATTTTTCCACAATTATTAAATAGAATTTTTGCTAACTTTTTACTGTTTTCTATGAATTTTTTGTTAAGCTTAGATTCAACATTTCCATAAAATGAAATAAATCCACAAGCTTCTTTATTTGCAGCTGAGTTGTGGTGAATACAAATTGATGCTATATTTGCTTTTTTAATGTTTTTATTTAGTTTTGCAAATATCTGCTTAATACAAAAAGCTGATGCATCTGCCATTCTTTGTAGATCTCCTTCTCCTTTAATGGGGGGTCTTTTGTTAAATAGAATATGTAGTGAAGGGTTTTCTTCTTCTCTTTCAAAGTTTGCTCCTTCAGGTTTAAATGGCAGATATACTTCAAATCCTTGTTTTAATAAACGTTTTGTTAACATAGTGCATAATTTAGCGTTTACTGTTTTTTCTAATATTTCACCATGTTCTTTTGTTTTAACGCAAGCTCCTGGGTCTTCAAAACCATGACCTGGATTTAATATAACTATCGGTTTTTTTCTATTTTCTTTTTCTGGAAGTTCTATGAATTTTTTAACGTAACTAGCTTCCTTTTCTTTAATTTTTTTTTCTATTTTGTTTATTTTTTTTAGTTGTTGTTCGCTTGCATCCAAATTTTCAGGTTTATTTTGCCTTTTTAAAACTCGATCGTTAGATAAAATTTTATTTTTCTTAGTTTGAGAAATTTTATAATATTTTTTAACTATTTCTTCAATATCTGTTTCTTTGTTCTTTTTGAGCTGGTTTAATATGAATTTTTTAGTTGTTAAATTGTTTTGATTTGTTTTTTGTTCTGTGTTTTTTGCTTTAACGCTTGTGCTAATATTTTTATGTATACCGGTTACTAAAAATAAACACGCTAATGTTAAAATTGTTTTTTTTAGTTTTGTGCTTGTTGTTTTAAAATTTTTCATTTTATATCCACTTCCTTTTTTTTATTTTTTAGTAATAAAACAAAAATTTCTAAAATTTACCATATTTTTATTTTATTTCATTTAGTTTGAAAAAAAGGTCAGAATAAATATAAATTTGTCATTATAAAATAAAATAAAATTAAATTGGTCAAATAAAAAATTCTATTGTCGATTTTATTATTATAACACATATTTTTCGGCTTTTTATTGTTATTTTTTAGCGATTTTTAATATATTTTCCCGAATATTTTTTGACTTTTTATTTGTTTTTTATTTTACTAAAAAAATTTATATTAGATATAAAATTGTTATTTAGTTTATTTATTTTTTAAATATTTTGATATTGCTTTTGAAATTCCTTTTGCAGCTTTATCTTGCAACTTTTTATTTGTTAATTTTTTTAGTTGAGCTTTATTATTTGTATTACCTAAGAATAAAACATCTAATGCACCTTTAAAGTTTTGCGATATTTTATATGGTAGTTTTTCACCATCATTTGCTAGTGCCCAATCTTCTTTTCTAACTTGTGATTTTTTTGATAGTTGATTACCTTTTTCTTCTGGAACACCATATATTTCTTCTTCATTTTTGTCATACAGATAGTTTATTAAAAGCTTTCCTAATTTTTCACTTTCTTTTTGTATATTGTCGTATGTATTTTCATCAACCTGATAATATACCTTACATCCAACAACTTTTTTATCACTGCTGCTGTCGTGAAATACTCCAAGAGAACAGAATTTAGAATTTTTATTTTCATCTAGAGTTTTTTTCATAACATTACGCATTATTTTTGTTGTGGCTTCGAATATTTTTCCTGATCTTGATTTTCCAATAATTGGAGGCCTTTCATTAAATATAATGTGTAAATTTTTGTGTTTTGGTAATTCTAAATCAGCATATTTTAGGTTAAATGGTGTATATATTTCAATTCCTTCGTCTAATAGATTTTTAATAATTTTGTGCGTCATAACTGCATTTAGTTGTTTAGTTGTGATTTTTCCATGAACTGCTCCTTTTTCTTCAAAACCAAATCCAGGGGTTATATATAAAACAGGGTTATTTTTATTATTTTTCTTTGGGATTTTAGATAAAACAAATTTTTCTTCTGCATTTTCTATATAATCATTTTTCCAAAATTCTCTGAATAAAGGCTTTAAATAATCTGGCAAAACAAAACTTTCTTTTGTGAATTTGTTAGTTGTTTCAGAAATTTCTGAAACTTTTTTCCCGCCAATTTTTTGATATTCTTTTATTAATTCATTAAAAGAAGTTTTAATTTTTTTCATATTTTTATTATTTTTGTTCGCCTTTTCTTCATCTGTCATGTTATTAAATGTTTTGGCAAGATTTTTAATATCAGGGTCTTTTTTGAATTGGTTAATAAACCATCTTTTTATTGTTAAATGTTCTTCGTTTTTTATTGCTGTGCTTTTTGTTCTTGCTTGAACATTTAAATTTCTACTAAAAGAAAAAGAATAATTTAATATATTTAAAATAGCTAAGGTTAAGGCAATTTTTTTAAGATTTTTTTTAATATTTATCATTTTTAGTTCATCCTTTTTTTAAATTTTTGTGTTTCAAAAATTAACACATTTATACATTTTACTACAAAATTATTTAATTTTCAATATTTTTTTATTTATAATAAATATAATTTAAATTTTTTCTAATTCTTTTAAAAGGTCTGTTAAAAATTTTTCACTTTTTAAAATTTCATCAGCAATTTCTTTTTTATTATTTAAGGATGAATTTTCTATTAATTTTTCGTCTTTATTTTTTTGTTTTTTCTGTAGAATTATTTATATCTATTTTATTCATGATATCTTTTTCGTATGGTGAATTATTTTCTAAGTCTTTTAAAAGGTCTGTTAAAAATTCTTCACTTTTTAACATTTCGTCAGCAATTTCTTTTTTATCATTTAAGGATGAATTTTCTATTAATTTTTCGTCTTTATTTTTTTGTTTCTCTCTATATAATGGTTCATATATATTTTCATATTCGTTTTCTTTACGACAATTTTTTTCTTCTTTTTCATTTTCTTTTTTTTCTGCGTCATGGTTTCTTGCGTATAACAATTGACGTTTATGTTGATAATTCTTTTCTGCATACCTAGAAAATGACTTTGTAACATTTCCTCTAATGAAATCACTTGGATCACTGTTGAATATCTCTATAAATTTTCTAAGAATTAAAAACATTTTATAGATTTCCATAGACTTTTCTTGGTCTAAATCTAAATTTTTTTGGTCTAAATATAAAAATTTATGGTTTTTATTTTGTCCTTCAACAACTTTTATTATTTTTTCAAGGATTTTCATATTTTCAGTATCAGTATGATTATTTTTAAATAATAATTCGCCTGCTAAAAATTCTTTGTTATAGTAAGGATAGTGGTTCATTCTTGTATTCCGTATGATACTATCTTTTAAATCTTTAACAAACTTACAATAACTATGGTGTTCATCATTTAAAATTTTTTCTAAATATATTATTTCTTTGTCTATTTCTTCATTATATTCTCTTATTTTTGAATTTTTTTCTTCTTTTTCTTTTTTTTCATTGATTAGTTTGTTATATAATTCAGGATTATAAAGTCTTGAATTTTTATCATTTAATTCATCTACATTTTCATCATTAATATAGTCTTCAATTAATTCATCATCGTAAGTATAATAAATACGAGTACGATAAGGCTTTTTCTTTTTTTTATTAAGATTTTCTATCTTACTTTTTAAATCTTCGCGTTCTGATATAGTTTTTTTATAGTCTTCTATATTAGTTTCTAAAAATTTGTCTAATATATCACTTAATACGTCTATTATACATACTTTAACATATTTTTTACATTTTAATGAATCTTTTTTAATGAAATATCTTTCTGTTTTGTTATATACTAATTCATTTTTATTATCATTTTCGTTATCGTCTAAAAAATTTCTTATAAATTCTAATGGTGTTACATTTGGGCCATTAATCCATTTTATGATTTTATCATCTTCATGTAATAATTTAACATCTTTGCGTAGATTAAAAAAATTTTCATTATTATTCATTGCATTAACCTT
>CACXZI010000010.1 GCA_902772105.1 Oscillospiraceae bacterium | reverse complement strand
AAGCTTTTGTTGAATGTAAGCAAATGGTTAATGCAAAATTAGAAAAGTTTTATAAAGAGCATGAAAATTATAAAGGACAATTAAATTTGATGATGTTAAATAAATGAAGAGCTATTTATTGAAAATAGTTTTTTAAAAAAATTATATTTATATAGTTTTTAACAATAATTATATATAGTGAATATTAGATATAAATTTTTAATTTTATTAGTTAATTTATTTGAAATATTAATTTAAATATTATGAGTTTTAAATAAAAGTTGCTGCAAATTTTGCAGTGGCTTTTTGTTTTTAAAAATATTTAATTAAAATTAATATATTTAAAGTTTAATTTGTGTTATTGTTTTTTTATTTTAGAGATATTTAATCTAACTATTTGGTTTTATTAATTTATGTGGTATTTTATTTTTGATAGGCCATAATTTTTTAATTATTATTACATGTTTATTTATGACTGAGATTTTAAAATAAAACAAATTTTAAATATTTATTAATTTAAACAGGAAATTAAATAGTAGATTTTTAGAATTTTGTTCATAAATTTAAATTAAAACATTTAAGTTTATGTTTATTTTTTTGTTTTTAAAAATATTTAATTTAAATATTTAGTTTATATAAAAATCTATTAAATTAATATTTTAAATTTTTTTTTAATTAAAGTAGAGGTTAATTTTTGGCAGCATTTTTAATTAAATAATTTTTTAAGCTGTATTAATTTTAAATATAAAATTTGGATTTAGTTATAAAAGTTTTTTAATTTAAAATAAAAAAAATAAAAGCATCTTATGTTTTTCGGTGACTTTTTGTTTTTAAAAATATTTAATTAAAATTAATATATCAGTTTAAGTTTTTATGTTATGTATTTTTGTTTTAATTGTAAAATATTATATTATTAGTTTGTTTTTTATTTTAGTATAAATTATATTAAGTTTTTATTTATTTTTTATATTTAAAAAAGTATATTTATAGTAATGAAAATAAATTTTAAATTTTTTATAATTTCAATTTAAGATATTTTATTACATATCAATTTTTAATTTTAATAAAATTAAAAAAAGGCATTATTAAAACATATAGCATGCTATTTCTTATAGTTTTATTTATTTTTTTATGAGATTATAAACGATTTTAACTTGACATATTTTCCATAATTTAGTAAAATATTGTCATATTTTAGTTTATTGGAGGAAAATTATGTTAAAAAAAACAAAAATTTTAATTATGTCTTTATGTTTAGGGGTGATGCCTTATACGGTTTCTAATGCTATGGAGAAAAAGCCAATAGTTAAAGAACAGGTTATATCATCTAAAGGGGTGATGTCTGATACGGTTTCTAGTGCTATGGAGAAAAAAATGGCATTTAAAGAACAGATTATAACAACTAAAGATGTAGATTTTTACTTAAAAGCAGTGGAAATAAAAAGGCAAGAGTTAAAAGAAAAATATGAAATATTTATGAGATGTAGTCTACAAAAAAGCAAAGAAAAGATAAGTCCTTTCTTTTTAGATTTAATAGCATATACATTTACTTACGTGTTAAATGGTGTGGATTCATCTTGTATTTCAGGTAAAATTAATTTAGAAAAAATTTTAGAATATTTAGGAAAAAGAAAAAAATTGGAACCTGGTGTTACAAATTTTAAATTTGATGAAAATGCAAAAAAAGAATTACAAAAAGTAGTTAAATCTTTTTGTGATGAATTTAGAACGCGATTTGGTAATTTTAAGGAAGTATATGGACAAGAAAACTTTACAAGGTTATTAAATAAGATGAATGAATTTTTTGATATGTATAATAAACCTGAAAATGGTGATTCTAGTTGTGTTAGAAAAAAAATACTTAAGAAAGCTTATGAAGATAGAATTAGTGAATATGTAGATGATCTTGGAAAAATTTTTGAAAATTTTCAAAAAGAGTGGGAATGTTTATTAGAAGAATATAGTAACACAAAACACCTAGAATTTGAAGATATAGCTAGGTTTGTGGTATCACATCATAAAATTATGAGTAAAATATTTTTAGATGAAAAAGATGATGTTAATTTAGATGAATTTTTAGAAGAAATACAAAAGGAAGATAGATTAAAAAGTGATGTGGATATGAAATATATTAATGATAAAGAACTTAAAGATATTTTAAAAAAAGCTTTTGTTAAGTATAAAAACGGGGTTAATGAAAAATTAGATCAGTTTTATAAGCAACACGAGGAATATAAAGAATTATTGTCTGATAAAATAACAGAGGAAATACCGACATTTAGTAATTGGGCAGATGTAGTAAATTATGCAATGGAAGTTAATAATGATTCTGAAGAAAATTCTACAGTTTGTTCTAATGAAGAGTTTACTGAAGAAAATTCTACAATCTATTCCAATGAAGGGACTACTGAAGAAAATATTATTAACGAAGCATCTGAAGAAAATATTAATAATGAGTCTTTTAAAAAAAGAATTATTGAATATGTGAGAAATCTTTCAGAAGATTTTGATGAATTTGAAACTGAATGGGATAAGTTATTAGTTGAATATAGTTTTAAAGAATTATCAAATTCAGATTTAGAAAAATTTGCCGCAATATATAATTTAGCTATGAGTAGAATATTTTTAGATGAAAATAATGATGTTAAGGTAGATGAATTTTTAAGAAAGTTAGAAAAACAAAATGGCGAAAAATATAGACATGAATTAACAGAAAACCAAAAATATCTTTTAAAGAATGCTTTCGTTAAATATAAAGAATTTGTTGGCAGAGATTTAGAGAAATTTTATAAAAAACATAAAAATTATAAAGACCAATTAAATAAAAAATTAGATAGAAAAATAATTGTATTCGATGATGTTGAAGAATTGAAGGAATATCTATCTAAAAATAGCTTTCCTATTGAAAATTATTCAGACTTTTTTAAGAGTGAGTTTAGTGAAATCTGAGAAGACTTATGATAGCTAAATATAAAAATTTTATTAGTTAATTTATTTGAAATATTAACTTAAATATTATGAGTTTTAAATAAAAGTTGCTGCAAATTTTGCAGTGACTTTTTGTTTTTAAAAACGCTTAACTAAAATAGATATAGTAACTGAAAATATATATTATTAATTTGTTGATTATTTAAGGTTTAATTTATATTAAGTTTTTATTTATTTTATAAAATATAACCGGAAATTTTTGAGTTAATAATTAGTTGCGGTATTAGTATTTTTTATATCTTAAAAAAGTAGATTTATATAAACGAAAATAAATTTTAAAATAAAACAAATTTAAATTATTAATTAAATTAAAAGAAAATTAAGCGGTAGATTTTTAAATTCAAACTAAAATATATAGTTATATTTTATTTTAGTTTTTTGTTTTTTATATTTTCAGTTTAAGTTTTTAAATTAAAATATTTTTCATAAATTCAAACTAAAATATATAGTTATGTGTTTATTTTGGTTTTCAATAAAATTTAAAAAAGATTTTTTATTTTGAGATGTTTAATTAAATTTAAAATTTGGTTTTGTTAAATTAGTAATGTTTAGCTGTGTTTAAAATTTTTTGAATTAATATTTGTAAATATCTTTAATTAAAATAGAGGTTAATTTTTATTAATATGTTAAATTAAATAATTTTTTAAGTTGTATTAATTTTAAAATATAAAAATTGAATTTAGTTATAAAAAATATAAATGTTAAAAATATTTTTGTATTGTTTATATTTAAATTAAGAATTAGGGATGTTATTAATGTTTTTTTATTTTGAGATGTTTAATTAAATTTAAAATTTGGTTTTGTTAATTTATTGGGTATTTTATTTTTTTATATGTTATAATTTTTTAATTATTACTGCATGTTTATTCATTATCTAGATTTTAAAATAAAACAAATTTAAATTATTAATTAAATTAAAAGAAAATTAATTATTAGATTTTTAAATTTAAATTAAAATATTTGGTTATGTGTTTATTTTGGTTTTTTGTTTTTTATATTTTCAGTTTAAGTTTTTAAATTAAAATATTTTTCATAAATTCAAACTAAAATATTTATTTAATTGTGAGTTTTATATATGATTTAGTTTTAAGAAATTAGAAAATTTTAATATTATGAATGATTATGTAGTTTTATGTGATAGACATTTGTTTTAATATAAAAAATATATTAATAATAATATAATTTAACTATGTTTCGTTTTAAAGAATTATATAAATTTTTAAATATGAGTATTAATAAAAACTTAAACTTAACGTTAAAAATTGAAATATGTTTAAAAATGTTTATATCTATAAAATTAGTTTATTAAATTCATATTTACATTTTTTGACGATTTTTTTCTACATAAAAACTAATTTGAAATATTTTATATTTTCCAGTATTTGGTAGAATATTATCATATTTCATAGATGGGAGGATTTTTATGTTCAAAAAAATTAAAGTTTTAATTATGGGAGTATATATTGCTAATATTTCTATCGTTTCTGTTAGTGCCATGCAAAAAAGGCAAAATAAAAGCGAAATAAGGCAAGGAAATTATAT
Source organism: Oscillospiraceae bacterium (assembly GCA_902772105.1). Lineage (GTDB taxonomy): Bacteria > Bacillota > Clostridia > Oscillospirales > Ruminococcaceae > RUG12519. The sequence goes on along the minus strand of CACXZI010000010.1, from coordinate 30,316 downwards.
TTTTGAATTTAAAAATACGGTTAATGAATATGTGAATTTAATATCAAAAAAGACAAATGATTTTAAAATAGAGTGGAACCAAATTTTAATGCAATTTGAAGCTGAAAAAGAAATATCTAAAGAAAATTTAGAAAATATAGCTTTAAAATATTTTGAAGTAGCAAAAGATATATGTTTAGATGAAGAAAAACGCATTAATGAAAAAAAAATTATTGAAGATTTGCAGGGTTTAAATTCTAATTTTTATAAATATAAACTAGATAAAGAAGATATAAATAAAATAGAAAATGCCTATATTGAACAACTTGATGTTATTAAAGCTGCTTTAAAAGAGTTTAATGAAAAACATAAAGAATATGAAAAGATATTAAACGAAAAAATATCCAAAAAATTTTATGCAAAAGATAGGTTAAAACAATTTGAAAAAATGCTTATAGAAAAAGCTGATGAATTTGGGTCTAAATGGGTAGGCTATATTGGTCAATGTACACAAATTAAAAATAAACTTAGTGAAAATAATATAGAATCTTTTGCTTTTTTATATTTTAAATTTGAAAAAGATATATGTTTAAAAGATTACTCTAATTTTAGTAGTAGTGAACTTGATGAAGAAAAACTTCATGAATTTTTAGTGGATTTTGATAAGGTTTTCTTAGAATATAAACTAGATAAAAAAGATAAAGATATGTTAAGAATAGCATATAAACAACAATGTCGTAAAATTATTGAAGAGGTAGATCTTTTTAAAAAAACGTTTTTTAAATATATGGGAAGATTACATCAAAAAATAATTGATATAAAAGAAGAAAATTTTTTAATTGAAGTAACAAATAAAATAAAAATAGCAGATGAAGATGGGTATATTTATAAAGAAAAAATAAGAGGTTATATAGAAATATTAGAAGAAAATGCTAAAACTTTTGAAGCATTATGGGTTAAATTGCTCTTTTCGTCTGCTAGACAAGAAGGACCATCTAGTGATGAAATAGAGAATTTTGCAGCTATTTATGTTTTATTGGCGGATGATATATTTTTAGATGAATTTGGAAATGTTGATGAAGAAAATTTTTTAAAAAAGATAGGTGTGTATAATGGTGGGGTATATAACTATAAATTAACTAAAGAAGATGTAGAAAAATTAAAAGAAGCTTTTAATTCAAAAATCATTTTAATTAATGGCACAGTAAATAGATGTTTTGGACAATTTATAAATTTTAAACCTTGCAAAAAAAAGCTAAGTGAAGCAATAAATAAAAAAATCAGTTCAAATGTTACAATAGATTTTGTGGAAAATACTTTTAAAAATATTATGAAAGGCAAAATAAAAACCTATTTAAAGGCACTTTCTCTTGCATCTAAACGGTTTAAAAAATGTTGGAATGAAGCTTTATTAAAATTAGACGGAAAAGAAGAAATATCTAGAGAGGAATTAGAAAAGCTGGTTTTAATATTGTTAGAATTAACCAAATATATATTTTTAAATGTTTATGGAGATGTTGATAGGGAAAATTTTAGAGAAAGATTAGGAACAACTTATAAAAATAATTCTAAATTTGTGAATGGTTTTATCACAATATACACTCTTGATGAATCTGATATACAATTATTAAAAGAAGCTTTTGTTGCTCAAATTGATGTTATTAAAGAAGCATTAAAAGAATTTTATGAAAAGCATATTGAATATAAAGACAAACTAAACGCAAAAATAAATGAAGAATTGCCTTTAAAGATAAGAATTAACATTGCAGGGCCAAAAATAAAAAAACCAAAGAAGAAAAAGATTAAAAAGGGTAATGCAGTTTTAAATCAAAAAGATGAATTGGAAGATTTTGTTGCAACAGAAAATGAAGACATGGATGTGGATGAAGAGGAAGAAGAAGAGGAAGATGATGATGATGAAGATGAAGATGAAGATGAAAACGAAGAAAGGATTAAAAGGTTAAAGCAGATTTAAACTAAAAAGCATAGTAGAAGAAATGAAAACAAGGATTTATAGGAACATTAACTAAAATTATTAGTTTTAGAAAGGTTTTATATAAAATAAAATTTAAATGAATTTAATATATAGATTTTTTGTTGTTTAAGATGAAGCTTATTTTAAAATTTATTATAAAAAAGTGATGATAAATTAAAAAGTATTATTAACTAATAATAACCAAAATAATAATATCAATAAATCATAGAATTAAATATTTTTAGTTTTAATTAATTTTAATATAAAAATTTAGCTAATTATATGGTTATAAAAAATAATAAAAAATATAATTTGGAATTGTTAAATATTTTTAGTTTTATAATTAATTTTAACGTAAATTAGCTAATTATGTGGTTATAAAAAATAATAAAAAATATAATTCGGAATTATTAAAATAAATGGTTATTTAAATATTTTAGTTTTAATTAATTTTAACGTAAATTAGCTAATTATATGGTTATAAAAATAATAAAAAATATAATTCGGAATTGTTAAAATAAATGGTTATTTAAATATTTTAGTTTTAATTAATTTTAACGTAAATTAGCTAATTATATGGTTATAAAAATAATAAAAAATATAATTTGGAATTATTAAAATAAATTGTAAATATTTTTAGTTTTATAATTAATTTTAACGTAAATTAGCTAATTATGTGGTTATAAAAAATAATAAAAAATATAATTCGGAATTATTAAAATAAATTGTTATTTAAATATTTTTAGTTTTAATTAATTTTAACGTAAATTAGCTAATTATATGGTTATAAAAAATAATAAAAAATATAATTTGGAATTATTAAAATAAATGGTTATTTAAATATTTTGTTTTTAATTAGTTTTAACGTAAATTAGCTAATTATATGGTTATAAAAAATAATAAAAAATATAATTTGGAATTATTAAAATAAATTGTTATTTAAATATTTTTAGTTTTAATTAATTTAGTGAGAAATTCGTTATTTATTGACAAAATTTAATAGATATTATATTATAACAGCATGTTTTATCAAAAGGAGATGTTTTATTTTGAAAAGAAGTTATCTTAAAGTTTTGTTATTTTTAGTTTTTATTACGACTATGTTTTGTTTAAATGCAAATGCTATGGAATCTAAAAATAAAGAAGAGTGTTTTTTTGTTAAGATTGAAAATGGATATAGTTTGTTTAATTATGATAGTAAACAATATAACTCTGAAATTAAAGAAGACAGCAAAAAATTCAATAGAAATTATATGGTATATATCCCATCGTTTGAAAAAGATGCTTTAAAAAATGGTTTAGGTGAAGTAGGTTTTATAAATTTAAGGGATAAAGTTTCATATATTTTAGGAGAAATTGATATTATATATAAAATTTTTAGTCTCGCATCAAAAGAATATAATGATTATTATGATAATGGGCCTGAACTTTTTGATGATTATCAAATTGAAAGGATTGAAAAAGACCCAAGAGATCTTTTAAGAAAAGATTTATTAAAATTTGTTGAGGGCATGAAAGATTTGTTTTTAGGAATAGAAAAATATAAATTTTTCAGTGATGAAGATAGAATTATAGAAATAAATGAAAAAATAAGATATATTAATCGGGCAATATTTATTTTTTTTGATGAAGTAGTAAGGAGTAAAGTTTTAATAAAAGATTATGAACAAGTAGAGAGTGAAGAAGAAAGCGATTAAAGTTATTATTTTTTGAATTAGTAGATGATATTATATAAAAAATAAAAATTAATTTAAAGTTGCTGCAATATTTGTGGTGACTTTTATATTAAATATATTTTAATGTTAATGAGCAAAAAATAAGAAATTTAAAGATTTTTAGGTTTTATATTGAAAATTAAATAGAAAAAGATATTAAAAAAATAATAACATTTTAGAATTTGAAATTAATAAACTAAAAATTAATTAAAGTTGCCGCAATATTTGTGGTGACTTTTTTATGTTTATTTGTAATTAAAAATTTAATAGATATTAATCTTTTCATATTAAAAAATAACATATTTTTACATTTTTTATAAAAAAATTTGCATAATTTTGAATTTTATAGTAAAATATTCCAGTAACAAATCAATATTTAATATAAAGGAGGCATTATGTCGAAAATAAAATTTATAATAACAACAATTTTTGTGAGTGCTATATTAACAACAACTACAGCACAAGCAACTGTGAGCACACAGCAACTATCGCACACCAGCACAAAAGTAAATACAGGTTGGAGTGTTGATAATGATAGTTATAGTAATGTTAATAGGAATGATTTAAATAGACAAATGGATAAATTAGAAGCTTATTATATACTTGCTAAAATTTATTCGGAACATTTTGATCTTTTATATTATGTTATTAAATGTAATATAGAGAAAAAAAATAATATATTGCCTTGTAATTTATATAAATTTCTTAATTCTGAATTTGGTTATACAAAAGAAAGTCTTGAAAAAAAATTTAAATTTTCTGAATATTTACCTAAATATTATGATGAAAATTGTGAACTTGATGAAAATTCAATTATTGAAGATTCGGCTTCGAGAATAGAAAAAATAATTAATGGTTATAAAAATGAAATTAAGAAATTTGATTCTTTTAAAAAAGAATTTCAAGAATATGGAACGGTTGAAAATAATTTGTTGTATAGGAAAGTTGAAGATTTTAAGTGTGGTATAGAAAAAAATATTGAGAATATAAACTTAAAAATTAAAAATATAAAAAAATTTATTCCAAATGAAAAAAATGATATAGAAATAAATGAAAAAAATGATATAGATATAAATGAAAAAAATAAAATAGAAATAAAAGAAAAAAATAAAATAGAAATAAAAGAAAAAAATAGCATAGAAGATTTAAATATGAGTGATTATATTGATAATGATAATGATGATTTAGATATTGCAGTAACAGAAACTATATTTAAATTAATGGAATTTAAAATTTTAATAAAAAATTATTATAGAACTATTAAAAATTATTCGGATCATTTTGATGTTTTAAATAATATTTTTATTAAATTGAATCAGGAGAACAAAAATAATATATTGCCTTCTAATTTATATAAATTTCTCACTGAAAAATGTGATGTTAAAAAAGAAAATATCGAAAAAAAATTTGAATTTTGTCCTGCTTTGCTTAAATATTATGATGAAAATTGTGAACTTGATAAAAATTTAATTGAAAAGTCGTTTTTGGAAATAAAAAATATAATTGAAAGTTATAATGAAAAAGTTTTAGAATTGCCTAATTTTAGTTTTGAATTAGCAAAAAATAATATTGACAAAAATAATTGTTTTATTGATGAAATTAAAGGCATGATGGGTGAAACAGAAAAAAATATTAAAAATATAAATTTAAAAATAGAAAGTATAAAAAAATTTTTAAATAAATGATTTAGAAAAAGCAGTTAGAGATATTAAACGACGTATAGGGGAAGAATATATTGGAAAGGTTACGGGCAAAGAAAAATTAATTGACTTTTTAGATGAACTTCAAAAACAATTAAATTATGTTTTACAAAAATAATACATAAAAAATTTGGATATAAATTTAAATAAAGAAAATAGGTTAAGTAGTTATGAATTTAATGGTGTAAAACAAAAATATAGATAGTTCACACATGATTTAATTTGATATTGTATTGTTAAAATATTAATAAGCCAAAAATAAGAAATTTAAAGAATATTGTGTTTTTTATATTAAAAACTAAATGAAAAAAGATATTAGAAAAATGATAACATTTTAGAATTTGAAATTAATAAACTAAAAATTAATTTAAAGTTGCTGCAATATTTGTGGTGACTTTTTTATGTTGATTTGTAATTAAAAATTTAATAGATATTAATTTTTTCATATCAAAAAATAAACATATCTTTGTATTTTTTTGTAAAAAATTTGCATAATTTTGAATTTTATAGTAAAATGTCTTGAATGCAATTAATGTCTAATATGGAGGAAATGTATGTCGAAAATAAAATTTTTAATAACAACAATTTTTATGAGTATTTTTTTAACAACAACTACAGCACAAGCAACTTTTAACAAAGGTATACGTGATCTAGAATGCTATTATCGAAATGGAGAAGACAAAAATAGTGAAAAAGAACAAGAACGCAGGAGACTTTTAAATGGCTCACTTAAATATTTAGAAGACAATTATTTAAATATTAAATATTGTTATTATTATATTTCTAGTATTTATAAATCTATATGTGAATATATGGATAAATTTTATGAAAATGATAAAGAGGGAAAAAAAGAATATGATTTAGATAAAATAAAATTTAATTTAAAAAATTATAGATGTAAAACTGAAGAGACACAATATATTCAAAAAATTATCCGAGAAGAATGTTGCTACTCTATTGAATATGGATTTGAGCTGGATAGGAATGTATTAGGAAAAACAATTGAAATGATAGATAAAATTTTAAATTATAGTTATAAAGAAATTTCTAGTAGAGGTAAAGGTGATGTATATGATATATATCAAAATATGAGAGAAGATAAATCTGGTCTTTCTCCTTTTGGAAAAGCAGTTGAATATATAGAAGATATTAATAAATATTTTGCGGAAATTAATGCAAAATATAAGTTTATAAAAGATTTTTTGAAAACCATAAAAGATATTGTTGATGGAGAATTAAAATTTTTTCCAAAAGAAGAATTTGAAAAAATGCGTTTATATTATGATGTTGAATCTTGCATAGATAAAATAAATAAAATTGATTTTTTATATTATTTTCTTGAGATGAAGCAAACAGATAAAGATAATAAAGATATATATATTATGGATTGTATTGGAAAATGTATTGAAACAATTGAAAGTCAACGTAATAAAATAGAAAAAATTAAATTTAAATTAAAAAAATATGGAAAAGATTCTGAAAATGAAAATTATAATATAAAAAAAATTAATGATAGTATTAAAAATTTTGAATCAAAAGCTAATTTTTTTGAAAATAAACTAATTTATAATAAATTAACAAATAAAGAAATTTCTAATTCTCAAAAACAAGAAGTAAAATCAATATATTATAAAGAATATATAGAGAATATGTTTAAAAAATTAGAAGATATTGCGAAAAGGTTAGATTTATGTATAAATGAAATAAGTGAATTGTTTAAAGACCAAAACAAGGATATTGAAGAAGAAGAATTAGAAAAAATAATAGAATATTTAGAAATTTTATTAAATATAGAGGAGGAATATGTTTCATATATAACTGAATATCCTTTTGATAGTAAAAAATATAATTTTAGCAAAGAAGATAAAAGATATCAGGAGCTATTATCAAAAATAGATCTTTGTATATATGAAATTGATGGTGTATTATATAATTGGGCAGATGATGTAGAGAAGGAAAAATATTTTAAAAAACATCTTGTTTTAAAAAAAATAAATATTATGAATTTAATAAAACAAGAATTTTACGATTGTTATAAAGAAATTAATAGATTTTTAAATTATGATGGTGATTTTAAATTTAAAGAATATTATTTAGACAAGGATAAATTTACCGAAACAGAAGATATAAAGGAAAATTATGAACAAATTTGCTCAAAAAAATCAGATCTTATTGAAAAAGATGAAATAATAGAAAAATATAATGAAATAGGTAAATCATTTAACGCTATTGCAAAAGAAATAAGAAAAGGTAATACAGTCTATGGTCAGAAAATGCGAGATTATGCAGGAGGAATAGGAGATGAACAAATAGTTACATTAATTGATGATATTGCAAATAAAAAAGAGTTGGGATATGGGATTGAAAAATTTATCAAAAGTTATGGTAAAAATAATAGTGATATAACAATGGATGACTCAATTAAAGCTATTATAGATAAAATAAACGTGGATAGAGATGATTCAAACTATCCTGGTTTGTTTAAAGTATATAAAACAACAATAAAAATGGCTAAATTAATTAATAATATTTTAAAAAAAATAGAAAATTATAAATATGATATTAAATATAATATAGAAAATATTGAGAAAGAATTTGAAGAATTAAAGAAATATAAAAAATAAAAAAGTTTTTTAGATGAATTTAAAGTTATGAAGTTTAAAAATTTTTAAGATTAAACAATGTTTAAAATTTACAAATATTAATTAATGGTTAAGATTGATTATTTTTAATTTTTATTTAAATTATTTAAGCTAACAATAATGTTAAACATTAAATTTTTAATAAAAATATATGAAATTTTTTATGGTTAGTTAATAGTTAAAAAAGCCTTCCAATTTGTTCATAAAATTGAAAGGCTATTTATTTTTTATTGTTATTTTAAATTTAAACCTGACGTAAAACAACATCAATTTTTTCTAGATTTTTTAATGTTTTTTCTATTTTTTTGTCAACATCTTTGTCTTTTAATGTTTTTTCTTGGTTGCGCATTATTATTTTAAAAGAGATACTTTTTTTGTTTTTTTCAATTTTATCACCTTTATATATATCAAAAACTTCGATTTTTTCAAGGATATTTCCTATGCTTTTTTTAATTTCTGTTTCTATTTCACCGCAACTAATCGAGTCATCACAAATAAAAGACAAATCTCTTGTTAGGGCAGGGAACTTTGAAATTGGTTTATATTTAATATTTTTGTTGGCATTTTCATATAAAACCTTCCAGTTTAAATTTGCTATATATGTTTTTTTATATATCTTGAAATTTTCACATATTGTTGGTTTAACTTCTCCAAAATATCCTAAAACCTTTTTGTTTATTAATATTTTGCAGCATGCATATGGGTTAAATATTTTTTCTTCTGCTTTTTCAAATGTTAAATCTTGTATTCCAGCTGAGTTTAAAATAGATTCTATTATGCCTTTTAATGTGTAGAAATCGCAGTCTTTTCCATATAAACCAATTGAAATATTTTTTTCTTCCTTTATTTCTTCATCTTCTTTTTTATATGTTTTTCCTATTTCAAATAGATAGGCTTCTTCGTTTTTATTTCTAAAGTTATATGAAAGAGTTTTTAACATTGAAGGTTCTAAAAATTGCCTCATTAGGCTTGTGTCTTCTCCAAATGGGTTTAGAATTTTAATAGAGTTTTCTAAAATATCTTCGTTTAAAATTTCCATCTTTTCATATAGTTTAGGGCTGATGAATGAAAATGTATATATTTCAAAAAGTCCTAGGCTAGAGGCGGTTTGTTTAACTAAATTTTCTAGTTTTTGCTCTTTTGTTAAACCAATTTTTTCGGATGTTGCTGTAACTTCTTGTGGTTTGATTTTGTCATACCCATAAATTCTTGCTATTTCTTCTGCTATGTCTGCTTTATTTTTTATATCTATTCTAAATGGCGGGACCAAAACTTTTTTGTTTTCTACTAAAAACCCTAAAGAATTTAATATTTTTTCCATTTCTTTTTCTTCTATGTTTGTTCCTAAAAAGTTATTAATAAAACTAGGGTTTAATTCAACTTCTTCTTTTTTTTCTTCAAAGTTTTTAATGTCAACTATTTTTGTTTTGAATTTTCCTGCATTTAGTTCTAAAATTAACTCACATGCTCTTTTTAAACTTTCTTCACAACATTTTGGATTTAATCCTTTTTCAAATCTTATTGCCGATTCTGTTTTTATGTTGAAAGTTTTAGATGTTTTTCGAATAGATCCTCCTTCAAAACAAGCAACTTCAAATATAATATTTTTAGTGTTTTTGGTAACAGAAGAATCAACTCCTCCAATAACTCCAGCAATTGAAAGAGCTTTTTCATCATCACAAATTAAAATGTTCTCTTCGTTTAAGGTGTATTCATAATTATCTAGAGTTTTTATTTTTTCGTTTGGTTTTGCTGTTCTAACGTTAATTTTTAGATTTTTAACCTTGCTAGCATCATATGCATGCATTGGAATTCCAAGTTCTAATAAAATGTAGTTTGTTATGTCAACAATGTTGTTTATTGGTTTTACTCCATTAACTCTAAGACGGTTTCTAATATATAAAGGAGATGGTTTAATTTCAATATCTTCAACAAGAATTGCCATATATCTTTTGCATTTATCTGTGTTTATTGAAACTGAAATTTTGCTTTCTTCTAAATTTAAATTCGAAAATTTTTCGGTTGATATTTTTTTTAGAGGAAGAGAAAATGTTGCGCTTGTTTCGCGTGCTAAGCCATATACACTAAGACAATCTGGCCGGTTTGATGTTATTTCAAAGTCTAAAATTGTGTCATCTAGAGAAAGAGCAGATTTAATATCTTGCCCAATTTCACAATCTTCTTCAATTAAAAATATTCCATCTTCTATTGCATATGGAAAATTTTCTTTTTTTAGCCCTAGTTCACCCAAGGAGCACATCATTCCTTGTGAGCTAACACCTCTTAGTTTTTGGTTTTTAATAACAGTTCCATCAAAAAGAGTGGCACCATTTAAACAAACAGGAACTAAAGCCCCTTCAACAACATTTTGAGCACCGGTTACAATTTGAACCTTTTCATCATTTCCTATTAAAACTTCACAAACAACAAGTTTTTCGGCATTTTCGTGCTTTTTAATTGAAAGAACCTTTCCAACGACAATTTTAGAAATTTTATATCCATCTTTTTCTATTGTTTCAACTTTAGATCCACTCATTGTTAGTTTATTTGCTATTTCTTTTGCATCTATGTTTTTTATATCTACATAATCTTGCAGCCATTTTAAAGATAGTTTCAAAATTTTTCCTCCTTTTATTTAAACTTTTAAATTTAATATTTATATTTTAGCATTTTTAAAGATATAAAACTAGTGTTAATTTATATTTTTTTATATTTTGTAGAATATTTTTGACATGTATTATTTATTTATATATTTTATTTTAAATTATAAAAATATATTTTAGTTTCAGTATAGAATTTGGTTTTATGTTTAATATTAAATTTTATAAGAATTATTTTGTAAAGCAATTTAAAAAGAATAAAATTAAATGAAAATGAGTATATTAGGTTGTTGTTTTTGTGAACTTTATTAAGCTTTTAATTTAACGAAATTTTTATTTTTATATGTTTTAGTAAATTTTTTAATTTAGTTTATAGATTGTATTAAATTAGATAATTTAATTGCTAGTTAGTTTTATTATCATAAAAATTAAAATATAGACTAGAAGTGATTTTAAAAAAAGCTATTTAAAGAATCATTCATTTAGTTTTAAAATTCAATTTTATATTTAAAAATATATTATATGATTATTTTTGAATAAATTTTTTATTTTAATTATTGATATAGATTATTATTTTTGGAGTTTTAAGAAATTCTAGTGAAAGTTGATGATGCGGACGATAAAACTATTTTATTAATAATATCAGTTAAGAAGTTTTTTAAAATTTATAGTATAAAATTAATTAGAGATGGTTAGCTTATATATTTTTGAAATATTTTTAACATTAGATTATCACTAAAGTTTTTATTTTTTTTATATTATTTTAATTTATAATTAACTGAAAAAAATTTAGCAGGTTTTTAAATTAGATTAAACTTTGTGGCGAGTGGTTTGATTTAAATAGTATTTAGCAGGTTTTTAAAGTTTTATTAAACTTTATGGCGAGTGACCTACCAAAAGTTTCAGCAAACTTACTACGTAATGAAAAAGAATTTAGCAGGTTGTTGTTTTTAAAGAAGTGATTTTTGTGTTAGATTTGGTGGTTTATTTAATATAATAACATTTATAATAGAATTATATAATTTATTATATTTTTAGTAATAAACATATATTATTATTTTGAATTTTTATAAAGATTAAAATAGTATTTAGCAGGTTTTTAAAGTTTTATTAAATGGTATGGCGAGTGACCTATTATTAAATTCATCAAACTTTCTACGTACTGAAAAAGAATTTAGCAGGCCGGATAAAGTTTTAATAAATGGTATGGCGAGTGATATATTTATAATTCCAACAAACTTTTTACGTAATGAAAAGAATTTAGCAGGCCGAATAAAGTTTTACTAAACGTTATGGCGAGTGGTTTGATTTAAAATAGTATTTAGCAGGTTTTTAAAGTTTGATTAAACTTTGTGGCGAGTGATATATTATTAAATTCATCAAATTTGCTACGTAATGAAAGAATTTAGAATTGTTGGAGGAATCTAATGTCATTTTCGTAGAACAGTCGCAAATCGTTTATGTTATATCGCATCATAACAATTCGCTCAAGCCCAAGTCCAAATGCAAAACCTGAATATATTTCAGGGTCTATGTCACATCTTTTTAAAACATCTGGATGAACCATACCGCATCCTAAAATTTCTATATATCCTTCATTTTTGCATAAAGAACATCCAGTTCCACCGCATTTAAAACAAGAAATATCCATCTCAGCTGAAGGTTCTGTGAAAGGAAAGTGGTGTGGGCGAAACCTTGTTTTTGTTTCATCTCCATAAAGTTTTTTAACGAATATTTCTAGAGTTTTTTTAAGGTTTGCCATAGAAACGTTTTTGTCTATTAAAAGGCCTTCAACCTGGTGAAAAACAGGGGAGTGGGTTGAATCTATTTCATCTGCTCTATAAACTCGTCCAGGAGATATTATTTTTATTGGAGGGGAAGTTTTTTCCATAACACGAACCTGAACAGGGGAAGTTTGAGAACGTAAAAGCAAATTATCTGAAACATAGAACGTGTCTTGCGTGTCTCTTGCTGGGTGGTTTTTTGGTATGTTTAATGCTTCAAAATTGTAGTAATCTGTTTCTATTTCAGGCCCATCAACTATTGTAAAGCCCATAGAAACAAATATATCGTTTATTTCATCCAAAACAATTGTTAGTGGATGTTTTTTTCCTAGTTTAAAGGTTTTTCCTGGCAAAGTTATGTCAACTTTTTCTTTCTTCATTTCTTTTTGCAGTTCTTCTTCTTTAATTTTATTAAGTTCTTTTGTTAATTTTTCTTTGATTTCTTCAAATGCTTGGTTAACTGTTTTCCCTATTTCTTTTCTTTTTTCTGGCTCAACCGACCCAATTTGTTTTAGCATTAAAGAAAGTTCGCTTTTTTTGCCTAGATATTTAACTTTTAAATCTGTTAGGCTTTTAAAATCTTTAGAACTTTCTATTTCTTTTAGAGCTTCTTCCTTTATTTTTTTTATTTTTTCTTCCATTGCTTTTATTTCACCCCACAATTTAATTATGTTTTTACCGAAAACTTAGTTTATTTATAGGTCTAATTTTATGAATTGTATCACTTTTTGAATTTTTTTACAACATATTTTTGAATTTTTTATAAATTTTTATTTTTTTGTTTTCATTAAGGTTTGAAATATTAAAGAAATTTTAAAATAGGCTTGCGTTTTAATAAAAGGTGTGGTAACATATTAAAAGTTATATTTAAAAATTAAAAAAGGTGGGATTTTAGTGCCAAATATTGCTTCGGCTAAGAAAAGAGTTCGAGTAACAAAAACAAAAACATTAAGAAATAAAATGATTAAAAGCAATTTAAAAACTGTTTTGAAAAATGCAAAGGTTGCAATAGAAAACAAAGATTCTATGTCTAAAGATGCTTTAAGGCTTGCTGTTAAAAAATTAGACAAAGCGGTTGCAAAAGGAATTATCCACAAAAATAAAGCGGCTAATAAAAAGTCTAAATTGCAGCTTGCGTTTAATCTTTCTAAGTAGTTTTATACAGCAGGATGATTTTAGGATTTGTTATATTTAGGTTTTTAAATTAAATTGTGAAGGGGAGTTAAGACATGAGAAATGTTAAGGTTGAGAGAAGGTGCCCTTTAGTTAGTTTAGTTTTGATTGTCTTTTGCTTTTTTACTGTTATTTTTGGAGTGTTTTTTGCATTGGGGCATTTTTTTGCTAAGATGCAACATGAAGAAAAATGGAAAGATTACGACGAGTGTGGGATTTTTTAAAATTTTAAATATGGATGGCTTTGGTTTGAACCAAGGCTATTTTTTTCGTTTTTGGATTATTGAATATTTTTTAGAGTTTAATATGTAGTTTAAATATATAAAAACTAGAATGTTAGTTTTAAAAGCAGAATAATAAAGTTTTATATAATTAAAATTTAATAAATATAAAAGCTATTTTAAATAAGGCTATTTTTTTGTCTTTGGATTATTGAATATTTTTTAGAGTTTAATATGTAGTTTAAATATATAAAAACTAGAATGTTAGTTTTAAAAGCAGAATAATAAAGTTTTATATATAATTAAAATTTGATAAATATAAAAAGTTATTTTAAATATTGTTGTTTAATTTTTAAAGTAAAATAATAAAGTTTTATATATAATTAAAATTTGATAAATATAAAAGTTATTTTAAATATTGTTGTTCAATTTTTAAAGTAAAATAATAAAGTTTTATATAATTAAAAATTTGGTAAATATAAAAGTTATTTTAAATGAGGCTATTTTTTGCTTTGTTAAAGTGGTGGATTTTTATAATAAATTAAAAAAATAACATTAAAATTTCTTTTAAGTATGTTTTTATTTTTCTTAAAATTATAAGAACTAGTGTGTTAATTTTAAAATAGGTTTTCTATATTTTTATAGTTATTATTATTTAAAAAGTTCGTTTAAATAATTTTATTTTGGGTTTTATAAAATATAAACTATATTTTTGAAAATATCTATTAAAATTTTAAATTTTAATTTAATTAAAAGTTTTATTAAAATAGGGAATTAAAGTTAAATTGAATTTATTTATGTGTAATAACAGATTAAACAAATTAAGGTTTAAATTGAATTTATATGTAACCTAAAATAATTTTTTTAGTAATAAAATAAATGTTAATTAAAATTTATATTAATAGTGATTTTGAATTATTAAATATATTTAAAATTCTTATAAATTTTTTTGGTATAAATAAAAAAGTTTATAATATTGAGAAAGTGGTGGTATTAGATTTAAATTAAATATTAAGTGAAAAAATAAATGTTAATTAATATATAGTGTAAATTTTATAGTGGTAGATCTATTTTAATTATTAGTAAATATTAAAAAATTTGTTTAAATAATTTATTTTGGATTTTATAAAACATAAATTAACTAATTAGAAAATCTAATGAAATGGCTTATATTTTCTTATATTTTTCTTTTTTTTAGGTTTAAATTTATTATTTATAAAAAGCCATAGAACAACTGCTATTATAATAATTGAAGAAAGAATAAACCATATGGAAGTTAAGATTCTAATAACCATGTTAGATATAAAAGAAAATATATCTGCTTTAACATCTTGTGCAGCAGCAACTGTAACCTTTGCTATTTCTTGGTCTGAAAGTTTTAGTTTAACTTCTCCTATTTCTGTTCCTTTTTTTATTGGGGCATCTAGTGTTTTAGGCAAATCTGATAGATCCCAATATATTGTTGATTTATCAACATGAGATGGAATTAAAATTGTAACCTGTTCTTTTGGAGTTAGGATAACTCCAGCTGAATTTTTGCTCATATTAACTTGAATGTTGTTTGGAATTGTTTTTTCTCCTGGCGCTGCAATTATTTCTAATTTTAAATTTTTAAAAGCCCAGTTGTAAAGGCCTCTTGCTTCTTTATATACGACACTTTCATTGTTTATTTTAGGAGCTCCTAAAATTATTAATGTGTAGTTGTAGCTTTTGTCTTGTGCTATTGTAACTAAATTGTCTTTGCCTTCTATTTTCGCTGTTTTAATTCCTTTAACTCTTTCATCATAGTTTTTTCCACCTAAAAATTTGCTTAGCATTTTATTTGTATGTATTAGTTTTGTTGGTTTTTGATGTATATTTGTTGGTGGGATTTCATATGTTGTTGTTGTTGCTATTTTTTTAAACAAATTGTTTTTCATACAATATTTGGTTAGAAGATACATGTCATATGCTGTTGTTTGTTGAGATGAAGTGTCTAGCCCATCTGGGTCTACAAAATTTGTGTTTTCCATTTTTAGCTCTTTTGCTTTTTCGTTCATCATATTAACAAATTCTTCGGTGTTTTGTTTGCAAAACATTTCAACAAGCATCATAGTAGCTTCACAAGCAGATTGGATCATTGTTGCAAATAAAGCATCTTTAACGGTTATTGTTTCTCCTTTTCTAAGGTTTGCGTTTGAGGCTCCTTTTAAATATAATCTATCGAAAATTTCTGGGCTTGCGGTTATTTTTTTATTTAAAAATTTTTTTGGGTTTTCTTTGCATTCTTTAGATTCTAAAACTAAAATTGTTGTCATCATCTTTGCAAGAGCAGAACAAGGAATTTTCAAATTTTTATTTTTTTCGTAAATTATGGTGTTTGTGTCTTCGTTAACAAAATATATAGCATCACTTTCAATGTTAACGTCTAAACCAAATGGATTTTTAACAGCTTTTGTTGTAATATTAAAAAAAAGGAATATAAATGATAGAAAAAACAAAATTGAAATATTTTTGGTAAATTTCATATAGACATTCTCCTAAAAATGATTTAAAATTAGCAGTAGTTGAAATAAAATGTGTTTAAGTTAACATATAATATTATAGTTCATACAGTATATAATTATATCACATTTTTATAAAAATAATTAATTTATTTATTAAATTTTCGGAACCTTTAAAGAAAAGGAGGTTATTTATTGATTTATGTTACTGGTGACAAACATGGGCAAATTGAACCTTTTTTAGAAAATCCAGCATTTAGAAAGATAAAAAGAGGGGACGTTTTAATTGTTTGTGGTGACTTTGGGTTTTTGTGGGATAAATCTCAACAAGAATATAAAAATTTAAAATGGCTTTCTAAGAGAAAATATTTCATTGCTTTTGTTGATGGATGTAATGATAATAATGCTTTAATTGAAGAATATCCTGTTAGTGTTTGGAATGGTGGGCATGTTAGGTTCATTTCCAGAAATATAGTATATTTAATGCAGGGGGAAGTTTTTAATATAGATAATAGAAAAATTTTAACTTTTGGTGGTGGATTTGATGATGATTTGTTATCAGATCTTGAAACTAATAATTGGTGGCCCGAAAAGTTTACGAATAAGCAGTGCGTTAATTCTGTTATTAAAAACATAAAAAGAGAACGTGGTCGGTTTGATTTAATAATAAGTCATGAAGCGCCTTTGGCAATAACTCCTTGTTTGCGTGATGGGAAAAAGCAGGATAATGCTATAAATTCAATTTTGGAGGAAATTAGGATGCATTGTGATTTTAAAAATTGGTTTTTTGGGAAATATCATGTAGATAAAAAAATCCCTCCAAGATATCGTGCTGTTTTTGAGGATGTTGTTAAGGTTTTATAAAATAATTTATACATAATTTTAAATTTAGTTTAGTTTATGTTTTAGCTTTTGTTTAAAGAAATGTTATTTTAAATTTAGTTTATGTTTTAGGTTTTGTTTAAAGAAATATTATTTAAATTTAGTTTATGTTTTAGCTTTTGTTTAAAGAATATTATTTTAAATTTAGTTTAGTTTATGTTTTAGCTTTTGTTTAAAGAAATGTTATTTTAATTTTAGTTTAGTTTATGTTTTAGCTTTTGTTTTAAAGAAATGTTATTTTAAATTTAGTTTAGTTTATGTTTTAGGAAATTTTTTTATTTTTTTTTGGAATATGTTTTTTAATTATTGTTCTTTCTGGTTTTTTTAAACATCCTAAAGAAAATAGTAATAAAAAATAGACGGTAAATATAAATCCGCTAGATAAACCAACAAATATCCAATTTGGAATAAGTTCTTCTAATCTGCCTTTTAACGCAAGAGATAAAGCGCAGGATATTGTTATTGCAACTATAGGTTTAATTAAAATTTTGTTTAGAAGAATAGGAAAATATGTTACTTTAAATAGACGGAATGCAAATAAGAATAAGGTGAAAATAGTCACAGCAAATGTTAAAATTAAAAATGCATTAATTCCACCTCTTGGGACAAATAAAGCTATTAAAATAATTTTTATAACACCTTCTAATATGTTATATTTCATTGAAGCTATTTGTTCTCCTATGGCATTTAAAATTCCCATGCATATTAGTTGAACATAAAGTATTGGGCATAGTAATGAAAAAATTTTAAGATATGGAGCAACTTCCTGGTTTTTATAAAACATTGCTGCTATTTTGTCTGGGAACATTATGAATATTGCAGCAACAAATATTCCCATAATTAATGTTAGCTGCAAAGATTTATCGCAGGCTTTTCTAATTGCTCTTTTGTTTCCTCCTGCTGATGCACCCGAAAGTTCTGGAATTAAAACCGTTATGATAGATTGCAAAAATGAAGTTGGAAACAAAATTAAAGGAAAAACCATCCCTCTAATTATTCCATATGTTCCTGTTGCTGCATCTAAATTGCCATGTGTGAAAATTTTAAGGCTTTCTATTATCAAAACACTTTCAACAAGCTTTAAAGCAGCGTTAAAACTTGTGCTTGCTTGAATTGGAACCGAAACTTTTAATATTTTTGAGAATATGTTTTTTTTGCTGGTGTTTGAAATTTTGATTGTTTTTTTGTCTTTTAAATATAGAATAAACATATAGAAGAAAGATATGATTTCGGATATTGTCATTCCAATTGAAATTATTGCACACGATGTGTTTATTCCTTGTTCTATAAAAGAGCCTAAAAGAATGAATATAAAAATCATTCTAATTGTTTGTTCTATTATGCTTGCAATAGAAGGGAAAATTGGTTTTCTTTTAGCAAAAAAATAGCCTTTAACGCAAGAAGAAACTGCCATAAAAGGAAGACTTGGAGCAAGCCAAAATATTGAATATGTTGTTCTTTTGTCTTTTAAAATATATTCAGCAATTTGGTTGTTAAAAAATATTAAAATAAAACAAACAAAACTAGATATCAAAAATGCAAATAGCATCGAAATTTTTAATATTGTTTTTGGATTTTTTTTGTCTTGTTTTGCCATATTTTCGGATATTATGCATGAAACAGCAAAACTAATTCCAGATGTTGAAAATGTTACAACTAACATATATAAAGACATTATTAGTTGATATACTCCCATTCCTTGTGCACCTAAATTATCTGCTAAAAAAACTCTAAAGAAAAAGCCTAAAATTCTGGTTATAACTGAAGCACAAAGAACAATTACTGCCCCTTTTAACAATACTTTTTTTTGCATTTTAAAATTTTAACCTTTCTATTTTGTACTTTTATTTCTAAATAAAAAATATGCATTGTTGTTTTAAAATAGACTTAAAAAGTCAAAAAGCACTACAAAATCTGGTATTAATGGTTGAAAAATTTTTGTCAGGTGATATAATGTAAATATCAAATGTTATGTAATTGGGTTAAATTTAAGTATAGAATATTTTAAAAAATATGTAGATAAAATGGTTTTTACTTAATTTTAAAATTTGCTTATTACATAATAATTTTGATTTTATTTTAATAAAGACAACTAGTATATTTTATTTGGCTTTTCCTATTTTTAATTTATTATGTTTGGGGGTTGATATTGTTAAGAATTTGAGTTTATATTAATATTATAGTGGTTTTAACAAGAATTTTTATAGTAAGTTTTTAGATTTTATATTACATAAGATATTAAAGTAAATTTGGTTTATTTGGAAAGTTTTTTAAAAAATTTAGTTAGTTAAAAATTTAATTTAATGTTAAGAAATTAATGTTATTTAAATTTTAGTTAAAAGTTTAATTTGATGTTAAGAAATAATATTATTTAAATTTTAGTTAAAAGTTTAATTTGATGTTAAGAAATTAATGTTATTTAAATTTAGTTAAAAGTTTAATTTAATGTTAAGAAATAATATTATTTAAATTTAGTTAAATTTTTAATTTGATGTTAAGAAATAATGTTATTCAAATTTTAGTTAAAAGTTTAATTTAATGTCAAGAAATTAATATTATTTAAATTTAGTTAAAAGTTTAATTTGATGTTAAGAAATTAATATTATTTAAATTTTAGTTAAAAGCTTAATTTAATGTTAAGAAATTAATGTTATTTAAATTTTAGTTAAAAGTTTAGTTTGATGTTAAGAAATTAATGTTATTTAAATTTAGTTAAATTTTTAATTTGATGTTAAGAAATTAATATTATTTAAATTTAGTTAAAAGTTTAATTTAATGTTAAGAAATTAATGTTATTCAAATTTTAGTTAAAAGTTTAAGTTAAGTTGATGTTAAAAAATTAATATTATTTAAATTTTAGTTAAAGGTTTAATTTAATGTTAAAAAATTAATGTTATTTAAATTTAGTTAAATTTTTAATTTAATGTTAAAAAATTAATGTTATTTAAATTTTAGTTAAAAGTTTAAGTTAAGTTGATGTAATATTTAGGGTTGCATTATTATAATATGTTATTGTAAAGATTTTGAATTGTTAGTGAGATTAAAGTAGTTTAGAAAAAAATATATAAGCTTTTAAATAAAATATATTGTTTTAAATTTTGTAGGAGAAAAATTTATGGTTGTTGAAGAAGAATTAAGTTTAAGAGAAATAGCATTAAAACTTAGAATTTATGT
The DNA here is from genome assembly GCA_902772105.1 of Oscillospiraceae bacterium. Classification (GTDB taxonomy): domain Bacteria; phylum Bacillota; class Clostridia; order Oscillospirales; family Ruminococcaceae; genus RUG12519. Next base: position 9,988 of record CACXZI010000010.1, on the reverse strand, counting down.
TGTTAATAGCATATTTCTAGCAAGGTCAGGGCACCCTGGAAGTTCTTTATCTTGCCTTGATATTTTGCTATATCTTTATAAAAAAGTTTTAAGGGTTGATTGCAATAAAGCGGATTTAGAAAATAGAGATAGGTTTGTTTTAAGCAAAGGGCATGCGGCGCCTGCTTTATATGCTGTTTTGGCTGAAGCTGGATTTTTAAATTTTGAAGATTTGAAAAGTTTGCGAAAGTTTGGGTCTTTTTTACAAGGGCATCCAAATATGAATTCAACAAAAGGGGTTGAAATGTCTACTGGTTCTTTAGGGCAAGGAATTTCGGCTGCTTGTGGTATGGCGGCTGGTTTAAAATTAAATAATTCATCAGCAAGAGTATATTGTTTATTAGGTGATGGGGAGCTTCAAGAAGGGCAGGTTTTTGAAGCTCTTTGTTTTGCTTGCCACAATAAACTTTCGAATTTAACCTTTATTGTTGATAATAATGGGCTACAAATAGATGGCTCAATTGAAGAGGTTGCTGGTTTTAAAAATTTAGAAGAAAAGTTTAAAGCTTTTGGGTTGGAGGTTTTAAATGTTGATGGACATAACTTTTTTGAATTAGAAAAGGCGTTTGAAAAAGTTAATATGATTAAAGATAAACCGACAATTATTGTAGCAAAAACAATTAAAGGAAAAGGGGTTAGTTTTATGGAAAATAAAGCAGCTTGGCATGGAAAAGCCCCAAATGAAGAAGAACACAAAATTGCAATTAATGAACTAGAACAAGAAATAAAAAAAATAAAGGGTGAGTGAAAAATTGAAAGATAGAAAAATGGCAACAAGGGATGCAGTGGGGCATGCTTTGGTTGAATTAGGGGAAGAAAATAAAGATGTTGTTGTTTTAGATGCCGATTTAAGCACATCAACAAAAACAGCAGCTTTTAAAGAAAAATTTCCTTCCCGTTTTTTTGATTGTGGAATAGCAGAAGCAAATATGATTGGGGTTGCAGCAGGGCTTAGCACAACTGGAAAAATTCCTTTTGCTGCAAGTTTTGCAATATTTGTTGCAGGAAGAGCGTTTGAGCAGATTAGAAATTCTATTTGCTACCCAAATTTAAATGTTAAAATTATTGGATCTCATTCTGGTTTTTCTTCTTCTGAAGATGGGGCAACACATCAAGCAATTGAAGATATTGCAATTTTAAGGGCAGTTCCTGATATGACTATTATTTCTCCTTGTGACTATTTTGAAACATTTGCAGCAATAAAAAAGGCTGCTAGTTTTAGAGGTCCTGTTTATATAAGAACCGGAAAGTTTTTAACTTCAAATGTTAATGGGCCAGAATATATAGAAAATTTTGAAATAGGAAAGGGTGTTGTTCTAAAAAAAGGGAGTGTTGTTTGTTTAATTGCAACAGGTGTTGAAGTATATTTTTCTTTAAAGGCCGCAGAACTTTTAGAAGAAGAAGGAATAAAAACAGCAGTTGTTAACATAAGCACAATTAAACCTCTTGATGAAGAATTAATTTTGGATATAGCAAAAGATTTTGAATTTTTGTTCACAGTTGAAGAACATAGTGTTATTGGAGGGCTTTATTCTGCTGTTTGTGAACTACTTTGTGAAAAACATCCAAAAATGGTTCACAAAATAGGAATTAAAGATAAATTTGGAGAATCTGCAACAACAGAAGAACTTTTAAAGAATAGTGGGTTAGATGCTCATTCTATATATAATAAGGTGAAACAGGTTATTTTAAATAAAGATCGTAATTTTAACTATTTTAGTTTAGAAAGTTGAATTAATAAACCTATAAAAAATTTAGTTTAAAATATATTTAGATTTATTTATAGTTTAGTTTTTAATATATTTAAAAAATTATTAAGTTTTGTAAAAAATTTAGTTTAAAATATATTTAGATTTATTTATAATTTAGTTTTTAAAATATTTAAAAAATTATTAAGTTTCATAAAATTTTAGTTTAAAATATATTTAGATTTATTTATAGTTTAGTTTTTAATATATTTAAAAATTATTAAGTTTTATAAAAAATTTAGTTTAAAATATATTTAGATTTATTTATAGTTTAGTTTTTTAAATATTTAAAAGTTATTAAATTTTGTAAAAAATTTAGTTTAAAATATATTTATAGTTTAGTTTTTAATATATTTAAAAGTTATTAAGTTTCATAAAATTTTAGTTTAAATATATTTAGATTTATTTATAGTTTAGTTTTTAAAATATTTAAAAAATTATTAAGTTTTATAAAAAATTTTAGTTTAAATATATTTATAGTTTAGTTTTTAATATATTTAAAAGTTATTAAGTTTATAAAAATTTAGTTTAAAATATATTTATAATTTAGTTTTTAAAATATTTGAAAATTGTTAAGTTTATAAAATTTTAGTTTAAAATATATTTATAATTTAGTTTTTAAAATATTTAAAAATTATTAAGTTTATAAAATTTTAGTTTAAAATATATTTAGATTTATTTATAGTTTAGTTTTTAATATATTTAAAAATTATTAAGTTTTGTAAAAATTTAGTTTAAATATATTTATAATTTAGTTTTTAAAATATTTAAAAATTATTAAGTTTATAAAAATTTAGTTTAAAATATATTTAGATTTATTTATAATTTATATTTTAAAATATTTAAAAATTATTAAGTTTCATAAAAAATTTAGTTTAAATATATTTAGATTTATTTATAGTTTAGTTTTTAAAATATTTAAAAATTATTAAGTTTATAAAATTTTAGTTTAAAATATATTTAGATTTATTTATAGTTTATATTTTAAAATATTTAAAAATTATTAAGTTTTGTAAAAATTTAGTTTAAAATAGATTTAGATTTATTTATAATTTAGTTTTTAAAATATTTAAAAGTTATTAAGTTTATAAAATTTTAGTTTAAAATATATTTAGATTTATTTATAATTTAGTTTTTAAAATATTTAAAAGTTATTAAGTTTTATAAAAAATTTAGTTTAAAATAGATTTAGATTTATTTATAGTTTAGTTTTTAAAATATTTAAAAGTTGTTAAGTTTCATAAAAAATTTAGTTTAAAATTAAAATAAATGTTTGAATTATTTAAATTGTGGTTTATAATAAAGTAAAGGTGAAAGTGAAAATGAGGGTAGTTTAAATTATGAACAAAATTGATAGTGATTTTAATAATGAAGATAATGAAAGAATTTTTGCAACTGTTGAAGAAGGGCTTAGTTCAAGTCAGGTTGAAACTTTAAAAGAAAAAGGTTTTTTAAATGTTTCTTCTAAAAAGCCATATAAAACCGTTGGGAGAATTATTTTTGATAATATTTTTACATATTTTAATTTAATATTTATAGCTCTTGGGGTTTGTTTGCTTTTGGTTGGGGCATATAAAGATATGACTTTTTTGTTGGTTATTTTTTTTAATATATTAATTGGAAGTGGGCAACAGATTCGTTCTAAAATAAAGATAGATAAGTTAAATTTAATTTCTTCTTCTAAGTCTTTGGTTATTAGAGATGGAAAAGAGCAAACAATTTTAAATGATGAGGTTGTTAGGGACGATATAATAATATTTAAAACTGGAGATCAAATTAATATTGATGCTGTTGTTTTAAAAGGAGAAGTTCAGGTTGATGAATCTTTGTTAACTGGTGAATCCGACCCGGTTTTTAAAGAAAAGGGAAAAGAACTTCTATCTGGAAGTTTTGTTCTATCTGGAAGTTGTGTTGCAAGAGTTTTAAAGGTTGGAGATAGTTGCTATGCATGCAAACTTTCAAATGAAGCTAAAAAAGATGTTAAGAAAAATAAATCTGAGATGATGAATTCAATAAATAAAATAATTAAGGTTATTGGGTTTATAATAATTCCGTTTGGCTTAGTTCTGTTTTTAAAGCAAACTTTTCTTTTAGGAGTTGAATATCAAAAATCTGTTCCAACAATTGTTGCAGCGCTTGTGGGAATGATTCCTGAAGGGTTATATTTGTTAACAAGTATTGCTTTGCTTGTTGGGGTTGTTAAGTTAATTGAATATAAAGTTTTGGTGCATGATATGAGTTGCATTGAAACTTTAGCAAGAGTAAATATAATTTGTGTTGATAAAACGGGAACAATAACAGAGCCTAAAATGAAGGTTGTTGATGTTGTGAATTTTTTAAGAGGGGAAGAAGAACAAGAAGTTTTAGATGTTTTAAACGCTGTTGTTGATAATATGCCGCCAGATAATCCAACTGCAAAAGCTTTAAAAGAAAAGTTTATTAAAGGTTCTAATCTAAAGGTTTTAAGGGTTTTTCCTTTTCTTTCAACAACTAAGTGGTTTGGGGTGGAATTTGAAAATAATGAAAAGTTTGTTATTGGTGCTCCTGATTTTATTTTAAAGGAAGATTATGTAAAAATTAAAAAAAGAGTTGAAGAAAACATGAATGAAGGCAAAAGAGTTCTTCTTCTTGCAAAGGTGGAAGGAGAAATAGAAAAAAATAGTTTAAAAGGTTTGGTTGTTCCTTTTTCTTTGGTTTGCCTTGAAAACCCTATTCGAAATGGCATATATAAAACATTTAATTTTTTTGAGAGCCAAGGTGTTAAAATTAAGGTTATTTCTGGGGATAATCCTGTTTTTGTTTATCAGGTTTGCAAAAAAGCTAAAATAAAAAATGTTAAAACATATGTTGATGCTTCAACCTTTAAAACAGATGAAGAGTTAAAAGATGCAGTATATAAATATGACATATTTGGAAGAGTTACTCCAACCCAAAAAAGAAAAATAGTTAGATTTTTGCAAGAGAAAAAAAATACAGTTGCAATGGTTGGAGATGGGGTTAACGATGTTTTAGCGCTAAGAGCTTCTGATGTTGGGGTTGCTATGGCATCTGGAAGTGAAGCGGCAAGTCAGGCTTGTGAAATAGTTTTACTAAATTCAGATTTTGAACATATGCCAAAAATTGTTTTGCAGGGGAGAAGAGTAATAAACAATATTCAGCGGTTTGCATCCTTGTTTTTGGTTAAAAACATATTTTCTTTTTCGTTTAGTTTTTTGGCGTTGTTTTTAAAGTTGCGGTTTCCTATAACGCCATATCAATTTATGTATATTAGCGCTTTAACTATTGGGATTCCTTCATTTTTTTTAACATTAGAGCCAACAACAGCAATAGTTAAGGGAAGTTTCATTCATAACGTTTTGAAAAAGGCGATGCCAGGGGGCTTATGTAATCTTATAAATATGCTTTTGGTTCAGGTTTTGCTTTCCATTTTTAATGTAGACCGTTCTGAAATTGCTTATGTTTCAGCAACTTTGTTAGGGGTTGTTGGGCTTTTTGTTTTGCTTGAAATTTGTAGGCCTTTAAATAAATTAAAACTTTTTGTTGTTGTTACTATGTCTGTTTTAATGGGTTTTTGTGTGTTTTTTGTTAAAGGTTTTTCAAATATATTTAGTTTATCTTTTCATTCGTTGTTTATTTTGATTTTGCTTTCTTTTTTGGTGCAACCTATGTTAAAGTTTTTGTCTTTTTTTGTGAACAAATTTATTAAAAATTAAAGCCACTGCATATTTTGCAATGGCTTTATTTACCATAAAGAATCCCAAAATTTTTTATCGGTAGATTTGGTGTCTTTAATACTATCAGGTAGGTCTTCATCTTTTTTGTTTTCTGATATCATTTTTTTAGAATTTTTAAATGAACTTGCGATTTCTTTGGGGGTAAAATCATAACCTAGTTGTTTTGCTTTTTCACTAACATAATGAAATTTAGCTTCTTTAGATTCAAATTTTGAGTCTATATTTTTTAATATATCTTTTAGTTCTTCATTAGCATTTTGATAGCAGTCTAATAGAAATTGGTCAGCGTTTTTTAAAGACATAAAACGTCTCCTTTTATATTTTTCTAGGTTTATATTTATTTTTTTAAATATTTTAATGGGAAGTTTTTTATTATAGGGAAGAAAAATTATAAATTATATGATTTTAAAATGTCGTTGGGCTTCTTGGGAAGCAGTTAATTTTTTTTAATTTAGAATGGTTTGTGATTTTTAAAACTAAATTTTTAATAATGTTTTCAAAGAGACAGGTGTTTTTATATATATTATTGGATATAAAAAAAATTGTTGTTTTATAGGTTTTTTTAAAAATTTGCAATTCATTTTGAAAAAAATTTTGTTTTAAATTCTGTTCCATTGTTTTCCCCTCCTTTATTTTTGATGCAATAAAATTCTGCCCAAAAATAAAATTTTAAATCAAAATTTTATAATTAAAAATAAAAGAGTTTATTTTATGGAAAAATTAATTAATTTAATTTTAAAATAGTTAATGTTCTAGTTGGGGGTATATTAATTTAATTTATAGAAATATTTTATTATGTTTATATATTAAAAAATATAATATATTTTTGGTTTAAAATTTGTAATAAAAATATTGACTAAATTTTTTTGATGAATTTAAATAAAATAATAAATTTTAAGCAACTTAAAAATAAAATTTTATCTGGTTTAATAAATTTACGTGAATATTTATGTGTGTATATAAATTTATTAAAATTAAATTGCAATAAATTTAGTTTGTGTTATATAAAATATTAATTTAGTTTTAAAAGTTTAGCTAATTTATATAAGAAAAATTAAAATAAGATTTAGAAAAATATTTATTATGTTAGAGTTAATGTTATTTTTTAATATATTTTTAGAATAATAATTAATAAAAAGTCGCTGTGAACTATACAGCGACTTAAAAATAAAATTTAATATATAGATAAATCAACATATTATTTTGTAAAAATATTTAAATAGATATTCTAATAAAAGATTTTGTTTGATATATGTAAATAATATTTTAAATTTTAAAGTTTTGGTTTGCTTTTTTTAATAACCTGTTTTGTTTCTCGAACTGTTGTTCTAAAGTTTTTAAGGGTTAGTTGCAGTGCTTTCTCTAAATTATCTATTAAACTCTCAACATATTCGTTTGTGTTTTGTCGCATGTCATTTGTTTTGTGTTTTGCTTCAAGTAGCATTTGTGATGCTGTTCTTTTAGATTGTTTAACTATGTGTGTTTCGCTAATTATGTATCTTGCTTGTTTTTGAGCATTTCCTATTATGTTTTTTGCTTCCTGCCTTGCATCGTTTAATATATTATTTCTGTCTTCAACAATTATTTTTGCTTGCTTTATTTCTTTTGGCAGTGCTAAACGAATATCGTCTATTAGATTTTGTATTTCTTGCGCAGAAACAGCACATTTTCCTTTGGTCATCGGAATGCGCCATGCTCCTGCTATTATATTTTCTAATTTGTCTAATAAACTATTAACATTCATTTTTAAACCTCATTTTTAATTTCTTCTTCTATTGTTTTTGGAACAACAGAACCTAAATTTTTTTTCAATAGACAAAGCTTTTTAACAAGTTCAGAATTTATATATATATTCTTTGGGTTTGGTAATAAAAAAATCGTCATAACATTCTCATTTAAAGTTTCATTATAAACTTTAAAATTTATTTCGGATGTTAGTTGAGATTTACTTTTTAAACCTCTAATTATTGCACATGCTCCACAAAGCGAAATATATTCATCTAAAGGCTTTGGCCAAAAATCCACTTCAACATTTTTTATATTTAAAGTTGTTGTTTTAATAAATTTTAACCTATTTTCGACCGAAAACAAAGATTTTTTTGCGTTATCTTTGACGATTAAAACTATTAATTTGTCAAAAAGATTTGATGCTTTTTTAATTATGTCTAATTGGCCATTATTTATTGGGTCAAAACTTCCTGGAAATATTGCAATTTTAATTTTAAACACCCTCTTGTTTATAAACTTTGTTTTTTATAAAGAGCTAACTTTATTCTACCATAACTATATTCTTTTTGCAATCTTATGTCGTCATAATGTTCTTTTAATTTTAAACTTTTTAGATGTTCACAAATAACTAAACCATTTTCATTTAGTTTTTTTGAAACTATTTCTAACGCTTGTTCTAATAAATTTGTTTTATATGGTGGGTCTAGAAACACTATGTCATATTTTTCTTTTATGTTTTTTAAAAATTTTATTCCATCTGTTAACAAAACCTTTGCTTTCTTTTCTAGTTTTGTCGATTTTAAATTTTGTATACCAATTTTATATGATTTAATTGAAGAATCTATAAATGTGCAGCACTTTGCTCCTCTTGAAAGTGCTTCAATTCCTAGTTGGAAAGATCCAGAAAAAAGATCTAAAACGTTTGCATCATTAATGTTTAGCTGTATTATAGAAAACATAGCCTCTTTAACTCTCCCGGTTGTTGGCCTAAGTGTGCTTTCGTTTATGGTTAAAAGAGGTTTTTTCTTTGCTATTCCTGTTATAACTCTCATTTTTTTCTCCTTAAATTTTAACTTAATATTAAATATAATTTTAAAAAAGTGTTAGACGATATGAATGTTTTTTAACACTCAAAACAACTCCTAATAACATATATGTTGAAAGAGAACAGGTTCCACCAGCGCTAAAAAAGGGAAGAGCAATTCCAATAACAGGGCAAATAACCAAAACCATTCCTATGTTTATTGCAGCTTGAAAAAAGAATATTGAAAAAACTCCAACACAGATTAAACAACCAAGATTATCTTTAGCATCTTTCCCTATTTTTAATATTCTAGCACAATAAACCAAAACCCAAAGTAAAACGGCAACACAACCAATAAATCCAAAAATTTGCCCTATATGCGCAAAAATCATGTCGTTGTGGAGTTCTTGTGTTGAATATAAAATATCTTTTGAACCAAAACCTTTTCCAAAAATTCCACCTGTTCCTAGTGCTGTTCTTCCTGTATATTGTTGACATCCAATTCCTAATTTTTCTTCTTCTAGGTGGTGTAAAACATAAAATCTTTTTAGAAGATATTCGGGTAGATTATTTGTTAAAAAAAGCATAAGTAGAACTGCTCCTGCCGCTCCCATTGCTAAAATAACCTTCCAATTTGTGTTTGCAACTAGTGCCATACATATTATAATAAACAAAAAAACACTCATTGTTCCATAATCTTTTTGAATGAATATTATTGAAACTGGAACTAAAGCATGAAGCGCAATTTTTAGCAAAACTTTTGGTTTATTTATATCTTTTAAAACCTTTGAGCAATGGTATGAAAATGTTAAGATAAATGCAATTTTTAAAAAGTCTGAAGGTTGAATTCTTGTGAAACCAATGTTAACCCAGTTTAAATTAGCAGAACCAGATCCAGCATTTGTTAACATATCATCTCCTCTGTCTTTTCCTATTGGTGTGAAAGGGAGAAGATTTAAAACAATTGCTGTTATTGCTATATGTTTTATATATTTTTCAATTTTGTGGTAGTCTATGTTTGATATTATAATTGCAAAAATAACTCCGATGGCACTAGAAACAATTTGAATATAAAACGGGCGTAAAGTTTTTATAGCATTTGGATATAGCGAATATATTAAAGGAAAACTAATTAAACTCGCTCCAATGGACATAAAAAATAAAAGCATATCTGTTGTTTTGAAATAGTGAACAAAAGAATAATATATCTCTTTAAAAAAATTCTTCATATAAAAAACCCTTTTTAGTTTAAAATAAAATTATATTTTAACCTTCTAATTATATATTACAATCTATAAATTTTCAATATTTTTAGTATTAATATTATTAAATTTTCAATATTTTTAGTATTAATATTATTATGCTGTTTATTTACAAAAATACCTTTTTAGCTTATATTATATATAGTTTTTTAAGGAGGAATATTTCTATGAAAGATTTACATATGGCAGGGGAGCATTTTTTAAATGTTTTAAAACAGCAATTTTTACGAGTAGAAAAAATGAAGGAACAAAAAGATTTTGTTGATTATAAAAAATTAAAAACAATATAAAAAAACCCTTTTTAGCTTAAAATAAAATTATATTTTAACCTTTTAATTATATATTACAATCTACAAATTTTCAATATTTTTAGTATTAATATTATTATGCTGTTTATTTACAAAAATACCTTTTTAGCTTATATTATATATAGTTTTTTAAGGAGGAATATTT
>CACXZI010000009.1 GCA_902772105.1 Oscillospiraceae bacterium | reverse complement strand
TTTTTTAATTTAAAGTAATATAATAAAATTTAAAATTAGTGTTAAAATATTTTTTATATAAAGTTTTTTAATTTAAAGTAATATAATAAAATTTAAAATAAATTTTTCTTATTAAAATATTTAATTTTATATAATATATTTATATAATTTTACTAAATAATTTTTATAAAATTTTTTTAATTCAAAACAATATTTTTTTTTTTTTTTACATAATAAAATTAAAGAATTTACTTATAAATTAAGTTTTATATTTAATCTATATATACATAATGAAACTATTATAAAATTTATGTTTATATAAAATTCTTTTCAAATTTAAAATAGAGCTTATTTAAAATAAAAATTATTAAACAATTCAAAATATTTTATACATAAAAATTTATTTATAGTATTTTTTATATATTTATATTATATTATATAGATTTTCTAAATTTAATTAAATAGTTATTTTTTTACTAAATAAATATTGTAAAAAAATTTTAATTCATACTAAAAACAATATTTTCCATCCAACTTAAAAATTTAAAATATTCTATATATACTTTGTCTATTATTATCTTCAAAATAATTACTATATTTACACCATAAAATGATATACTAATAATTCAAAAAATTAAAATTAAACTAGAAATTTTTCAAATTATCTTTAAAAAATATCTTACTATACTTAATATTCTATATAAATTAAAACTATTTAAATCCACAAAAAATAAATATCAAATTTAATTAATATATTTTAAATTATAAGATTTTAATCCTTTCATTTTAAAATTAAAACTATAAGTAACTAATAAAACATATTATAAATTCACATTTTATATATAATTTTTTAATCTTAAAATAATATTTTTTTAACTAAATTATAGTATTATAAAAACTCATATATCTTATTTTTATTAAATATTAAATAAAAAATGTATTATTATTCACACAAAAAATTAAATTTTTAAATAATATTTTTACTTAATCGAATAACTCAAAATATTTGATACAAAATTTTTTATTTATAAAATAATATATTTAAATACCTTATTTTTAAATAAAACATAATAAAATTAAGCAATATGCCTAATAAATTTAACTTTATGTTTAAGCTATATATATAATAAAATATTTTATACTAACATTTTATTTTAATGAAAAAATATAAAATTGTTATATATTTTTTTATTAAAATTCCAAAAAACCTCAATTAGTTTTATTCATAAACAAAATTTTCTTATTTAAAGAACCAAATAACTATTTTTATAAAATATAAACTATCTGTGCATATTACAATATTTTTCTAAATAATTATCTCTTTTATAATATCCTATTTCTTTTTTAGGACAAGATCCATTTGCTAAAAGCCCACTAGCAGAACAATAAATTTGCTCTTTTGCTGCAACTGTTGAAAATTTACCTTTATCTTTATTTCTTAAAACATTTCTCATCACATTTCCCCAAACAACAGCAGGCCTTATTCCTGATTTTGAAATATCTTTTCCATTAGTGCTTCCAATCCAAATTCCAGCAACATAATGAGGTGTTGCTCCAATAAACGATAAATTTTTTCCATCATTACTTGTTCCTGTTTTTCCAACAACTTCAATAGACATAGAATCTAAATTAGCACCAACACCAGTTCCACCATCAACAATAACCCCTCTTAAAAGCCTATTAACAACAGCAGAACTATCTTTAGATATCACTTGAGTTGTTTTATTTTCTGTTTTTAAAATTTCTTCACCAGATTGAGCATAAACTTTTTTCAAAGTTGTTCCTTTTCTAAATGTTCCCCCATTAGCAAAAATTTGTAGTGCATTAGTCAAAACAGAAAGCGAAACACCTTGCGTTAAAGATCCCATAGCAATTGCACTATTATCATCAGCTCTTCCATCTTTTGTTCTGTTTTTTGCTTCAACTATACTCCAAAAATTTAACTTATTCTTTAAAAATGAACAAAAATCTCTTGGCTCGTTTTTTCCAAACGATTCTAAAGCTCTAACTGCAACTGTGTTATACGATTTTTTAACCGCTTGATAAACAGTAATCATTTTATCTGTATGTTTATCTCCTATGTTTTCTGGCCATGGTTTTCCTTGAACTACTTTGCAAGGAGCATCCTTAAATAAACTTGAATATGTTAAATTATTTTTGTCAACCTCATAACCATAAACAAAAGCTTTCATTGTTGACCCCGGCCCAATTAATGAATTATGACTGGTTGCATAATTTATTGTAGACCTATCTCCAACAGGTTTTCTACCAATTCCTCCAACACAAGCTTTCATATTACCATTTAAATCAAAAATAACAAAAGCAGACTGTATATTTTTAGGATAGCTTAATTTTTCATATTCACTCTCAAGCCTTTTTTGCATATCAATATCAATTGTTGTGTAGATTTTTAAACCACTTTTCTTAACTTGTTCATTTGCTGCATTCCAATCTTCAATTTTTTTATTTTTCATATATTCAGAAACAACTTCATTCAAAGCAGTGTCAACAAAATAACTTTGATATTCATCCTGCTTATCTTTATTTATATTTCCACGATGCACAATAACAGGAGTTTTTTTAGCTTGTTCAGCTTCTTGTTTTGTTATCTTTCCTAAATCATATAGTCTGTCTATAACATAATTTCTCCTATGAAAAATTTTGTCTTTATTTTTAAGCATATCATATCTACCAGGATTTCGAATCATAGCTGCTAAACATGCAGCTTCTTCTATTTTAATATCTTTTAAATCTTTATTAAAATATAGCTTTGCAGCTGTTGCTATTCCAACATAATTTCCATGTCCAACATAAATTATATTTAAATATGCCTGCAAAATTTGATCTTTGCTATATCTTTTTTCTAAGCTCATAGCTTTATATATCTCATTAATTTTTCGAGATATTCCTTTAATTCCATGAACATCTCGTTGCCCTGTTATGTTTTTTAATAGCTGTTGCGTTATTGTGGAACCACCTTGATTACTGCTCCAAAAATGCAAAAACATATTACTAAATGCACCAAAAGTTCTAAAAAAATCCACTCCATCATGTTTATAGAACTTATGATCTTCGGTTACAACAACAGCATCCTTAACAATTTGAGGAACATCTGCAATGTCAACCCAAATCCTTTTAACACCAGAATCTATAACATTTAGTTTAACATTCTCCCCTTTTTCATTTTCACCAAATATGCTAGTGTGCTCACTTCCCACAATGCTTTGTTTTTCTAAATTAATGTCAGTTTGTGTATCTGTTGCCTTCATAACATATACAGTAAGCGCGGTTACGACAATACTAAAAACAATAATCGACAAAAGAATAAAACAAACAAATATTTTTCCAATAAGTTTTAAAATTCTATGAACATTTCTATTTAAAATTCCTGATTTTTTGTTGTTTTCAAAATCTTTTAGCTTGTTACTATAGATATCTTTCTTGCTCTTTTTCATAAGATTTAAAAACCTCCAAAAAAACATTTTATATCATTTAAACTTTTGTTACATACATTATATCATATGTCTACAAATAATAAAAAAATAAACGTCTTATTTTATACTAGACGTTTAAATTTTTAAACTTTTTAATTTTATAAAATAATTTTAATTTTAATATGTTTTAATAAAAAACAACATCTCCTTCAATTGCAGATACGCTAACCTTTTCAAAATCTCTTGCACTTAATATTAAATTAACAATAAACTTTTCTATTTTATCGTGTATTCCTTTCTTTAAATCTCGAGCTCCATATTTTCCATCTTCTAAAGGTGCAACTAAAAAATCAACTAATTTATCATCATATCCAAAATTTATATTCTTCTCTCTTAACAAAGCAAATTTCAATTCGTCTAACATCAATCTTGCAATCTGTTTTAAATTTTCTTTTGATAGTTTATTAAATACAACAATTTCACCTATTCTTGCCATTAATTCTGGTCTTAAAAATTTTTCTAATGCCTTTTTAGCTTTTTCTTTTTGCATTTCATTTTGAGTTTTATCAAAACCAACAATTCCAACCTTTTCATTACTTCCAGCGTTTGATGTCATAATAATTATAGTATTTCTAAAATTAACATTTCTTCCATGAGAATCGCTTAATTTTCCTTCGTCTAAAATTTGCAGTAATATATTCATAACGTCTGGATGTGCTTTTTCTATTTCATCAAATAATATAACAGAATATGGCTTTCTTCTAACCTTTTCTGTTAACTGCCCAGCGTCATCATACCCAACATACCCTGGAGGAGACCCAGTCAAACGTGCTGTTGCGTGCTTTTCCATAAATTCAGACATATCAAATCTAATTAAATTGTCTCTGCTTCCAAAAAGATATTCTGCTATTAATTTAGCTAGTTCTGTTTTTCCAACTCCAGTAGGCCCAACCAAAACAAAAGACACTGGTTTATCTTTTCCATATATTCCAACTCTTTGACATTTAACAGCATCAGAAACTAAATCTATTGCTTCATCCTGCCCAATAATCCTATTTTTCAAAGCATCTGCTAAATTATTTAGTTTTTCCATCTCACTTTGTTTAATTGTTTCACTAGGAATTCCAGTCCAAAGAGTAACAACCCTATATAAATCTTCCTTTTCAACATAAACCATAGAAATTATTTCTTTTAATTCCATAATCCTAGTTTCTATTTTGCTAATTTCTTCTTTCAACTTTGCTATTTCTTCATATTTTGTTTTAACAATTCGTTCATAATCAACATCTTCAGAACGTGCTATTTCTTCTTCTAAATTTCTTTCTTTTTTTAATAATTCTTTTTTCCTATCCTCTAACTGTTCATATTCTGTTATTTCTTTGCTTCTTAAAGATCTGCAAACACATGCTTCATCCATTAAATCTATTGCTTTATCTGGCAAAAATCTATCGTTTATATATTTTTCAGATAATCTAACTGCCTCCCTTATTATAACATCATCAACCTTAACTTTATGATATTCTTCATAATAAGTTTTTATACCTTTTAAAATATTAATGCTATTTTCAGGCGAAGGTTCATCAACATTAACAGTTTGAAAACGTCTTTCTAAAGCCGAATCATTTTCTATATATTTTCTATATTCATTAAAAGTTGTTGCTCCAATTAACTGTATTTCTCCTCTAGAAAGAGCAGGTTTTAAAATATTTGCAGCGCTCATAGACCCTTCAGAATCTCCAGTTCCAATTAATGTGTGCACCTCATCAATAAAAGGAATTATGTTTCCTGCTTTTTTTATTTCCGATATTAAACCTTTAACTCTGCTTTCAAACTGCCCTCTAAATTGAGTTCCAGCAATTAATGCAGTCATATCTATTAAATATATTTCTTTATTTAACAAACGATATGGAACATCTTTTTCTGCTATTTTTTGAGCTATTCCTTCTGCTATAGCTGTTTTTCCAACCCCTGGTTCTCCAATTAAACAAGGGTTGTTTTTAGTTCTTCTAGATAAAATTTGAATAACACGCCCTATTTCTTTATCTCTTCCTATTATTTTATCAAGCTTTTTATTTCTTGCTTTTTCGGTTAGGTTTAGCCCAAAACTTTCTAAATATCTATATTTTGTTTTATCTTTCTTCTCAAAATCCCTTCCAAAAATGCTATCTTCTCTTGAAGATCTATCTTTGCTTTTAAATCCACTTCCAAAGTCAGGCAACAAAGGAGAACCAAGCAAATTAGGGCTAGTTGGATCGAAACTATCTCCAAACATCCCCATTAGTTGGTTTCCCATACTTTCAAGTTCTCCCATACCTGTTTTATTTGCTATTTCATCTATTTTTGGAATTTTTAATTCTTTAGCGCAAGTTAAACAGAGTCCTTCGGTTATTTGCTTTCCATTAACCTCTCGACTAACAAATATAACTGCTATCCTTTTTTTACATCTATTGCAGCGCATACGCAATCTCCTTCTCATTTTATATATAAGGTTTTTGAACCTTTCATATTTAGTATTTTATTTTCCACACCTAATTATCCTACATTGTTGTAAATTTTGCAAGAGATTTTAACTAAATATAAAATTATTTAAAATACATTTTTTATTTATTATAAGCAAAAGCCCTATAAAATATGTAGTTTTATTAAATTTTTTATCTTAAAAAATTTGTTATTTTGTAAAATAAATAAAACAAATATGTTGAATTAACGCAGTTGTTGTTTAAAAAAAAGAGTTGATCTTTAGTTAAAATGATTATAATAAAGCAAACAACAGCAAAAATAAATAAAAATATAAAAGCCTTTAAAACTCCGCATAATGCACCTAACAGCCCATCTAATTCTCCTATTATTGGTAGTTTTTTCGCTATTTTGGTTAATTTTAACAAATATTTTTTTAAAACACGAAAAATTGAAAAAATACAAAAAAACAAAGCAACAAAAAAAAGCCTACCTAAAAAAATTTTAACAATATTATTTCCTAACGTATCTCCTAAAAAAGGTATATTAAAAAAATTAAAACCTTTTAAAGCTTTTTCCATATTTTCTGTTATATTAAAATTTTTAATTAAAGCATCTTCAACACCACTCATTAAACTACTTTTAATAAAATTACTTAAAAAAAACTTTCCTAAAATATGAGAAACAATCATTCCAAAAATATAGCTAAAAACGGAAATTAAACTTTTCATAAACCCTTTTTTATAACAATTTATAACATTATGTGATATAACTAAAACCACAAAAACGTCATATAAACATGGAATTATTTTATCTATTTATTTTCACCTCTAATTCAATAAAACTCTATTAACTTTATTCATAGAAACAAAATATAAATAGGGTTTATAATAAAAAATTTCTTCCATCTCTCCAAAACTTTTTATTTTTTTAATATTTCTAAAATTAATGTTGGTGTGAAATATTTCTTCATCGGTTAGAATTAAAATATCTGACCCAAAACTTTTTATTTTTCTAACCTTTTCATTTATTTTAAGTTCTGCTATTTTATTTCCCATTTTGTCGTAGGAAACAACATTTTCACAAAAATTATCTTTATCTAGCCCAGAAAAACAACTAATAAAATATCCACCATCGGTTAATTCAAAATTATTAAGGTTTTTTCCAAAATCAACAGAATTAATAATATTTTTATTAGAGTCTAGAAAAAAAACATTATTTTCACATACAAAAACCAAAATAGAACCAAATTTTTTAATTGCAAGTGGCATTTGTTTTAAAAACTCCTTTTTAAACTTTTCTCTATCAGATGAAAAATTTAATTCATAAATATAGGCCTTTAAAAAACCTTCCTTAGTCCCAAAAGTTGTTACGACGCACGTTTTAAAATCGTTAGAAATATCAAAATCAATAATTAAACTTTCAGCACAACTCCATTTATAGATCTGCTCATTTTTATTGTTATAAACAACCAATTCACAAGAATAATCTTCACTTTTTGTAACAAATGCATAACCTTTATTAAAAAATTTAGCAAAAATAATTGAATTTTTCAATACATCAGAAAAAATCTCTTTTTTTTCATTATGTATACTAAAATTCTTAGCCCCTTTTTCAAATAATAAAACATCATCTCCATTAGAACTAATTCTTGTTTTTAAACTGTTTTTAACAACATTTCTAATTCTTTCTCCATCATTTTTATAAAAATTAAACTGATTATTTGTTAATACACAAAACCCAGCTTTTGTTTTTTGAAACCCCAAAACAGAATCTCCTGAAAACAAAATAGGAAAATTTTCATTTTTTGCTCCAAAAATGATTCTTTTTAAAGAAAGGTTCCAAACAGCAAAAACACCTAAAAATATAAAGAAAAACAAAAGAAAAATTTTAAAATATTTTTTTATCTTCTTTTTTCTTCTAATTTTTCTATGTAGATTAACATCTAATATTTTTCTCATTTTTATTTCCTTTTTGTTTTTTATTTAATATGTAACATCGTTTAAATATAACCCATCCGCTTTCACAGTTTTTCCTGCATATTTTCGGTCTTTTTTTTCTATTATTTTTTCTATATCTAAAACATCTATCTTCCCTTCTGAAACTTCTAATAAAGTCCCCACAATAATTCTAACCATATTATATAAAAATCCATCTCCAACAATTTTAAATATTAAAATATCCCCGTCAAAAAAAATATCAATAGAATATATTGTTCGAACCTTATCTTGAACATCGCTTTTAACATTACAAAACGAAGTGAAATTGTGCTTTCCCAAAAAAAATTTTGCTGCTTTTTTGATTTTTTCTAAATCTATTTTAAAATTATAATTTAAAACTAAACCTTTTAAAAAAGGATTTCTAACGTTTTTATTCCAAATTTTATATATATATTCTTTTCTTTTAACAGAATATCTAGCATGAAAACTTTTGTCAACAATTTTTATTTCTTTTAAACAAATATCAAGCGGCAAAGCATTATTTATTGCAAATTTTAGCTTTTCAATTTCAATTTTAATTGAAAGATCCATATGAAAATAAAAATTATTTGCATGAACCTTTGCATCTGTTCTAGAACAAGAAACAACATCTCCCCTAAACCCAACAACCCTTTCAATTGCGTCTTGAACAACCTCTTGAACACTAATTCCATTTTTTTGAACCTGCCAACCGCAGTAATTTGTTCCATTAAAACTAATACAAAAAAGATATCTTTTCAAAAGTTCCTCCAAAAATTAAAACTATTAAAAATAAACATAGATATAAACAAAAAAACAGCTCCAAAAATTAAATATAAATCATTTCTTCCAAATTTAAATGTTATATATCTTGTTCTTTTAGCGCCAATTAAATAACATCTAGACTCCATAGCAACAGCAAGTTCATCTGCTCTTTTAAAAGAAGAAATAAGCAAAGGAACCAAAATAGAAACAATAAACCGCATCTTTTTTTTAATTCCTTTTCCTTTAATGTCTGCTCCACGAGACTTTTGTGCAATTGTTATTTTTTCTATTTCAGAAATTAAAAGAGGAACAAATCGAATTGAAATAGAAAGCATTATGGAAACCTCCTCAACAGGAAATTTAAACCTTTTAAGAGGCAAAAACAAATTTCCCAAAGACCTTGCTAAATCAAGAGGAAGAGTTGTATATGTTAAAATAGAAACACCAATCATCAACAAAAAAAGCCTAACCAAAATTAAAACAGTTATAAATAAAGATTCTTTTGTTATTCTTAAAAACAAAAATTCAAACAAAACTTCCCCTTTGCTAGAAAAAAACAAATTTATTAAAGAAGTGAAAATTAGTAGTATAGCAATAGATTTAATATTTTTAACAGCCATCTTAAAAGGAATTTTGCAAATTCTATATAAAAACATAACAACAAAAAACGTGAAAACATATGGCAAAATATTATTCAAAAAAAACAAAATAAAAATATATATAAAAGTCACAATTAATTTTGTGTTTGGAGTTGCTTTATGCATAAAAGAATTGCCACAAATATATTGCCCAAAGGTTACACTTCTCAATTTTTTATCTCCTTTTTTAACAAAATATTTTTTATTACTTTAAAAGCTTCCTCAACAGAATAAACATCATTTCTTTCAACTAACCCCCTTTTTTTAAGCTCTAAAAAAACCTTAGCAATATCAGGAATATCTAGCCCTATTTCTTTTAGTTCTTCAAACTTTTTAAAGGTTTCATTAACACCACAATAACTAAAAACTTCTCCTTTGTTTAAAACCAAAATTTTTTTTGCATATGAGAATATATCATTCATGTTATGCGTTACAACCAAAACAGTTGCCTTTTCTTCTTCATTATATCTTTTTATTATATTTAAAATTTTTTCTTTTCCCATTGGATCTAGCCCACATGTTGGCTCATCTAAAAGCAAAATTTTAGGACTTGTTGCAATAACCCCTGCAATTGCAACCCGCCTTTTTTGTCCACCAGAAAGCTCAAAAGGGCTTTTATTTAAAAGTTTTTCGTCTAGGCCAACCAAATCTGCCGCCCTTAAAACCTTTTTTTTTATTTCTTCTTCTCCAAATCCAAAATTCATCGGCCCAAAAGCAATATCTTTTTCAACAGTTTCTTCAAATAACTGATATCCAGGGTTTTGAAAAACAAACCCAATATCTTTGCTAACATTTTTAAAAGAATTTTTTCCTTTTAATATATCAACCCCGTTAATTAAAATTTCTCCACTTTCAGGCTTTAAAATCCCACCAATATGTTTTAAAATTGTTGTTTTTCCAGAACCAGTGTGCCCCACCAAACAAACATAATCCCCCTGCTCTATTTTAAAACTAACATTTTTTAGAGCATATTTTTTTTCTTTTTCAATAGAATCATAAGAATATGTAACATTCCTAAATTCAACAGCACTCAAAAATTTTTTTCTCCTTTCAATAAATTAGACAAAACCAAAACACATTCATCAACAGAAAGAACAACCTTTTTTTCAACAAAACCTTCTTTATAAAGCATATTAATTAGTTTAGTAACCTGTGGTAAACAAAGACCTGCTTGTTTTAAAACCAATTCATCAGAAAAAATATTTTGTGGGCTATCTTGCTTTAAAACTTTTCCATCTTTTAAAACAATAACATCGTCAAAAAAAATAACTTCATCCATATTATGAGTTATGTTTATTATTGTTGTTCCTCTTTTTTCATTTAGTTCTTTCATTATGTTTAAAACTTCTTTTCTGCTTTTTGGATCTAACATTGCTGTGGATTCATCAAAAATTATGCATTTTGGGTTCATTGCCAAAACCCCTGCAATAGCAACCTTACTTTTTTGACCACCAGAAAGCTTTTCAACAGATTTTTTTCTAAACTCCCCCATCCTAACAGAATCTAAGGCTTTTTTTATAGCTAAACACATTTTTTCTTGAGGAACACACAAATTTTCCAAAGCAAAAGCAACATCCTCTTCAACAGTTGTTGCAACAATCTGATTATCTGGATCCTGAAAAATTAAACCAACATCTTTTCGTATTTCAAAAACAGTTTCTTTTTTAGAACAATCTATTAAATCAACAAAAATAACCCCTTTGGTTGGCAACAATATAGCGTTTAACATTTTAGAAAGTGTTGACTTTCCACTTCCATTTGCCCCCACAATTGCAACCTTTTGCCCTTTTTTTATATTAAAACTAACATCTCTTAAAACAAACTCTTCTTTTTCGGAATAAGAAAAATAAACCCCTTTTACTTTAATAAATTCATCCATAAATTTAACCCTTAAAAAATTTATCCGTAACACTAACGATAATATCACAAAATTTTTTTAAATACAACATAATTAGAAAAATTTAAACATGAAATATTTTTATTTTTAATAACATAAAACTTTTTAATTTAAATTATCAAAATTTTATTATTTTTTATAAAAATTGTCAAAAATACTTTACATTTTTTAACATATAATATATAATATTGCCATTATATATATTTTATTGACAAATTTCTAATAATTTTATACAAATAATTTATTAAAAGGAGAATATAAATGAAAAAAAAATTTAAAAAAATTATATTTATAACAGCTCTAATTTCAAGTATATCAAGTTTAAGCGCTTTTGCTGTGCCAAAAAATGACACCGAAAAAATGGAAAAAATATCTAAAAATTATGAAGTAACCGAAGATGAAGAAAAAAAAGTTAAAGAATTTGATGATATTATAAGAAATTATAAAGATGGTGAAAAAATGGAACATTTATATCACCAAAACTTCAACAATTATGTGTATGCAAAAAGTGAAGAAGAAAGATTAGAAACTTTTGAAGAATTCATAGGACAACAATTGCTAACCAGTGCAAAAGATAATTCAATATCACTTTATAAACTTAAAGTGGCGCTAATTAATGCTTTAAATGAAAAAAATGAGAAAAAAATACAAATTAATTTAAAAGAAATTTTAAGAACAATTTTAGGAATACACTTTTATAATCAATATAGAAATTTTGAAAAACAAAATGATATAAAATTAGAAAATTTAAATGAACAATTAGAAAGTGGTGAAATTGGCAGATTTATAGAGTTAATGGTCGATAAATTTGAAGTGGAAAAAGAACTAAATTCAGAAGGTTTACGTCTTTCGGTTAAAATTGATCACTTTGATGAAATTAACAAAATATGTGCAGGTGAAACAGGCTCAAAAGAAAGAAATATTTATAATATGTATAATTTAAGTATAATATATTTATATTATGCAGGAGAAATAATTAGTAAATATATGAACAAAAAATAACAAACAAATTTTTTTAAACATTAATTTGACAAAATTACTTTTAATATAAATTTTATATCAATATGATATGGTTAACTGTTAAAGAGATGCAGTTAACCATTTATTTTATTATCTTTTAATATATTTTAGTTAACACATTCCTCTAACCAATTTCAAATACAAATTAATAATAATATCTATTATATTTTCTACCACAAATAAAATATTAAATTAACATTCTAATAATTAATAGTTGCAAACATTTGTTTTTTTAAAATTTTTAATTAAAAATTTATACTTATTTTAATTGGTTTAAACTAAACTTAAATTAATTAACTTAAAATATATATTTTTTTCATTAAACCTCCCTAACCATATATTTTTACTTTTATTTCTGAAAATTTAATTTATATATAAACAACAAATAATATAATTATTTAAAATAAAATTTTCTAAACTTTTTAATGCTTATTATATATAAAAATTTTTAATTTACCTATATTAATTCCGAATTATTTTAAAAACAAAATTTTTTAAAAAAATTCATCGCTACCTTAAATTAAAATAAATAATATTTTCCTTATATAAATTAATATAAAATAACTAAACTTTTCAAAATGTCAACAAATTTATATTATAAAAAAATATCAATTTTTATAATTTATATTGTTTAAAATAAAATTTTCTAAAACTTTTTAATGCTTATTATATAAAAAAATTTTTAATTTATCTATATTGATTCCAAATTATTTTAACAATAAAATCTTTTAAAAAACTAATTTTTAATATAACCTACCAAAAATTTACAAATAGTTTTATATTGAAAATAAATTAAATATATGTTATAATATTAGCACAAGTTTTGACAAATTATATTATGAAAAATATACATATTTTATGCAATATATATAAAATTAAAAAATCAAATTGTTATTCTAAAAATTTACAATTAGTTTAATTTGACAATTAATCTATAGAACAGTTATACTAAATTAACGCCCTAAGTCATACAAAAATTAAACAAATAAAGAATATACATAAAGTATATAGAATGAAAACAAGGAAGTGAAATTAATCATGAAAAATAATAAAATTTTAAAAATATTAAGCATATCAACCGCTTTAACATTATTTTTAAATATAACTACTTTTGCAACAAAAAACAACAAAAATCTCACTCAGAATAAAAAACAAATTGAAAACATAAAATTTCTAAACAAAAAGACCAAGAGAAATAAAAAACGAAATAAAAAACAAAATGAAAATATCAATCTACCAAAAAAAGAAAATGATGATATAAAAGAAAAAAATTCAATTCCATCACAAGAAAATAACATAACTGAAATAGGAGGAGTTAAATTTAAAAAACTTTTCACAACACCAGAAAGAATTAGTCTATATTTTAATGAAAACAATAGGATGGTCACATTAACTAACGAAGAAGATAATGAAACAAAATGTACAATTGCTTTTCCAGTTAAAGTGAAAAATAACGAAGGTAAGCCGCACTGTGTTGAACATCTTTTAACAAGCAATAACTTAGGAGTAATAGCACCTTGGAAATCTTTATATGATGTTAATGATAAAAATGCTGATAGTGGAATTAATGCATTTACAAACATTTTTGATTTAGATAATGATATTGCGTTAGTAGTTATTAATTTAGACAAAAACACATTACATAACAAGGAAAAAATGGAATATTTAGGAAAGCAGTTAACTGGTTACGCAGACTTTTTAAATGACAATATGCACACATTTAACAGAGAGATTTTAAACAAAATTTTTGGGAAAGAAACAAGCCGCATACTGTTAGAAATGTATGGAAAAGAGAATCCTTCAGAAAATAATGAGGACGCACTTTTCTTTAAAGAAACGAAAGAAATAAGAAAGAAATTTGGGTTAGACCCTGGTGGAGTTTATAAAGAAATGTTAAAAAACAACTTTGATGAAATAAAAGATTATTATTTTGAAAATATAGTAAACAATAAACCAACAATTCATTTAAAAGTTAAAAATCTAGAAGAAGCAAGTGAACCAATAAGTTTGTTAGAAAAATTTTATTTTAGCAAAAGAAAAGACAAAGAAACTAAAAACATGATAGAAGAAAAAAAGGAAAATAAAGACTATTTTGAAATTGATGTTTCCCCAATTTATGCAAAAAGAACAGGACTATTTAACTACTTTGAAATAAAAGACGGAATTTCAACGCCAAAAAAATCTGATGGTAATATCACAATAGAATATATAATCCCAAACTTCACAGAAAAAAAGGTAAAAACAATAAATTGTTTAAAACCAAAGTTCATTCAAAAAATATTTGATGAAAAAAATTGTCCATTTTTAGATATTTCCTTTTTCGCAGAATCAAATAAATTAAAATTAACACTTCTCCCCAAAAATGAAGAGATCATGAATAAAAAAGAAGTGGAAAAAGCTGTGGAAGATGTTTCAACAAAAATTATAGAATATTTAGAAAAAAACAAAATACAAAAAACAGATATTGAAGAACAATTTTTAAACGCTTTTAAGAATAAAATGAAAAACAATTTCTATGAAGATTCCTATAAGTTTGCTGATAATATAACAAAATCATATTTAGCGGACAACAAACCATTTTCTGAAAAATATTTTATAGTCGACAAAAACGGTCAATTCGAAAATAATACAGAAAAACTAGACGAATATTTAATAAATAATTGTGGCGAAATTTTAAAAGAAACTTTAAAAGAAAACAAAAAAAGAATTATAGTTTATAAACTAAACAAAGAAAAATTTAACGAAAAAGAAAATAAATTTATAGAGCCAAATAAAAGATTATTTTTTCCAATAACATATAACAAAAAATTTATGGAAAAAGTTAATGATGCTACTATGGATGTTGCAAATGAAATTATAATAGAAAGCCTGTTAAATAAAGGATTAAAAGAAACAGGACTCACATATGTAAGCATTGACGACTCCCCAATTAAAGGGAGATTCATCCACCGATGTGAAACAGATATGGAAAAACAAAATATTAAAGATTTTTTTGAAAAAAGAATGTTTAAAAAAATGTTGCAAGATTTATTAAAAAAAATAGAAGGAAATTCCAAAGACAAATATATAGAAGGTAAGATTAAATATTTTAAAGATACAATTTTAAAAAATGTTGAAAATAGTTTAAAAACAGATAAAGAAAAAGTGGAAAATTATATAGAATCATTAAAAAAAATAAAAAATATAAAAAATTTAACAAGAGATGATATAACAGACCAAGAAAAGACAGAAATATTATTATCAAGAACGGTAGAATCAATAGAATGCGCAGAAACACTTATAAAAATTAGCGAAAAAGAATTAGATTCAATAAGTAAAAATCGTGATAATGAAACAAAGAAAATGATTGAAAAACAAGAAAATTTAAGAAACGCAATAAATTCAAGAACAAAAGATGATACATTAAATAATAGAATAGATGAAAAAACTAAAAAAATATATCATGAAAAATTAGATTTATATATTGAAATATTAAATAATCAAATAGCAGAATATGATAAATATATAGAAAAAATTGGAGAAATAAAAAAACAAGCTGAAAAATTAAAAATAGACGATATTAAAGAAGCATTAAAAAACGTAGAAGAGAAAAGTTTTGAAGAAATGAACAAATAATTTATAGATAAATTTAATATAAAAACACTTTGGTTCAAAATTGTTCTAAAGTGTTTTTTATATAATTAAGAAAAAATACCATTTTACTTTTTACATAAAATGGTCTATAATTATACAGTATTATCTTAAACGACAAATATCTAATTAATTTTTAATACAAATACACAAAAAAAGAGGGATACAAAATGAATAAAAATAATTTAAGAAATATTTTAATTTCAATTGGATTGATATTGGGTATTTCAAATTTAAGTGTTAGCGCTAAACCAGGAGATAGTTATTATTTTAACAGCCAATATAACTATATGAATAACAGCCAAAACAACTCTGTGAATAACAATAATTTTAACAATAACGTAAACAATACTGTGAATTATAATTATAATAATTTTAACAACCAATATAACTCTGTGAATAACAATAATTTTAATAAGATGAATAACAACCAAAACAACTCTATGAATAACAATAATTTTAATAACAAATATAACTCTGTGAATAACAATAATTTTAACAATAACGTAAACAATACTATGAATTATAATTATAATAATTTTAATAACAAATATAACTCTGTGAATAACAATAATTTTAATAATAACGTAAACAATACTATGAATTATAATTATAATAATTTTAATAACAAATATAACTCCGTGAATAACAATAATAACAATAATTTTAATAACCAAAGTAATTTTAATCTTATAAATTCGTTTAATGATAACGATATTTTAAACCCAATAATAAACATTCTAAAATATGACAACCAAAGTAACTTTATGAATAATAATAAAAATAATATTAACTCATCAATAAATTCTACGGATTGGTTTAATAATGACATTAATAAAAATTCAATGATAAACTTTTTAAATGATGAAATACCATTAAACAAATATAATAATAGCATTAATAATAGTAAGATTGGTTTAAACTCAAAAGACGGCTCTGTAAATAATTTTAATAACAATATAAATCAAAATAATATAATAGATAATAAACCAAAAGTAGATGAAAAAGATGAAAAAATGGAAAAATTAAATGATTTAATAAAAAAATACAAAGATAATAACAATAAAATTGACAGAGAGATATTAGAAAATGATTTGATTTACGCATCAGACAAAAAATCTCCAGAAAAAACAACTTATAAAGAATTTATAGGGCAACTATTACTTTCTGAAAAAAAGGATAGACCACTAGTTCACAAAGAAAAAGAAGATTTAATTGAACAATTGGAAGAAAAAAATTTTTGGAAAGTAGAAAAAATGTCAAAACAAATTTTAAGCACAATTTTAAACACCCACTATAACCGCCAAGTGCTTAACCTTGAAAAAGAAGATTCAAACGCTTTACAAAAACAAGAAACATCGAATTTTCTTAATATTTTTAAAAACGTATTATCAAAAAATTATCATATCATTAATCAAAATAAAAAGTTTTTTGTAAACATACCAACCGAGAAACGCATAAAAGAAAATATACAAAAAAATGGAAATTTTAGTCTTGATTTTAGATTTGATCTTAACAAAAAGAAAGAAAAAGAAAATTATCATAATATATATTCTTTGTATTCAGAATTTGCTAATTATATGCAATACATATTAGATAATTACTACTCAAACTAATAATTATTTTATAGTATTTTTAAATTACTTTTAAACAATTATGTAAAAATTTTATTTTTCATAATAATATCATAGTTTGAAAATAAAAAAAACTTCAAACAAAAATCAATGTTTGGAGTTTTTATTTTTTATAACTTACAAATAAAAAAATTAAATACAAAACAAACGACAACATTAAAAATTTTTTTTATAAAATAAATAATATTTAAAATAAAAACACTTTAGTTCAAATAAAAATTTTATTATGGCTTTTTTTGTCTAATTTAGGAAAAAATAAACATTGCATTTCTTATATAAAATAGTCTAAACTAATACAGAAATGTTTTAGCGACAAATTTCTAGTTTATTTTTAAATAAAAAAAACAAAAAAGGAGAAATTGAAATGAAAAGAAAATTGAAAAAAATTCTATTCTTAACAACTATAGTAATAAGTATCTCGAGTTTAAATACTTTTGCAATGGAAAATAACAACAATGATTATTTAACACAAAACTTGACAATACCACTGTTGCATAACCATAACATTTTTAAACTACAAGATTTAAATTTAAGAAATATTGATAATAACAATGATGATGAATATGATAATATGATTAATAACAATAACAATAATAATATAAATAACCAATTAAGCGAAGAAGATAAAATAAAAAAATTTGATGATATAATAAAAAATCATGCAAAATACGATAATCCTAGAGCATACATAGTAGACCCTTTAAAAGAATTAATAGAAGAACAACTTACTACTAAAGATGAAAAATCACTAAATCGTTATGAAAAAAAGAAATTAATTGATGCTTTGGAAAAAAAAGATGCTATAAAAACAGAAGAGATATCAAAAAATATTTTGAAAAATATTTTGGATATTTATATTAATTCTCAAATAAAAAAATTTAAAGATAAAAATTTAAATGATTTAAATACATCTGGAACTATATGTTGTTTTGTAGAATTAGAAAATAACGTTATAGAGAATTTTAAAATTCAAGCAACAAATTATAAAAATCATAAAGCTAATATTCTAAACAAAGACAAATTAGAAAATATTAAAAATGTTATGAACAATTTCAAATTCACACATATTGAAGAATCCCCAAGATATAAATATAATGATATATATGATTTAGGATTAAAATTTGCCTCTTTCATACAGGAACTATTAAACGAATATTTAAATAAATAATTTAATTTTATTATTTAATATACCATTTAATTTTACTTTTTAAAATTAAAAAATTCACCTACAAACACAATAAATAAATTTATATATCTATTAATAGGGGTTAACTGTTAAAATTAAAGCAGTTAACCCTATTTTTTAAACTTTTCTTTTAATTTTAGTTAACATTTCTATGTCGTTTTTTATGCTAACATCAACATTTTTAGTTAACATATTCCCAACAATTAATGCAGATGCTCCACATTTAAAAGCAAATTCTCCAAAATTTTTCAAATAAGATCTACCTCCAGCAAGACGTATTTCTGCATTTTTATTAATATATCTAAACATTGCAATTGTTCTTAAAACTTCATCTTCTTTTAAAATTTCATTATTTTCAAAAGGAGTTCCTCTAACCGGAGTTAAAATATTAATAGGAATTGAATCAACCTCTAATTCAGATAGACTAATAGCCATATCTAACCTATCTTCAAATGTTTCACCCAAACCAAAAATTCCTCCAGAACAAGCTCTTAAACCAACTTCTTTAACATATTTAATTGTTTTTAATTTCATGTCATATGTATGTTTTGTTGTTATATTAGGAAAATTTCGCCTTGATGTTTCGATGTTATGATGATATGTTGTAAGCCCTGCATCTTTTAGCCTTTGTAGCTGCTCTTTTGTTAAAAAACCCATAGAAGCACAAAATTTAATGTTATATTTTTCTTTTAAAGCTCTAATTGTTTCAACAGCTTTTTCAAAATCTTCTCCTTCTAAAGATTTACCCGCTGTTACAATACAAAACCTATGAACCTTATTTTTAACATTAAATTCACATGCTTTTAAAATTTCTTCTTTGTCTAAAAAACCATATTTTTTACATCCAGTTTCATAGTAAGAAGACTGAGCACAAAATTTGCAGTCTTGCGAACAATTTCCACTTTTTGCGTTAACAATAGAACACAAATCAACAAACGGCCCAACTAATTTTTCTCTAATTTTATTAGCACCACAACAAAGTTCTTCTAAATCGCAATCTAAAAAAAAACTTAAATCATCTTCTCTATTAAGCTGCCTTCCATTAATTATTTCGTCAGCTAATTTTAATATATCTACTTTTTCTTTTGTTTTCATATCTGCCCTCCTAAATTGTTATTAATAAACACAATATACAACATCTTACTATTTTAAACAATATGTTTTAACAAATATATTTAATTTTTAACATATGGAATTTGTTAGTTAAACAAAATAAAAAATTACAAAAGCAAATAAAATTTAAACCCAAATATTTCCCAATAACTAATCTTAATAACTAAATTAAAGAAGTTTTTAACAATTTATATAATTAGCTAATAGAAAATAAAACTAATAATACATATTCAAAATAATTAATTAATAAAATAATATTTATTTAATTTAAAATAAAATAACTAATAACACACAAATTAACTAAATTAAAAAATTTAATTTAATATATTATTTTTTTAAATTTCTCAAAATTTTTATCTTTAAACATAACTTACATTTTAAATTATTAAAAAAATTTTAACAATAATTAATTAATAAAATAACTAATAACACACAAATTAACTAAATTAAAAAATTTAATTTAATATATTGTTTTTTCTTTTATAAAATAAATAGAAATACAATGTTTATTCATATTAAAAAACATTACAATTAGTTTTAAATAATAATTTTTTCAAAAATTCACACTTTATGTGCTAAATAGTTCATAAACAAAATAATACACCACCTATAAACTAGATTTTAAGTTTATTTTAAAATCTACTTTATTTAACATAACTTAAAAATATAAATACAATTTTTTCCATTAACCATAAAAATAAATTAACTTTAACATAAAAAATAATAAAAATATCACTAGGTTTTTTAATAAAATTTATATTTTTCCTATAACATATCAAAAATTTACAATTAGTTTTATATTGAAAAAACATTAAATATATATTATAATATTAACACAAATTTAAAAAGATTATATTATAAAAATATACATATTTTATGCAATATATATAAAATTAAAAAATTAAATAAAATTTCAAACAAACTTATTTAATTAT
Organism: Oscillospiraceae bacterium; assembly: GCA_902772105.1. Lineage (GTDB taxonomy): Bacteria > Bacillota > Clostridia > Oscillospirales > Ruminococcaceae > RUG12519. The sequence continues at coordinate 7,212 of CACXZI010000009.1, read as the reverse complement.
AATTTTTTCTAAAAATTTACAATTAGTTTAATTTGATATATATAGCGTAATTAAAAAAGAGGAAGTGAATTTAATCATGAAAAAAAATAAAATTTTAAAAATATTAAGCATAACTATAGCGGCATCTTTAATATTAGAAACAACTGGTTTTGCTCATAATAAAAACGAAAATTTTAAGACAAAACAAAATAACACTTTTTTAGAAAAAAAGAATATTGATGGTTTAAACTTTAAAAAAGTTATGGATTCTTTTTACTTTAACCAAAAAAACAATATAAATATCATTTGCGATAACGATAGTAAAAATATTGAAAATTATGGAGTTGAATTTAATTTTGTTTGCCCAATATCTAGTAGCGATGGAGCCTTTCATTTAATTGAACATATAATTAATAAAATTATAAAAAAAATAACAAAACTAAATGAAAAAATATGGGCTGGTTTAGAAGAAGAAAATCTTTCATATACTGATGCACACACATCTGGAAATATAAGCAAAAATTGCAGAGTTAGATTTAATTTTAAAGATAAATTCTTAAAAGACAAAAATGGTGATGAAATTGAAAAAATATATAAAGCAATATCTGATGTATTATTAAATTTAAATAATATAGACGAAAAAGAATTAAAAGAAATATTTGAAGCAGAAAAAAGTAGAGTATTTTTAGAAATGGAAAGAAAACATAATTCAAAACACCTTGGTGATATAATGGACATAAAAATTCTTAAATATAAAAAAGCACGTGGTATGTATGATTGTTATGGAGAGTTAGATAAAATTAAAAAAATTACTTTTGAAAAATTAAAAGAATATATTAAAAAATACTTTTTAAACGCTAAACCATATGTTGTTATTAGATGTAAAACAGAAAAAGAAGCAAAAAAACGTGTCTCTTTATTAAACAAATATTATTTTAAAAATAAAAAAATTTCCAATATTCCAGAAGAAGGAAAATTAAAATTTGAAAATGAAACATTTAGAAAAAGAATAGCAACAGATCAAGAAACTGATATATTTATAACTTATAAAGACAAAAAAGAATGCATTAAAAAACACGTTTTTGAAATAGAATATAACCTAGAAGATTTAAACGTAGAAGAAAAGATGGCTTTATTTTTATTAAAAGAAGAATATCTTAAAAATTTAATAGATTTAAAAGATTTAGGTTATGATGATTTTAAAATTTTTGTTTCTTACGATATGACAGCACTAACAATTAGAATTTATGGAGATGATGAAAATTTATTCACAAAAGAAAAAGCTAAAGAAACGACACAAAAAATAAAAGAAAAAATTATTAATAAAATAGAAAAAGAAAAAATAGAAGAAAAAGATTTAGAAATAAAAAAATTAGAAGGAATTAAAAACACATCTTATGAAGAATCAATAGAAAAAATTAATAGTTCATTAATGAAATATAAAACACCTTTTTCAAGAAAATATTTCTTTGTTGACAAAAACACTAAAAAATTAGAAGACAAAGAAGAAGTTATGTCTACAATAAAAAACTGTGCTGAAAAACATTTAGGTGATATTTTTAAAAATATTCTAGAAAAAACACCAAAAATTCTACATCTAATTAAACCAAAAAATAAAGCTGCTAAAATAAACATAAATAATAATGAAAATTTAACAAACCTACCATACACTTATAATTTAGAAAATATTAAAAATAACCTTGCTGTCACATTCCCTATTGCAGAAGAAAAAATATCTAAAGAAATAATAAAAAACGAAATACATAATAAAGGTCTTACCTATTGCTATGCACGAGCACGAAAAAGTTTAGACACATATCCCGACCTAGAAGGTTTGAGTAAAACAGAAGAAAAAAACATAAAAGAATTTTTCAAAAGTGAAAATTTTAAAAATAAATTAAAAAATTTAAAAATAACAGACCAAGAACTCAAAGAATTAAAAGAAAAATATATTAAAAAAGCAAATGAAAATATAGAACAAATAAAAAATAATAGAAACCTACAAGAAAAAAATTTAAAAGCTCTAAAAGAAGAACATAAAAAAGAAGCAAAAGACAAAACAGAAAAAATATTGTCTATCATAAATAAAATTGATTTAATTGGAACAAGAGATTTAATGGAAAAATCTTTTATTTATTTAATATTAAACAAAGAAGAATATAGTGAATATAAAAAATTACTAAACAAATTTATAAATATAGACAAATTTAGAAACGAAAAATTTAAATCTTATCATCAAAATGAAAAACCAAAAATTAAAGAAGAAGATTTGAAAAAACTGTTGGAATTAGTAATTAACACTAACGAAAATTTAATAACCTTTGAAGATAAAATGTTAAAAAAATTTGATATAAATAAAAAAGATTTAAACAATTTAACAAAAGATATGGTTAATGATGTTTTAAAAAATTGTGTTGTTAAAAATTTTGACGAAGTAAATATTGAAAAAATAAAAAAAGATAAAAAAGATGAAAAGAAAAATAAAAATAAAAACTAAAAAATAATTTATATTTTATTTAAATTTAAATTGTTCCCGCCCTTTTATATTAAATTAATTTAAGTATAAATAAAAACTTATATAAAACATAATTTCTATTCAAAAATCTATATTATTAAATATTTCAATAAATTAATTATTAATTTAAACAATATTTTTTATCTTTATATTATTAATATCTCATATTTTTTTAAATATAAAAATTAAATAGTAGTTAATCCTAAATAAAAAGCAAATTAATAAAAAACATAAAAATAAATTTAATATAGTAATCGCTCCAAACTAAATAACACAAATAATAAAACAATAACTACACCAAATTTTAATTAAAAAAATATTTTCGTTTTAATTTTAAACATAAACTTCTAAAAGCTTTTAAATAGTAGTTATTTCTAAATAAAATGCATCTATTACTTTTTAACAACAAAACAAATTAATAAAAAACATAAAAATAAGTCTAATATAGTAATCGCTCCAAACTAAATAACATAAATAATAAAACAATAATTACACCAAATTTTAATTAAAAAAATATTTTCGTTTTAATTTTAAAAATAAACTTCTAAAAACTTTTTCAAAGATATAAAAATTAAATTAAACTAATTTTATAATTCATAATATTAAATCAGCGATTTTTTCAAACTTGTTTTAAAAAATACTAAAAATTTAAAACAATCTGCAAATTAATATGTTTTTCAAAAAAATTTAATTTAAAAACAAAATTAAAAAACAAATCCCTCAAATTATTGTTTGGGGGATTATTAACATTTAAACATTAACAACTTCTAAAATTCTATTTGCAACCTCTTTTGAAGCTTTTTCTATTAAAGCTTTATTTGGCCCTTCAATCATAACCCTAATAATTGGCTCAGTTCCAGAACATCGAACCAAAATTCTGCTTTCTTGCCCTAAAGTTTTTTCTTTATTTTGAATATAGTCCCCTATTTCCCTATTTTTAAAATATTTTTCTTTTTGTTCTTTTGTTGCCTTAACATTAACCAAAACCTGAGGAAATTTTTTCATTATCCCTGCTAAACTAGCAAAACTTTTATTACTTTTTATTATGCATTTCATAAGTTGCAATGCAGTTAACTGCCCATCACCAGTGTTAGAATAATCTTTAAAAATTATATGCCCTGATTGCTCTCCTCCAATTTTATAGTCATTTTTAATCATATTCTTTAAAACATACCTATCCCCAACCTGCGTAACTTCTAAATTTATTCCATTTTCTTTTGCAAAATGAAAAAAACCAAGATTAGACATAACAGTAACAACAACAGTATTATTTTTTAAACTGCCATCCATCTTCATAAAACTTGCAAAAATTGCAATTAACTGATCCCCATCAATAACATTTCCTTTTTCATCAACAGCAAGACACCTATCTGCATCTCCATCAAAAGCAACACCAAGATCATATCCGCCTTTTTTAACATTTTCTGCAAAATTTTCAATATGTGTGGATCCACAATCTTTGTTTATGTTAACCCCATCCGGTGAAACATTAAAAAAATCAGCATCAATATTCAACTTTTTAAACAAAGAAATGGCTGTTGCAGTGGCACTTCCATTAGCACAATCAACTGCAACCTTTAAATTAGAAAAATCAACATCTTTAACAGTGGAAACTAAATGTTCAACATAATCTTTTTTAGCATTTTCACAATAAAAACTTTCTCCGAAAGAAAAACTTTTAAAATTTAAAAATTCTTGATTTAAACCAAAAACAAGGTCTTCAATTTCTTTTTCTAGTTCATCCGAAAGTTTAAAACCAAATCTATTAAAAATTTTTATTCCATTGAACTTAGAAGGATTATGTGATGCTGATATCATAACCCCTGCGTGAAATTTATATTTAGAAATAAGCAAAGAAACCAAAGGAGTTGGAACAACACCAGCTAAATGACAGTTAGCACCAAAATAACAAAGCCCAGAAACAAAAGCAGATTCTAACATATGCCCTGATATTCTTGTATCTCTTCCTATTAATATGTTTAAATTATCTCCATAGTGCTTTCTCAAAACATATGCTGTTGCTTTTCCTATTTTTAAAACCAATTCACAACAAAGGTCTGCTCCAACAACTCCACGAATTCCATCAGTCCCAAATAATCTACCCATAAATATAATACCCTTTCAAAATTACAAATTATAATTTAATCATAAAACAATTTTAAATATTACTCTTCTTTTGCAATTCCTAAATATTTATAAGCTTTCTTAGTTGCACATCTTCCTCTTTTAGTTCTTGAAATAAAACCTAGTTGCATTAAATATGGTTCATATACATCTTCAATTGTTGCAACATCTTCTCCAATTAAAGAACTAATTGCATCTATCCCAACAGGCCCTCCATCATAATTTTCTACTATAACCTTTAAAATTTCAATATCAAGCCCTTCTAAACCTAACTCATCAACATTTAAACTCTTTAGTGTTTTTTCAACAATATCAATATCAATTTCTCCATTTCCAACAACCTGTGCAAAATCTCTAGATCTTTTTAAAAGTCTGTTTGCAATCCTTGGCGTTCCTCTCGCTCTTTTAGAAAGCTCCATCGCACTTTCTTCATCACAATCAACCTCTAAAAGTTTAGCACTACGCAAAATTATTAGTTTTAGTTCATCAACATTATACATATTAAGCCTAAAAACAACACCAAATCTATCTCGCAAAGGCGCTGAAAGCTGCCCAACTCTTGTTGTTGCTCCAATTAAAGTAAACTGTGGCAAAGAAAGCCTAATTGACCTTGCTGTTGGCCCCTTTCCAATCATTATATCTAGCGCTTTGTCTTCCATTGCAGGATATAAAACCTCTTCAACCTGCCGTGATAACCTATGAATTTCATCAATAAACAAAACATCATTTTCATTTAAACTAGAAAGCAAAGCAGCTAAATCCCCTGTTTTTTCTATTGCAGGGCCAGATGTTATTTTAATGTTAACTCCAAGTTCATTTGCAATAATCATAGACAAAGTTGTTTTTCCAAGCCCTGGAGGCCCATATAAAAGAACATGATCTAAAGACTCCCCTCTTTTTCTTGCTGCTTTAATATATATAGAAAGATTTTCTTTAAGTTGATCTTGCCCTATATATTCTTTTAGAGTTTTTGGGCGAAGGCTAAATTCAACATCAAAATCTTCAGGTTTAAAAGACGGAATAACAATTCTATCTTTTAAAATATCATTTTCCTGCAAAACTCAGCCCCCCTTTTTTTATTTATTTAAAACCTACTTTTTAGATAGCATCAACAGCGCTTTTTTAATTAATTCTTCAACAGATTTTTTTTCTTTTTGAGACATAACAGCACTAACAGCATCAGCCCTTAAATATCCTAAAACAACCAACGCTTCAACAGCTTCTTTAGCAGCATCATTTCCAATTAAATTTTCTTCTAACATTAAACTTTCTTCTTTTTCTTCAAATGCAAAATTTTTAAATTTATCTTTTAACTCCAAAATTATTCTATTAGCAGTTTTTCTACCAATTCCTTTACAACAACAAAGCTTATCACAATTCTTTAAACTAACACAACTAAAAAGTTCAAAAGGAGTTAAACTAGAAAGAATAGAAATAGCAAAACTAGGGCCAACTCCAGAAACACCAATTAAAAGTTTAAAACTTTTTTTTTCTTCTTCCGAATAAAATCCAAACAACTCCATCAAATTTTCTCTTAAAATTAGTTCGGTATATAACATAACCTCTCTTTTATTTTCAATTGCTTCTTTTGTTTTTGAAGAAACCTTAACAGAAAAACTAACACCACTTTTGCATTTTATAATTGCTATACAAAATCCATCATATGTTTTAACACCGCTAAGAATTCCTTCAACACTATAAATCATAAATTCTCCTTTGCAATAAACAATCTTGAAAAACTACAGTGTGCATGAGCAACAGCTAAAGCTAATGCATCCGCAGTGTCATCTGGTTTTGGAATAACTTTTAAATTAAGAACCATTTTAATCATATTCATAACCTGACTTTTTGTTGCCCTTCCATAACCAACAACAGACTTTTTAACTTCAACAGGAGCATATTCAAAAACTTTAATGTTAAACTTTTTAGCAGTAACTAAAATAACTCCTCTTGCTTGTGCAACATCAATTGCTGTTTTTTTATTAACAGAAAAGAACAATTTTTCAATTGCCATACATTCTGGTTTATAAACACTAAAAATATTTTTTAAACTATCATATATTTTTTCCAACCTATCACAAAATTTTTGAGATGCATCTGTTGTTATTGCTCCATAATCAAGTGTGATGAATTTTGAGTTTTTATATTCTAAAATTCCCCACCCAACTATTGCATAACCAGGATCGATTCCAACTATCCTCAAATTTAACACTCCAAATTTAAACCATATATATTTGAGTGTAACATACTATGCTTTTTTTAGCAAGTTTTGTTACAATATTTTTTATTAAAAATTTTATTATTTAATTAAATTTAAATAAAATCTCAATTTTATATCTCAATTTTATATTAAAAATTTTAATAACAATTATACTAAATTTTACTATAAAATATCATTTTTTGTTACTTTACTTTCTTCTGCCTATAATATATTATAGCAATTGACAATTTATGTCTTAAAATAAACATAATTTTTTATAAGGAGTTGTGAAATGCATGAAAAAAAATAATTTTAAGAAAATATCGGTTTTAATAGGTTTAATAGGAAGTTTATCGATATTTAAGGTTAATGCAATGAATAATAATGAAAATTT
>CACXZI010000008.1:1695-38107 GCA_902772105.1 Oscillospiraceae bacterium | reverse complement strand
TTAACTAATTTATATCACGATATATTTTTACAACTACATACAATAAACTTTAGAATTTTTATATCTACCTCAATTTTTTCTACATATATTATAACACAATATTTAAAATTGTTCTATCTATTTTTAATTTATTTTATTTCATAATGTCTAACATATCTTACTTTTTATTTAATTTTTAATATATTTAAAACACTGCCTATTCTAACTTTAAAAAGATTAACTAACTTTCACCAAAACTTTTTATTTTATTCTAAAACAAAATATTTTAATTTTCAACCTGTTTTAATTTTAAACTTTTATTTCATCAACATATAACCACAACACAAATTTTATAGTCGTTTTAAATTTTAATAATTTTGTTTTTTAAGTTAAATAAAAAAACTATTAAATAACTTTAACTTTTATTTAAATTTATATTATCATCTAACATAATTTCATTTCGCTATATTTAAAATATGTTGACCATATTCAGTTTTTTCCATCTTTTTTGCTAACTCTAAAAGCTTTTCTTTTGTTATGAATCCATTTTCATATGCTATTTCTTCTAAACACCCAACAAATCTGCCTTCTTGTTGCATTTTTCTAACAAAAATAGAGGCATTTAATAGTTCTTTGTGCGTTCCTGTGTCCTGCCAAACAACATCTTCTTCAAAAAGCTTAACCTTTAGCTTTTTATTCTTTAAATATGCTTCATTAACCGAACTAATTTCTAATTCTCCTCTTTTTGAACACTCCAACGTTTTTGATATTTTAACAACATCATTATCATAAAAATAAAGTCCAGGAACTATAAAATTAGACTTAGGATTTTTTGGCTTTTCTTCAATTGAAATAACATTTTGGTTTTCATCAAATTCAATAACTCCAAACGGCCTTGGGTCTTCCACTGGATATCCAAAAACAACCGCTCCATCATCAAAAGAAACCGCTTGCCTTAACGTTTTTTTTAGACTATCTCCATAAAACAAATTGTCCCCTAAAATTAAACAAACCTTATCATTACCTATAAATTCTTCCCCTATTAAAAATGCATCCGCTATTCCTCTTGGCTTTTCTTGAATTAAATATGTAAACCTAACCCCTAAATCTTCCCCTGTTCCAAATAGATGCTGAAATAACGAAAAATCCTTCTTGGTTGATATTATTAAAATTTCCTTTATGTTTAAAAGAAGTAAAATAGACAAAGGGTAATATATCATTGGTTTATCATAAACACTCAAAAGCTGTTTAGAACACCCCAAAGTTGCTGGATATAGCCTGGTTCCCGATCCTCCTGCTAGAATTATTCCTTTCATTTAAAACCCTCCTCAACTTAATATTAAACAAAAAAAAACTGACCTAATTTTCTAACTAATCCATCTTTTAAAAAACCTCCATGTATTAAAAAAATAATCTTTTTCAAACCTTTATATTCCTTAATTTTTATATATCTTCTTAATATTTTTATATTCTTAATAGATAAATTTTTTTCATATCTTTTTAAAAAATCTTCTGCCTGTTTATATGACATATCTTTATTTTTCTTCACTTCAGATTTATTTTTAAACCTATCTAAAATATATCTAAAACCCTTCGCTTTTTTAGCACCAACACAATTATTTTCATGCTGTCTATAGTATACAGTTTTATTTTTCAAAAAACAAATTTTTCCGAACGCTGCCGCAACCAAACCAATCCACCAATCATGCATAATAGCCCCATCTGGAACCTCTAAACAAAGTTTTATAAGACTTTTATTAATTAAAACTGTGCAACCCGTAATATTGTTTTGAACCAACAGCCTATTAAAAGATTTTTCTTTAAACCTAAAATTTTGACTTTTAAACATAGATTTTTCTATTATATTCAGCCTATCATCAACAACAAAAAGATCTGTATGTATTAAAATTGGAATTTTGCCTTTTTCTTCTTCTATTTTTTTCATCTTTTCAACGCAAATTTTTAGTTTGTCTTTATGCCACACATCATCATGATCACAAAACGCAACATAATCTTCCTTCGAAAGAGATAAAAGTCTAAAAAAAGATTTTTTCGCAGATCCAGAATTTTTTGTCCCTCTAATAAACTTAATATTTTTGTTTTTTTTTACATATGATCGAACTATTAAGGCGGTTTTATCTGTTGACCCATCATCATAAATTGTTAATATAAAGTCTTTATAACTCTGATTTAAAATTGAATCTATCTGCTCTTTTAAAAATTTTTCCCCATTATATACTGCGAGTAATATTTCAACCATTTTTAGACAAAACCTTCTTTAGCCTTATTTTTGCAATAAACTTTTTTAAAGAAATGCCCATTTTAACAATAAACGAGACAACAAAAGGATATTTATTTTTGTAGTGTTTATCATAAAAAATATTCATACTATTGTAGAAACTTTCTAAAACTTTAATATCATTTTTTCCACTTTTATTTTTATAATGCAAAAACGAAACCTTTCCATAATAGATATTTTTAAACCCTTTTTGTTTTAATCGATAGCACAAATCAACATCTTCTCCATACAGAAAAAAGTCTTCATCAAACCCCCCAACCAAATTAAAAACGTCCTTTTTAATTAACATAAATGCTCCAGATATACATTCAACTTCAACCACATCTTTTTCATCTATGAAAGTTTGTTGATATGCTCCAAACCTTTTTGAATTGGGGAAAATTTTGCTAAGACCCAAAAAATAATATAAAGAATTCAAAGGTGTCGGAAACCCACGTTTACATCCAGCATCTAACTTGCCATTTTCCAAAAGCTGTCGAACCCCTAAAGCCCCTACTTTTTCTTGCTTTTTAAAAAAAGAAAATGCAACGTCCACTGTGTCTTGAAACAAAACTGTGTCTGAGTTTAAAAACAAAATAATTTCGCCTGATGAATTTCTAACTCCAATATTACAAGCATTACCAAACCCTCTATTAACAACATTTTTAATAATTTTAACTTTTTCATTAAAAGGTTTTATAACGTTTTCTTTAAAGCTAGAATTATCAACAACAACCACTTCAAACTCAACTTCCTTAATTGTCTGCAAAGCTGACTCTATTGCTTTTTTTGTTATATCTGGAGTGTCTTTGTTAACTATTATTATAGAAAGTTCCATGAGAAGATATAGCTCCAATCTATTTTTAAACTTAACAAACCCTCGATTCATTATAACTTTAAAAGTTCATATTGTCAAATATTCTTTTATTTAGGAAAATTTTATATTAAAAATTAAACACTTAAATTTAAACTATGTTTACATCAATAAACACTGTGTTGACAATTTTATAAACAATTTTTAAAAATTTTTTAATTACAATTAGCTATTTAATAAAGTACTTAATAGTTCAAAATTAATTTTAATAAAAGCAATTTTAAGTAAATTGAATTTTAATAATGATCTGCATAGAATATAGTGATAGAAAATATTTTGAATCAACTAAACCCAAAATTTTATTTTTCATAAACAATATAAACTTAAACTATGTTTACATCAATAAACACTATGTTGACAATTTTATAAACATTATAAAACTTATTTTTTTAACTAAACCTAAAATAACTTAAAAAAATATTTCAACTAATTTTAATTTAACTTGCTAAAATGTTCTGATTTATAAAATTAAAATCTGATGATAACCTTAAAAAATATCTTAAATTTATAAGCTGAATAATTTAGATTTAACAAAAACTTAATATTTCACAATAAACATAAAAATCACATTTAATTTTATCAATAAATCTTTTCAAATTCATAACAAACCAATACAAAAACATAAAAAAAGTCGAAACAATTTAAAATGCTCGACAATTTTTATATTTAAACTAACTTTAAAAGCGCCATTTCAGCCGCGTCTCCACGTCTTGGGCCTATTTTAACAATTGATGTATATCCACCTTTTGTTTCTTTATATTTAGGCGATATTTCATCAAACAACTTTTTCGTTATGTCTTCCTTAGTTACATATGAAAGAATTCTTCTCTTTGAAGCCAAATTATTATTCTTTCCAATCGTTATTATTCTTTCTGCTTCTTTTGAAACTTCTTTTGCTCTTTTATATGTTGTTTTAATTTTCCCATTTTCTAGTAGATATGTCACCATTGCCCTAAGCATCGCTTTTCGAACATCCGTTGCTCTACCAAGCTTTCTATTTCCTGCCATTTTTAAACACCCCTTTTTTTTATTTTATTCTTCAATTCCACTCTTTAATTCATAACCTAACCCTCGCAATTTATATATTACTTCGTCTAAAGATTTTTTTCCCAAATTTCTAACCTTAACCATGTCTTCTTCACTATAATTAGTTAAATCTTCAACTGTGTTTATTCCTGCCCTCTTTAAACAATTATATGATCTAACCGAAAGTTCCATCTCCTCTAACGTCATTTTTAAAGCTTTTTCTTTTATATTTTCTGGCTTATCTTTCATTATGCTTTGTTGATATTCTTCCTGAGAAAGATCAATAAATAAATTTAAATGCTCATTTAAAATTTTAGAAGCTAATGAAACTGCATCTTGTGCTAAAATTGTTCCATCTGTCCATACTTCTAATATTAACCTATCGTAATCAGTAACCTGCCCAACACGAGTGTTTTCCACATAATAATTAACTTTTTTAACCGGAGTATATATACTATCAACCGGAATTATTCCAATTTCGTTAAACAGATTGTTTTCTTTGTTTTTTTCAGCACTTACATATCCTCTTCCCCTGCTTAAAACAATCTCCATATTTAACTTTGCAGATTTGTCAAGAGTTGCAATATGCATTGCAGGATCTAAAATTTCAACTTCAGAATCTGCAACAATATCTCCTGCTGTTACTTCACCTTCACCTTGCGCTTGAATTAAAACAGTCTTTTTAGATTCTCCATGAAGCTTTACTGCTAAAGACTTTAAATTCAAAATTATCTCGGTTATATCTTCTTTAACTCCTTCTATTGCACTAAACTCATGCTGAACACCTTCAATTTTAACCGCTGTTACAGCAAATCCTGGCAAAGAAGAAAGCAAAATCCTCCTCAAAGAATTACCAAGTGTTGTTCCAAATCCACGTTCTAATGGCTCGACAATAATCTTTGCATATGTTCCATCATCTTTTGAACTTTTTGTCTTTACCTTTGGCTTTTCAATTTCTATCATTTTAAACCCCTCCAGTAAGGCAGTTCGAAAAATTTAAAAATTTAACTAAAACTGCAAAATTAACTAAAACATAAACTATTTTGAATATAACTCAACAATTAAGTGTTCTTCAATTTCAAGTTCCACTTCGTCTCTGTTACACAATCTTTCAATTTTTATCTTACCATTTTCCTTATCAACTTCTAACCACATAGGAGATGGCTTAGATGAAAAATTTTCTAATATTGCTTTAAACTTAGGACTTTTTTTACTGCCTGGCTCTATTTCAATAACATCACCAGGTTTAACCAAAATTGAAGAAATGTTAACTCTTCTCCCATTTAACAAAAAATGCCTATGCAAAATAAGTTGTTTTGCTTCTACTCTTGAAGAAGAAAACCCTGCAAGATAAACAACATTATCAAGCCTTGACTCTAATATTCTCAACAGATTTTCACCGGTCATTCCTGCTTTTCTTTCAGCTAAATTAAAATATTTTAAAAACTGCTTTTCCATAACTCCATAATATCTTTTAGCAAGCTGCTTTGCACGAAGCTGAAGACCATATTCAGAGATTTTTTTTCTGTTTTGTCCATGCTGACCTGGTGCATAAGCTCTTCTATCAACCGAACATTTATCTGAATAACATCTCTCACCTTTCAAAAAAAGCTTTTTGTTTTCTCTTCTACATCTTCTGCAAACAGCTCCAATATACCTTCCCATTTAATTTTAACCTCCTTGTTATTAAACGCGTCGTCTTTTTGGTGGACGACATCCATTATGCGGAATTGGTGTCACATCTTTTATCATACTAATCTCTAAACCTGCCGATTGAAGCGCTCTAATTGCTGCTTCTCTTCCCGCTCCTGGCCCTTTAACCAAAACAGCAACAGATTTAAGCCCATGCTCCATAGAGGTTTTTGCTGCTTTATCTGCTGTCATTTGTGCTGCATATGGAGTTGACTTTCTATTTCCTTTAAAACCAAGCCCTCCTGCAGAAGCCCAAGAAACAAGATTCCCTTTAGTATCTGTTATGCTAACTATTGTATTATTAAATGTGGACTGTATATGAACAACCCCAACCTGTATATTCTTTTTTACTTTTTTCCTTCTTGTTTTAACTATAGCTGCCATTTTTTTCTCCTTTCATTTATTTTTTCCCTGCAATTCTTCTTGGACCTTTTCTAGTTCTTGCATTTGTTTTTGTTTTTTGTCCTCTAACAGGCAAACCTAATCTATGCCTTTTCCCACGATAACAGTTAATTTCAATTAATCTCTTTATATTAAGCCCAACTTCTCTTCTTAAATTTCCCTCAACTTGAATATTTTTATCTATATATGTTCTAATCTTTGAAGCATCATCTTCATTTAATTCTTCAACTCGTATATCCGGATTGACACCCGTATTTTTTAATATTTCAACTGCTTTACTATGTCCAATTCCATAAATATACGTTAATGCTGCCTCTATTCTTTTTTTTCTTGGCAAGTCCACTCCTGCAATACGCGCCATTTTATACACCCCCTAAATTTATCCTTGTCTTTGTTTGTGTTTTTTGTTAACACAAATAACCATAACTCTTCCTTTTCTTTTAATTATTTTACACTTTTCACAAAGTGGTTTAACAGAAGGACGTACTTTCATTTTTTTTCACCCCTTAAAATTTTATTTCGACCGCCATGTTATTCTACCTTTTGTAATATCATAAGGCGAAATCTCAACGGTTACAGTATCACCAACTAAAATCCTAATAAAATTCATCCTAAGTTTACCAGATATATGTGCCAATACATTATGTCCATTTTCCAACTCAACTCTAAAAGTTGCATTTGGCAATACTTCAACAACTTTTCCTTCAATTTCAATAACATCATCCTTTGCCATATAAATCCTCCTAAAATATTTCAGTCATAATTAAAATTGTGCAAAAGCTCTCGTATTTTTTTATCCGTTTTGTATTTTTCAACATCCACAACACTCTTAGTAACTCTTAAATGAACTGGATTCTTTCCTTTTAAACAAGCTAACTTTCGCCTTTTTCCATCAGCTATAAAAACTCGATTTTTTTCGATTTTAACGACTAAATAAAATCTGTCTTTATCATGCCCTGCAACCGACTTTACTATCATACCACATTTTAATTCCATTTTAAACTACTAAAGCAAAGTTAAAGCAACCGGCCCATGTTTTGTTATTAAAACTGTATGCTCAAAATGCGCTGCTAAAACATTAGATTTAGTTTTAATCCCCCATCCATCTTCACATTGTTCTATTTCGGTTGGCTCAATTGTTGTCATAGGTTCAATTGCAATAACCATCCCTTCAACCAACCGAGGCCCTTTGAATCGAATATCATCCAAAAAATTTGGTATTTCTGGTTCTTCATGCAAATTCTCTCCAACTCCATGACCTACAAATTCTCTAACAATTGAATATCCATGTTGTTGAATAATATTTTGTATTGTAAACGAAATATCACCAACTCTATTACCTTCAAGTGCTCTTTCTATTCCATTATACAAAGAATTCTCAGTAACCGACACAAACTTTTCCACTTCTTTTGGAACTTCTCCAATAACAAAAGTATATGCATTATCTCCATTATATCCATCATACTCGGCCCCAACATCTATGCTTACTATATCCCCTCTTTTTAGAATAATTCTTTTTGTTGGAATACCATGTATAACCATGTCATTAACCGAAATACAACAAGACCTCGGATATCCATTGTAATTCAAAAAATTAGGTCTTGCATTTTCAGATATTATAAATTTTCTAACCGCTTCATCTATTTCAAATGTATTAACTCCATCCTCACACATACTCCCAGCTAACTCCAAAGCCTTCGCAGAGATTATACAAGCTTTCTGTATTTTTTTTACTTCTTCTCTAGTTCTTAAATTAATCATTTCCCTTCTCCCCAATTAATTTAAATAACATTTCACTAACCTCTTTTAAACTCTTTTCTCCATCGACAACAAAAAATATTCCTTTATCTTTATAATATTTTTCAAGTGGTTCGGTTTGACTATGAAAAACTTCTAATCTTTTTTTTATTGTATCTTCCTGATCATCTTTTCTTATTTCTAAATTCGAATCACAACAATCACATTTACCATCAACCTTTGGTTTTTTACTAACTACATGGAATATTTCTCCACACTTTCCACAAACCCTACGTCCACTCAATCGCTTCAGAATTTCTTCATCGCTAACCTTAATTTCAATAACCTTTTGCAAATTAACACCAATAGAATCTAAAAGTTTTGCCTGATCTTCATTTCTAGGATATCCATCCAATATAAACCCATTCTCACAATCTTTTTTTTGAAGTCTTTTTTTCAAAATTTCTCCAACAACTTCATCTGGAACTAACCTTCCAGTTTTCATATATGGAACTACCTTTTCTTCCAACCCTTTATCGGTTTTAATCATTTCCCTTAGCATATCTCCCATTGAAATTATTGGAATATTATACTTTTCCTTAATTTCTTTTGCCTGGGTTCCTTTTCCAGCACCGGGAGCGCCTAACAATAAAACATTCATAACTAAACCTTCTCCCTCATCACTCTAGAAAACCCTTATGTTTTTGCATTGTTATTTGAGACTGTATTACTCTAACAGTTTCTAAAGCAACTCCAACAACAATCAATAAAGATGTTCCACCCAGTGCCATATTCTCTCCAGTTAAGTTTGTGAAAACAATAGGGAATATTGCTATAAATGCTATTGTCAAAGCTCCAACCGTTGCCATTCTATATAATATTTTAGAAACAAATGTTGAAGTTGGTTTACCAGGCCGTATTCCAGGTATTGAACCATTACTTTTAATCAAATTATTTGCAATTTCGATAGGGTTATATTGCATAGAAACATAAAAGAAATTAAAAAGCAAGATTAAAATAAAATACATAACCGCATACTGCCACGCTGTTGATTTAAAAATTGCAAAAAAACCATACCAAAAATCCCCAGGCTCAAACCGTAAAAAACCACCAATCATAGCAGGAACCATTAAAAGTGAATTTGCAAAAATTATGGGCATAACCCCACTCATACTAAGCTTTATTGGAATATGTGCACTTTGCCCTGCATACATTCTCCTTCCAACAACTCTCTTAGCATATTGTATTGGAATTCTCCTCTCGGCAAGATGCATTAAAACAACCAAAACTAACATAAAGAAAAAGGTGAAAACAACCAAAAATGCATATGTTAAATATTTATACTGCCCTGCAGCTCCTCTTTGTATCATTCCTCTTAAACTTCCATATGCAGAAGGTGCCCTTGAGATAATTCCCGCAAAAAGAATTATTGATATTCCATTTCCTAAACCTCTTTCACTAACACGTTCTCCAAGCCAAACAATTAAAGCAGTTCCCGTTGTTAAGGTTACAACAATAACAATCGCAGCAAAAATTCCATCTATTCCCTCTTTATATTGAAGTCCTCCACTTGAATATATCAAAACGTAGTAGAAAACTCCTTGAACTATCGCCAAAACAATTGTTAGATATCTCGTCATTTTGAGCAGTTTTTTTCTTCCATGTTCTCCCTCTTTTTGCAGCTTTTCAAACCGCGGCAAAACAACACCCAAAAGCTGTATTATAATGGAAGCATTAATATACGGCGAAATAGACATCGCAAAAAGCGTCGCACGAGACAAACCTCCACCAGATAAAACGTCTAAATAACCCAAAAAACTACCCGTTCTTCTAACAGCCATTTCAACAAATTTCGCATCTATAAAAGGAACAGGAATAGCAGAACCAAAACGATATACTAAAAGTATAAACATAGTGAATAAGAGTTTATTTTGTATTTCTTTTGAACCAAAAATTTTAGAAATAGTCTTAAACATAACCTACCCTATATTAACCTTTCCGCCTGCATTCTCAATTTTCTCTACTGCCATCTTTGAAAATTTTGCCGCAGTTATCTTTAATTTTTTCTCAATTGTTCCATTTCCTAAAACTTTTAAACCACAATATTTCTTTTTAACAACTCCCATTTCTAAAAGTTTTAAAATGTTAACTTCAGCACCATCTTCAAATTTTTCCAAATCCCCAACATTTATTATAGCATATCTTTTTTTGAAAATATTGTTGAAACCTCGTTTTGGAACTCTTCTGTGAAGTGGCATTTGTCCCCCTTCAAAACCGGGCCGAACTCCTCCACCAGATCTTGCATTTTGCCCTTTGTGTCCTTTTCCTGAAGTTTTTCCGTTTCCAGAAGCCATTCCTCTTCCAACTCTTCTTTTTCTTTTTTTGGAACCGACCGCTGGAGATAATTCACCTAATCTCAAATTCTTGCTCCTTTCCCACTTATTTTTCAACTATCTCTAAAAGATGTGAAATCTTTTTAATTTTCCCTTTTGTGGCATCATTTTCTGGTTGATTTGTTATATCTCCAATTTTTTTTAATCCTAATGAATTAGCCACACTAATCTGTCTTTTACTTGCACCAATTAAGCTTTTTTTTAATCTGATTTCAATAGCCATCATTTTCTCCCTACTTAATTTAAAATTTCAGCCTTTGTTTTTCCTCGCATAGCAGCAACAGTTTCTAAACTACGCAACTTCGTTAAACCATCTAAAGTTGCTCTAACAACATTTATAGAATTATTGCTTTTAATTGATTTTGTTCTAATATCTTTTATTCCAAGAAGTTCAACAACAGCACGAACTGGCCCTCCTGCTATAACTCCTGTTCCTTCTGGCGCTGGCTTTAATAAAACCTTTCCAGCTCCAAACTCACCAACAATATCATGTGGAATTGTGGTTCCTCTTAATGCAATTCTTTTCATATTTTTCTTAGCATTTTCAATTCCTTTTCGAACTGCATCCGGAATTTCACCAGATTTTCCTGTTCCCATTCCAACTTTGCCTTTTTTGTTTCCTACTATTACAACAACTGCAAATTTAAAAATTCTACCACCTTTAACAGTTCTTGAAACCCTCTTTATGCTAACAACCTTTTCTTGGAATTCAGAATCTCTTTTAAATCTCTTAGCCAAAAAACAACTACTCCCTTCTTAAAATATTAACCCATTTTCCCTTGCTTTTTCTGCCAAAGCTTTAACACGTCCGTGATACAAATATCCACCTCTGTCGAAAACTACCTTCTCTATTCCTTTTTCTAAACATCTTTTTGCAACAGCCTCTCCAACCTTTTCAGCAGCTTCTTTATTTCCACCATACATAGAAAAGCCTTTCTCAATTGAAGACGCCGAAGTTAATGTAACACCCAAAACATCATCAATAACCTGAACGTAAATATGTTTATCCGACCGAAAAACACAAAGCCTTGGTCTTTCTTTTGTTCCAAAAACCTTTTTTCTAACTCTTCCATGACGTTTTGCTCTTGCTTTTGTTAACACCTATTTTTCACCTCTTTTTTCTTATTTAGCTCCTTTTCCCGCTTTTCCAACCTTACGTACTATATGTTCATCAATATATTTAATGCCCTTTCCTTTATATGGCTCGGGGGGCCTTTTTTCCCGTATTTCAGCCGCAAACTGACCAACTTTTTGTTTATCTGGCCCAGATACTGTTATTAAATTTTGACCTTCAACACCAATCGTTATTCCGTCTATTTCAGGAACAATAACCTGATGCGAAAACCCAAGATTCATAACCAAATTTTTACCTTGCTTTTGTACACGATATCCAACACCATTAACTTCAAGTTTTTTTTCAAAGCCAGTGGTTACACCTTCAACCATGTTATATATCAAAGAACGAGTAAGTCCATGCAAACTTCTATTTCTTTTAGAATCATTTGGCCTTTTAACCAAAATAAACCCGTCCTGCATTGTAATTTCCATATCTTTAACAAACGTCTTTTCTAAATTCCCTTTTGGACCTTTAACTTTAACTAAATTTCCTTCAACCTTAACATCAACCCCATCTGGGATTTTAATAGGTAATCTTCCAATTCTAGACACTTTAAATTTCCTCCCTACCAAATGAAAGCTAAAACTTCTCCACCGGCATTTTGCTTTCTAGCCATCTTATCTGTCATTATACCTTTTGACGTGGAAACAATAGCAATTCCAAGCCCTTTCATAACTTTAGGTATATCACAACATTTATAATAAAGTCTTAGTCCTGGTTTTGAAATTCTTCTTAATCCCATTATAACAGGATTTCTTTTCGCGTCAACATATTTTAAAAAAATTCTAAGTTTTCCCTGATTTTTGTCTTTTATTATTTCATATTTTGTTATATATCCTTCATCCAGCAAAATTTTTGCTATAGCCTCTTTTAATTTAGAAGCTGGAATATCAACTTTGTCGTGTTTTGCTGAATTAGCATTTCTAATTCTTGTTAACATATCTCCAACAACATCTGTTACCTGCACAAAATTCCCTCCTTTACCAACTAGATTTTTTAATTCCAGGTATATATCCTTTGTAGGCCAAAACCCTAAAACAAATACGGCAAACACCATATTTTCTTAAATATCCATGTGGTCTTCCACACAATTTACATCTATTATAAGCACGAGTGGAAAACTTTGGCTTTCTAGTTTGTTTAACCTTCATAGATTTTTTTGCCATCTTCGCCCTCCTAAACAGTTTTAAAAGGCGCACCCATTAAAGACAAAAGCTCTTTTGACTCTTCATCGGTTTTTGCGGTTGTTATAAAAGTTATGTCCATTCCGCGTGCCTTATCAATTTTGTCGTATTCTATTTCCGGAAATATAATTTGTTCTTTAATCCCCAAACTATAGTTCCCTCTTCCATCAAATGAATT
This sequence comes from Oscillospiraceae bacterium, assembly GCA_902772105.1. Lineage (GTDB taxonomy): Bacteria > Bacillota > Clostridia > Oscillospirales > Ruminococcaceae > RUG12519. The sequence continues at coordinate 25,247 of CACXZI010000008.1, read as the reverse complement.
AGGATTTATTCCTCTAAAATCTCTAACACGTGCCAAAGCAACATTTAGCAGTCTATCTATGAATTCATACATTCTATCTCCTCTTAATGTTACCTTAACCCCAATTTTCATTCCTTGACGGACTTTAAAGTTTGCAACAGACTTTTTTGCTCTACAAACAGTTGGCCTTTGACCTGTTATGGCTTCTAAATCGCCCATTATTGAATCTATTATTTTAGAATTATCTTTTGCTTCTCCTGCTCCGACATTTATAACAACTTTTTCTATTTTTGGGACCTGCATACGATTGGTGTAACCAAATTTACTCATCAACTTGCTCACAATTTCGCTGTTATATATCTCTTTTAACCTTGCCACTTTAAACCTCCCTCTCTTAGAATAGATTACTGCATTTTTTACATTTGCGTTTTTTTGTTCCGTCTTTGTCTACTTCATGCGCAACCCTTGTTTTTTCATTGCATTTAGGGCAAACCAACATAACCTTTGATGAATACATAGGAGCTTCAACCTTTATTAAACTTCCTGCTGTTCCTTGTTGCCTTGGTTTTAAATGTTTGGTCATTATATTAACTCCTTCTACAATAACCTTGCCCTCTTTTCTTGAAACTGCTGCAATTTTTCCAGTTTGTCCTTTATTCTTTCCACTTATTACTAAAACCATATCACCTGTTTTAACATGCATTTTTTTTCTACATAAATCTTTTTTCATTTTAACTTAACTCCTTTTTATAGAACTTCAGGAGCAAGCGAAAGAATTTTCATATAATTCTTTTCTCTTAACTCTCTTGCAACCGGGCCAAAGATACGTGTTCCTCTTGGGTTTTTGTCTTCTCTTATTATTACAGCAGCATTTTCATCAAATCGTATATAGCTCCCATCGCTTCTTCTTGTTGCTCTAACAGAACGAACAACAACAGCTTTAACAACTTCTCCTTTTTTAACCATACCTCCAGGTGTGCTCTTCTTAACAGAAGCAACTATAACATCACCTATTTTAGCATACCTTTTTCTAGAACCCCCAAGCACACGAATACACATTATTTCTTTAGCACCTGTGTTATCCGCCACCTTTAAATAGGTTTGCATCTGTACCACTTTTTATAACCCTCCTAAAAAAACTTTTTATTTTGCCTTTTCAACAATGCTTTCAACACGCCATCTTTTTTCTTTAGAAAGTGGCCTTGTTTCCATTATTCTAACTCTATCTCCAACACCACAAGAATTGTTCTCGTCATGTGCTTTTCTACGGACGGTTTTTTTAACAATCTTTTTATATAGTGGGTGCCGCACGTTATCTATTATTGCAACAACAACGGTTTTATCCATCTTATCGCTAACAACCATTCCAACTCGAACTTTTCTGGCTTTTCTCTCTTTTTTTTCTTCTTTTGCCATCTATTTTGTCCTTCCTTTTTAGTTTTTTTCTTTAATTTCACGTTCTCTTATAATTGTTTTCATTCTTGCAATTTCTTTTTTAACAATTCTAGAACGCATAGGGTTTTCAAGCTTATTTGCAGCAGACTGAAAACGCAAATTAAAAAGTTCCTCTTTTAATTCTTTAATTTTTTCATTTAGCTTATCTGTTGCCATTTCTCTAATTTCTTTTATTTTCATCTAAACTTCACCACCCAAGCTCTCTTCTTTAGCAACGAATTTACATTTTATTGGAAGTTTATGCATTGCAAGTCGCATAGCTTCTTTTGCAACATCACGTGGAACTCCCCCTACTTCAAACATAACTCGTTCTCTTTTAACCACAGCAACCCAATATTCAGGAGCACCTTTACCTTTACCCATACGCACCCCAATAGGCTTTTTAGTAACCGATTTATCTGGAAAAATCTTAATCCAAACCTTTCCACCACGTTTTGTATATCTTGTCATAGCAACACGAGCTGCTTCGATTTGGTTAGACGTAATCCATGCAGACTCCAACGCTTGAAGACCATATTCACCATATGTTACTTTGTTTCCTCTTCTTGCCTTTCCTTTCATTCGCCCACGATGAACTTTTCTATGTTTTGTACGTTTTGGCATTAACATTTTTTCTACCTCCTTTCTCTTTTAAAGGTTCTATTTGGCTTTTTAAATCTCTCTGGCTCTTTTTGTTGTTCCTCTTTGTTTCCTTTTAATATCTCTCCATTACAAATCCAAACCTTAACACCAATCAAACCATATGTTGTGTGTGCTTCTGCAAAACCATAATCTATATCTGCACGCAAAGTTTGAAGTGGAATATTTCCTTCGCTATATCTTTCTGCTCTTGCTATTTCTGCTCCTGCCAGCCTTCCAGAAACTTGGGTTTTAATTCCTTTAACTCCAGCATCAATTGCTCTTTTAATTGCTTGTTTCATAGCCCTTCTAAAAGAAATTCTTTTTTCTAACTGCAAAGCAATGTTTTCTGCAACTAACTGCGCATTTTTATCCTGCTGCTTTACTTCCACTATATTAATTGCCATGCTCTTTTTTATTATTTTTTCAGCTTCTGCTTTAATTTTTTCTATTTCAGCTCCACCTTTTCCTATAACTATTCCAGGCTTTGCACAATGTATATATACTTTTATTCCTGATATTCCACGTTCTATTTCAATTTTTGCAACTCCTGCTGCATACAACTTCTTTTTTAGATATTTTCTGATTTTATAATCCTCAATTAAATATTCACTGAATTTGTCTTTTCCAGCAAACCATCTTGAATCCCAATCTTTTATTATTCCAACTCTTAAACCATGTGGATTAACCTTCTGACCCATTAATCTTCCTCCTTTCTTTATATTTTTTCTTTAACTTTAATTGTAACATGAGACATTCTCTTTAAAATTCGACAAGATCTTCCTTTTGATACCGCTCTAATTCTTTTCAACATAGACGCTGGTGTGACGAAACATTCACTAACATATAAACTTCTGCCATCCATATTAAGATTATTAACTGCATTCGACGCTGCAGAGTTTAATAGTTTTTCTAAACTAGAACAAGCAGCTTTTGGTGTATATTTTAAAATTGCAAGAGCATCACTAACTCTTTTTCCTCTAATTAAGTTTAGAACAATTTGAACCTTTCTTGGCGATATTCTAATATGTTTTAACTTTGCAACAGCTTCCATCTTTTATAACACCCCCTTATTTTGATGTTTTAGAACCAGCATGCCCTTTGAATGTGCGTGTTGGTGCGAATTCTCCAAGTTTGTGGCCAACCATATCTTCTGTTATATACACCGGAATATGTTTTCTTCCATCATGCACTGCAAAAGTGTGCCCTACAAAATCTGGAAATATTGTAGAAGAACGAGACCATGTTTTTAAAACCTTTTTTTCTTTATTTTCGTTCATTGCAACAACTTTTTTTAATAGTTTTTCATCAACATAAGGGCCTTTTTTAATTGATCTACTCATTTTTTTAACTCCCTACAAATTTTTATTTTGCATTTCTTCTGCGAACTATATATTTATCACTAGCTTTGTGTTTTTTCCTTGTTTTATATCCTAGTGCTGGTTTTCCCCAAGGAGTGACCGGGCCTGGTCTTCCAACAGGACATTTACCCTCTCCTCCTCCGTGTGGGTGATCATTAGGGTTCATAACAGATCCACGAACCGTTGGCCTAAAACCTTTATGACGTGTTTTTCCTGCTTTTCCAACCTTAACATTTTCATGTTCTAAATTCCCTATCTGACCAATTGTTGCACAACAAACAACCAAAACCTTTCTTAGCTCTCCCGAAGGAAGACGAACCAAAGCATATTTACCTTCCTTTGCCATTAGCTGTGCTGAATTTCCTGCTGACCTTACTAGAATTGCTCCTTGCTTTGGAGAAAGCTCAATATTATGAATAAATGTTCCAACCGGAATATCTTTTAAAGCCATTGAATTCCCTGGCTTTATATCTGCTCCTTCTCCGTTTTCAACTGTGTCTCCAACGTTTAATCCATTGGCTGCAAGTATATATCTTTTTTCACCATCTTCATATTTTAAAAGCGCAATATTAGCACTTCTATTTGGGTCATATTCTATTGCTTCAACAACAGCTTTAGCCCCCATTTTATCTCTTTTGAAGTCTATTATACGATATTTTCTTTTGTTTCCACCACCTCTATGGCGAACCGTTATCTTACCGGTGTTATTCCTTCCTGAATGCTTTTTTAAAACCTTTATTAGGCTCTTTTCAGGCCTTTTTTTGGTTAGGTCTGAATAATCAATAACAGTCATTCCACGTCTTGAAGCAGTTGTTGGATTATAACTCTTTACGGCCATTTTTTCTCTCCTCTTAATTTAATCTTTAATACATATTATCATAAAACTCTATTGTTTTAGAGTCTTGTGTTAAAGTTACTATTGCTTTTTTCCAATCTGGCTTTTTTCCTCTGCTATATCTATATCTAACCTTTCGTCCTCTACAATTCATTGTGTTAACCTTTTCAACATCAACACCAAAAAGTTCTTTCAAAGCCATCTTAATTTCAATTTTGTTTGCATTAACATTAACCTTAAAACTATATTTCCTATTTTGAGCACCACTAATAGTTGCTTCGGTTACGAGTGGCTTATATATAACGTCATACGCCGATCTTTTCATTTATGCATATACCTCCTCGATCTTATCAACAGCAGGAACTTCTAAAATTAATTTTTCACAATTTAAAATATCATATACATTAAGTTCTCCAACAAAAGAAGTTTTAACCTTTTCTAAATTCGCTGCACTTTTAACAACCTCTTTTTTAACACTTGAAAGAACAACTAAAGCCTTTTCATCAACCTTTATTGCTTTTAAAAAAGAAGCAAAATCTTTTGTTTTATATTCCTTCATTAAAATTTCATCAACCAAAACTATTTTAGAATCTAAAAATTTAGAAGAAAGCGCATGTTTCATAGCAAGTTTTCTAACCTTTTTGTTAACCGAAAAACCATATTTTCTCGGCTTTGGCCCCAAAGCAACTCCACCATGAACCCACTGTGGCGAACGAGTTGAACCTTGCCTTGCACGCCCTGTTCCTTTTTGACGCCAAGGTTTTCTTCCTCCTCCACGAACCTCCGATCTTGTTAAGGTTGACTGTGTTCCTTGCCTGCAATTTGCAAGATGATTAACAACAAGAAAATGTAAAATATCCTTTCTTGGTGTTAAAGAAAAAACCTTCTCAGAAAGCTTTCTTTTGGAAACTTCCTGCCCTTTCATGTTTAAAACCAAAATTTCTGTTGACATACTATTTTTCCTCTTTTCTTACCGTTTTAACACTATCAATAATCGTGACATATCCGCCTTTTGGCCCTGGAACTGCCCCTTTTATTGCTACAATATTTTTTTCAGCATCAACACTAACTATTAAAAGCCCTTGAACTGTAACCTTTTTTCCACCCATTCTTCCAGGCATTTTTTTGCCTTTTAAAATTCTAGATGGGTCGGATGCACCAGACATAGACCCTGCATGCCTTCTAACAGGCCCAGTACCATGACTTTTCTTCAAAAGGTGGTTTCCATATCTTTTTATTGTTCCAGCAAAACCTTTTCCTTTTCCATTTGCACTAACGTCAACCTTTTCTCCAACAGAAAAAATATCTGCTTTTATTATATCTCCCGGATTATATGAACTGCAATCTTCTAACCTGAATTCTTTTAACTTTCTTTTTGGTGCTGCTCCTGCTTTTTTGAAATGCCCCGTCATTGGTTTATTTACCTTAGTTGGCTTTAAATTATCAAAACCAATCTGTATACTGTCATATCCGTCGGTTTCTATTGTTTTTTTCTGAACAACAACACAAGGCCCAAGTTCAACAACAGTTACAGGAACAACAACCCCATTTTCATCAAAAACCTGTGTCATACCAAGCTTTCTGCCAATAATTGCTTTTCGCATTTTTTTCTTCCTTTCATTTTACTACTAGAAATTCTAAAGTTTTATTTCAATTTCAACTCCAGCTGCTAGGTCAAGACCTTGCAAAGCTTCAACAGTTTTATTTGAAGGCCTTAAAATTTCTATTAATCTTTTATGTGTCCTCATTTCAAACTGTTCTCTACTGTCTTTATATTTGTGTACTGCACGAAGTATTGTGACGACTTCTTTTTTTGTTGGAAGCGGAACAGGCCCAACAATATCTGCTCCTGTTCTTGTTGCTGCGTCAATGATTTTTTTGCAAGACTTATCCAACAAATTATGATCATAACTTTTTAGCTTGATCTTCATCTTTTCTTTTGTAGCCAAATTTCTTCTCCTTTTCTCAATTTTAAAATTTAAACAAATGTTTTTTTCATTTTCTTTCATTTCAAAACATATAATAAAAAATGCTAGCTAACTTTTTACTTATGCTTTTTAAAATAGAAAATTGTAAAAATTTATGGACTAATGCCAAAGTTTAAATAATACCAGAATAGTATATCAACATAAATTCAGTTTTTCAATAGGATTTCACATTTATTAATTGTAAATTTTTTGTTAACAAAATATTAGTTTAGACAAAAAAACGCCCTACATTCTAACAAAACACAACATATAGTATTTTTTTAAAAAATAAACTCAAAAAAATATTTTTATACCATAAATAATTTTATCTTTTTTTTAATAAAATAAACAAAATAATATTTTTAAAATATTGTTTAAAACAACAATATTTGATATAATTTTTTTCAAATAAACAAATTTTTTGGATGGGTTACCTATGAATAAGAAATTTTTGAACATAATAAAATTTATATTAACTTTTATTTTAATGTTGACTGTGTGTTTTATTTTTAACGGCTGTAAAAAATCTAAATATGACAAATTAATAAGCTATAGCTTCTCAAACATCCCAAAAAATCTAGACCCACAAACAGCCTATGAATCTGAAGAAATAACCTTAATTAGCAACATTTTTGAAGGGTTATATAAAAAAAATATAAAAAATGAATATGAATTAGGAATTGCAGAAAAAGTTATAGAATCTGACGACAAAAAAACATTAACATTCACAATTAAAGACAATGTTTTTTGGCATTTTCCAAAAGAAGAAAAAGACGTTAAAGTTAGTGCTGATGATTTTGTTTTTGCGTTTAAAAGGCTAATTAATCCAAAAACAAATTCACCATATGCATCAAACTATTTCTTTATAAAAAATGCAAAAAAAATAAATGAAGGAAAAATGCCAATTAATTCTTTAGGAGTTCACAAAACCAAAGAAAATGAATTAGAAATTGAACTTGAATATAAAACTCCATTTTTAAAAGAACTTTTAGCTCAAACAGCAGCAATGCCTTGTAATGAAAGCTTTTTTGATTCAACAAAGGGATGTTATGGAACATCTAAAGACACAATAATATCTAACGGGCCATTTTATCTTAACACATGGAACGTCGAAAAGAACACGGCAAAATTTAGAATTAGAAAAAACAACAAATATCACCAAAAAGATCTAGTTAAAATAATTGGTGTTAACTTTTCAGTTAAAACAAAAGAGGAAGCATTTAATCTCTTTAAGAACAACGAAATAAACACTGCTATTATTGATTCAAATCAACTTAATAGTCTTTCAAAAAATCAATACAATAAGTTTCCTTTTCAAAACAAAGTTAATGGAATTATATTCAACAAAACAAACACCTTTCTAGGCAACGTTAAAACTCACGCTGCTCTTTCATATTCTGTTAATAAATATAAATTAGAAGACAAGCTAACATCAAGTCAAACTATTGCAAATAACCTTATTCCAGATTCTATAACAATCGGCGGCAAATCATATAACAAATTAAAAAATAAAAGTTGTTGTCCAAAATACGACCCAGAGCAAGCAAAAGATTTATTTGCAGCTGCAAAAGAAGAAGCCAAGAAAAAAGATAAAAAATTCAACATAAATTCGTTCTCTATTTTAACAAAAGATTCATCAAACCCAATTTTAAACCAACTACTACAAACCTGGCAAAAAGATTTAAACTTATTTTTAAAAATAGACAACCAAAACGAAGAACGATATAATAAAAAACTAAAAGAAGGCCAATTTGACTGCGCTTTAGTTTCAATTAACAGCACATACAACAGCCCTGCCTCTATTTTAAAAACCTTTACTCCAACTTCACCGCTAAACTATTCAAAATATTCTATTCCAAATTTCGATGAACAACTAAATTCAGCAATTAATCAAAACGATGTGGATTCAGCAATTAAACAATATTTTGAGCTAGAAGAAACAATTGTTAAATATGGATATTTTATTCCTTTAACATTCGAAACCGAATATTTCGTAACAGATAAAAAAATTAATGGAATTATGTTTAACCCTTCCAGCAAACAATTCTACTATGCATACTGCTATTCCGAATAGTTTCATTAAGCAAAAAGTTTGCTAAAATTTAAAATAGGTCACTCGCCATTTTTCATTACGTAGAAAGCTTGATATTATTTTAAATTAATCACTCGCTGGAAAATTTAATCTAACTTTCATTCCGTAGCAAATTTTAAATAAATTTAAACAAATCACTCGCTGGAAAACTTTATCAAAAATTTAAAATAACTACAACCTGCTAAATTTTTTTCAGTACGTAGGAAATTTTATATAAATTTAAAATAGGTCACTCGCTGGAAAATTTAATCAAATTTAAAGACCTGCTAAATCCTATTTAAATTAACTTCTCACCATAAATATTTTTATTTTATAATTTAATTGTTTTTAACCAAAAATTTAGTTCAATATAAATTTTAAGTTTACCGAATTTATAAAAAACAAAACTAACTTTACTAAAAAACTAAACCTTAATAAATATATCTTCCCCATAAACAAAATAAAAAGCCGACACACCTGCCGACCTTTAAAATTCTATCTCTTAGAAAATTGAGGAGCTTTTCTCGCTTTTTTCAATCCATATTTTCTACGTTCTTTCATTCTAGGATCTCTTGTTAAAAATTTAGCTCTTTTTAACGCTGCTCTTAATTCTCTATTATACTCCAACAATGCTCTCGAAATTCCATGCCGTATAGCACCTGCTTGACCAGAAACCCCTCCACCAACAACATTGCAAATAACATCAAATTTGCCTTCCGTTTCGGTTAGATTTAAAGGTTGACGAACAATAACCTTTAAAGTTTCTAACCCAAAATATTCATCAATTGGCTTATTGTTAACAACAACCTTTCCAGATCCACTATAAAGTCTCACTCTTGCTATAGATTTTTTTCTTCTTCCTGTTCCATAATAAAATGTTTTATTTCCGTATACCATAAATTTTAAACAAACCTCCTACACCTTAAATTCAAATACTTCTGGCTTTTGTGCTTCATGCCCATGATTTTCATCTTTATATGTTCTTAAATGCCTTGCCATTTTTGCCCCTAATGAATTATGTGGCAACATCCCCTCAACTGCCATCGTCATTGCTTTTTGTGGCTCTTTTTTCATCAGCTCACTATATTTAGTTTCTTTAATTCCACCTATCCAACCACTGTGATGATATCTAACCTTTTGTTCTAACTTTTTACCAGTTAAAACAACATCTTTACAGTTTATTATAATAACACTATCTCCACAATCAACATTTGGTGTGAAATCAACTTTGTGTTTTCCACGAAGCATAGATGCTGCTAATGCTGCAACCCTTCCTAACGGCTTTCCTGCTGCATCTAAAATAATCCACTTTTTAGATGTTTTGCCTGCTTTAACAAATGTTGTTTTGCTCAAATTAACCTTTTCATTCTCTTTTTTAGTTGGTTTTGCAGCTTTTTTAGCTACTTCAGCAGTTTTTTTAGCAGCTGTTTCTTTCTTTGCTGTTGTTTCTACTTTTTCAGCAACTGTTTCTTTTTTTGCTGCTGTAGCAGTTTTTTTAGCTGCTGTTTCTTTTTTTACTGATGTAGCAGTCTTTTTAGCAGTTGTTTCTTTTTTCTCTGCTGTAGAAGTTTTTTTAGCTGCTGTCTCCTTCTTTGCTGCTGTAGCAGTTTTTTTAGCAGTTGTTTCTTTTTTTGCTGCTGTAGAAGTTTTTTTAGCAGTTGTTTCTTTTTTTGCTGCTGTAGCAGTTTTTTTAGCTGCTGTTTCTTTTTTTGCTGATGTAGCAGTTTTTTTAGCTGCTGGTTTTTTTTCTGCAGTTGCTTTACTTTTGCTAGCTTGTTTTTTCTTTTCTTCCGCCATCTTTAAATTTCATCTCCTAACTAAAACACTTTTAAATTAAACACTAAGTCAAATTATATCATCTAAAACACTAAATTGTCAACATTTTATTAAACTTTATTTTTAAAAACTATAATTTTTCTCAATCAACCTGGTGGCCAATTTAATTTTCTTTTTCCTAAAACATGAAAATGTAGATGCAAAACCGTCTGCCCTCCATCTTCACCACAATTATTAACAACTCTAAATCCATCTTTTAAGTCTAGTTCTTTTGCTATTTTTTGTATACTTAAAAAAACGTTATATAAAATATCTTTATCTTCTTCTTTAATTTCTAATGCATTTTTAATATGTTTTTTAGGAATCACCAAAAAATGAACCGGTGCCTGTGGCTTTAAATCTTTAAACGCCAAAACATATTCATCTTCATAAATTTTTTCACTAAGTATATTCCCTTTAACAATTTCACAAAATACACAATCCAAAAAAATCGCCTCCTTAAATTTGATTTAAAATTTTAAAAAATTCTTCTTCTATCTCTTTTTTATTATTAAAATTTTCAACTCCCGCCATTGCAAAATCTTTTTTTCCTCCTCCTTTTCCATTTGCTAAAACTGCCAATTTCTTAACAATTGCTCCTGCATCCAAACCTTTTTTAACAGCTTCTTTTCCGCAAACAACCAACAAATTAAACTTCTCATTAGAAGAAACGAAAATTAAGCACACAAGATTTCCTTCCTCGTTTTTTAAGCAATCCGAAAAAAGCCTCAATTCCTTAGAATCTAAAGAATCTTCACAAAAAACCAAAACCTTCAAACCATCAACATTTTGCCCTTTTTCTTCCAACTCTTTTAAAAATTCCTGTTTTTTAAATTTTAACTTTAAACTTTTTAACTCCTGTGATTTTTCTTTTAGTTCGCTAACACAATTTTTTGCCTTTTCTTCTAACTCATCCTTTGTTTTAACCTTAAAAATTTGCTCTATTTTAAAATATCTTTCTTCTAGATCTTTTAACATATTTAAAACTTCAAAACTAGTTATTGCTTCAATTCGTCGAACACCTGAGCCCACAGATGATTCTGAAATGATTTTAAAAACCCCTATTTCCTTTGTGTTTTTAACATGTGTTCCACCACAAAACTCTTTCGAAAAAGGAGCTATATCAACAACTCTAACAATATCTTTATATTTTTCATCAAAAAGCGCAATTGCTCCTTCTTGTTTTGCTTTTTCTTTATCCATCTCCAAAATATTAACATCAAGCCCTTTTAAAATAATTGAATTAACGGTGTCTTCCACTATTTTTAAATCGTTTTTATCAAGTGGTTTAAAATGCAAAAAGTCAAATCTTAATCTTTTTTCATCAACCAACTGACCTGCTTGCCGAATATGTTCTCCTAAATTTAAAATTAATGCCTTTTGTAGAAGATGCGCTGCTGTGTGATTTTTTTTGATTTTTTCTCTTTTATTTTCATCCACTAAAACAATAACTTCCATATCTTTTTCAATTTCTTTTAAAGCTTTAACCTTGTGTATAATCTGCCCAGTTGCAAGCTTTTTGCAGTCTAAAATCTCCCCTAAAATTTCTTCTGTGTCAACCGACAAAATCTTTCCATCATCGTGAACCTGACCTCCTCCAACAGGGTATATTGTTGTTTTTTCTAAAACAACCAACAAATATTCTTCCTCTTTAAAAACTCCCAAAACCTTTGTTTTTATTTTTAGCTCATTATAACCCCTAAACTCTGTTTCAGCAAAATTTAAAAATTCACTTTCTTTTTCTTCCCAACCGCTATCTTTAAAGCTTGCTGCTGCTTTTGCTCTTTTTTTCTGCTCTTCCATTAAATTTAAAAAACCTTCTTCATCAATTAAAACACCATTTTCATCCGCCATATCTTTTAAAATATCATATGGCATGCCATAAGTGTCGCAAAGTTTAAATGCTTTTTCTGCAGAAATAGTTGGTTTTTTCAAAAAAACATCTTCATCAACATCATGTTTAAAAACCTTTTTTAGTTTTAAAACAACATCTTCGTCACTAATATTTTCATCAACATATCCATTAAATTTTTCTTTTAAAAAATCTAAAACCCTTTCAACCTTTTTTTTGCAATTTTTAAAAACAGATTTAATTTTCTCTTTTTCTGCAGATAAATCATTCTTATCTAAATTCTTAACATTTTCAAATGCCACAAACTTTAAAATTTCTTCTCCTGCCTCTTCAGCAAAAAATATATCATTTAAATTATCATCAAAAATTTCAACAAGATCTTTTAGCATATCTAAATATCTAAACAATTTTAGCTTTATTAAATCTTCCAAAGACCTAAAATAGCCCCTATATAATTCATCAATTTCTTTTTCTTCAACAACACTAAAAAATCTCTCTAGTTCTATTTTAAATATATTAAAAAATCCAGAAATTTCCTCCTCTAAAGCTAAAATTTCTGCATTAGATTTCAAAAAAACTTCACCAGCTTCATCAGCCTTTTCAAAACCTTTTATAGCTTTATTTTTAACCTCTTTAATTAGTTCTAAAGCCTTTTCTTCACTTGCCTTTAAAATTTTTTCAAATGCTTCTTCCTCATTCAACAAAACTTCTTTTATATATTGATACTTTCCTTCTAGTTGCGGATCTATTTCAACAACTACTTTTGCTAAATCCATTAAAAAATTGCCTTTTATATCTAGCTTTTTTCCGCTTTTATGTGCTCTTCTAATTAATCTTCTTAAAACATATCCTCGCCCTTCATTTGACGGAATAACTCCATCACAAATTAAATATGAAATGCTACGTATATGATCTGTTATTATTCTAATTAAAACATCCTTTTCCTTGCCTTTTTTATATTCAACACCAGCCATATCACAAACTTTTTCCAAAATCTTTTTAACTGTGTCTACTTCAAAAAGATTATCAACTCCTTGAAAAATGCAAGCCAGACGCTCAAGTCCCATACCTGTATCTATATTCTTTTGCTTTAAATCTTCATACTGCCCATTTCCTTTATTATCATACTGCGAAAAAACAAGGTTCCAAAACTCAATATATCTATCACACTCACATCCAACCGAACAACTAGCTTTCCCACATCCATGTTCCTCTCCTCTATCAAAATAAAGTTCCGAACACGGGCCACAAGGGCCTGATCCAATCTCCCAAAAATTATCTTCTTTGCCTAACCTCACTATATGATCTTTTGGAACTAAAACCTCTTTTTCCCAAATTGAATATGCTTCATCATCCTCTTCATAAACCGTTACATATAGCTTTTCTTTTGGCATCTTTAAAACATCAACAACAAATTCATATGCCCAAAAAATTGCCTGCCTTTTAAAATAATCTCCAAACGAAAAATTCCCAAGCATTTCAAAAAATGTTCCATGTCTATCTGTTATTCCAACTCTTTTTAAATCCCCTGTTCGTATGCATTTTTGAACCGTCACAACTCTTTTTTTGGGAGGGGTTTCTTGCCCTAAAAACCACTTCTTCATTGGGGCCATTCCAGAATTTATGAAAAGCAAGCTATTGTCTCCCTTTGGAATTAACGGGAAACTTTCAAGATATAGATGCTCCTTCATTTTAAAAAAATCTACAAAAAGCTTTTTTAACTCCAAAAGACCCATCCATTTCATTTTTTTAACCCTCCATTTTTTCATTCCGTTTTTTTCTTTACGTAGAAAATTTGATGAAAATTTTAATTTATCACTCGCCATAAAGTTTTATCAGATTTAAAGACCTGCTAAACTTTTTCATTACGTAGTTAGTTTGCTGAGATTTTAAATTTTCACTCGCCAAAAAGTTTTATCAGATTTAAAGACCTGCTAAACTCGGTTTAAAGTTTTATCAAACTTCATTCGGCCTGCTAAATTTTCATTACGTAGTTAGTTTGCTGAGATTTTAAATTCATCACTCGCCAAAAAGTTTTATCAAACTTCTTTCGGCCTGCTAAACTTTTTCATTACGTAGTTAGTTTGATGAAAATTTTAATTTTTCACTCGCCATAAAATTTAATCAAATTTAAAGACCTGCTAAACTCGGTTTAAAGTTTTATCAAAATTTTAAAATAATTTAATTAGGCATAACTAAGATTTTCTAAACAACCTCCCTAAACAACTATTTAAATCATATTAAAAATTTAGAATAAAAAATATTAATTTTGTTTTTTAATTTATCTTAATTTTCAAAAGTTTTATCAAACTTTTATTCCGTGGCAGGTTGTATATAAATTATAGTTATTAACTCGCTGAAATGTTTTATTAAAATTTTAAAAGAACCATATTAATACTCACTTAAAAAATTAATCAACCTATTTAAACTCCCATCCCATAAATAAAAATCTAACCAAAATCTTTCACATAAATAACAAATTATCCATTCTGCCTATTTTTAAAAAAATTCATAACAAATTATTCCTTTGTTAACACCCCCAAAAATACTACCTATAAATTAATAAATAAACACATAGCTATTTTAATACAACAAACAATAAAGTTCAACATTTATTCATAAAAAATTTTAAAATAATAGCTTAATAAAAAACGGCAGCACAAAAATGCACCACCATCACTCTTAACACTTTTAAACTAACAAAATTTTTCTACAAAAACCCAAAGCATTAATTTAAAACTAACAAATGCCTAATTTTTTGTCTAAACAATAACATACACCACAAAAATTAAACATTGCTTTCAATATAGTCAACAATATCTCCAACAGTTTTTAGATGTTCAATTTCTTCATTCGGAACCTTAATTGAAAATTCATCCTCCAAAACCTGCACAATATCAACAACATCTAAAGAGTCAGCCCCCAAATCTCCAATTATCTCCGATGTATCTGAAACATTATCTTTGTCTGCACCTAGTTGCTCAACCATAATATCAACAACTTTTTCATATATATCTTCTCTTTTAAATTCCATAAAATTCTCCTCCTTTGTTATGTGGAAATTTCCTATTCATCAAAAATTCCAATTTTTCTGAACTTATTATATCTATCTTGCAGCAACATTGCAACACTTTTTTGTAAATTAGTTTTTAAAGCTTTTAATAAATATTCACTTATGTTTTCATAAACCATATTCGGGTCGTTATGTGCCCCTCCTATTGGCTCTTTTATTATTGCATCTGCCACTTCAAAACCTTTTAAATCTTCTGCTGTTATTTTCATTGTGTTTGCTGCTTCCTCTTCTTTTTTTGGGTCTCTCCACAAAATGCTAGCCGCCCCTCTTGGTGAAATAACAGAATATACTGCATTTTCAAGCATAGCAAGTTCATCACAAACAGCAAGCCCTAAAGCTCCTCCACTTCCTCCTTCTCCTGTTATTATTGTTATTATCGGCGTTTTCAACCTGGCCCACTCTAATAAATTCGTTGCAATTGCTTGACCTTGTCCTCTTTTTTCAGCATCAACTCCACAAAAAGCACCAGTAGTGTCCACAAAACAAATAACTGGTCTTTTAAACTTCTCAGCCTGTTTAGAAAGCCTTAATGCTTTTCGATATCCTTCTGGGTGCGCCATCGAAAAATTATATTTTTTGTTCTGCTCTAAATTTTTTCCTTTAACGGTTGCTATAACTGTAACCGGCAAATTTTCAAATGTTGCTATTCCTCCTGTTATTGCAGCATCTTCTCCAAAAAGTCTATCTCCTTTTAACTCACAATAGTTTTCAAAAATACCTTCAATATAGTCGTATGCATTTGGCCTTTTTGGATTATGCACAATGTTTAAACGCTCCCATGCAGTTAGATGTTCCAACTCTTTTGTTCCTCCTTTTTATGGAATTTAACTAAACGATATAAAACCCGCCGTAAATCTTTTCTTTCAACAATTTTGTCAACAAACCCATGTTCTTGCAAAAATTCTGCCGATTGAAATTCATCCGGAAGCCTTTGATGTATTGTGTTTTCAATAACTCTTCTTCCTGCAAACCCAACCAAAATTTTAGGTTCTGCTAAGGTGATATCCGCTAAAGATGCAAAAGAAGCAGTAACCCCCCCGGTTGTTGGATCTGTTAACACCGCACAATAAAAAAGCCCTTCTTCTGAATGCTTTGCAATTGCTGCTGATGTTTTTGCCATCTGCATTAAAGAAATTATTCCTTCCTGCATTCTTGCCCCGCCGCTTGCCGTAAACAAAATAACAGAAAATTTTTTCTCGGTTGCTCTTTCAAAAGCTCTTGTTATTTTTTCTCCAACAACAGAACCCATAGAAGCCATCATAAAATATGAATCCATAATTCCAATAACCACTTTTTCCCCTTTAATTAAACACTCTCCTGTTATTATTGCATCGTTCAACCCTGTTAGTTTAACAAGATCTTTAACCTTTTCTTCATAACCAGGAAAATCAATTGGGTTTTTGCTCTTTAAACTGCTATCATATTCAACAAAACTGCCTTCATCCACTATCATTTCTAGTCGCTGCTTTGCTGTTAGCCGTGAATGATATGAACACTTAGTGCAAACCCGCATAGATTGCTCAAACTCTTCATTAAAAATTGAAGTTTGACATCTAGGGCACTTAAAAAAAAGCCCTGACGGAATATCTGCCTTTTCTTTTTTCTTAGATTTTTGATTTGGTTTAACCCTATCTTTAACAACCTTAAAAAGATCTTTCATCTTTTTTGATTCCTCCAAACAAATTAATATCCAAGCCTTGATAAAAACCCAATATCTACATTAGCATTTCTAAAATCTTTGTTGCGCAAAACCTTTAAATGCCAATCTATGTTGGTGTCAACCCCTGAAACTATAAATTCAGCAAGAGCACTAATCATCTTTGCAATAGCTTCTTTTCTTGTGTTATCAAAAACCATAACCTTTGCTATCATATTATCATAATAAGGCAAAATAGTATATCCCCCATATATTGCATGATCAACCCGTATTCCGTTTCCACAAGGAATATTTAAATCTTTTATTGTTCCTGGAGATGGCAAAAAACCTTTTTCAGGGTTTTCAGCGTTAACACGACATTCAATGCTGTGCCCTTTAAAATTTAAATCACTTTGCTTTATTTTTAGCTTTTTCCCAGCTGCAATTTTAATTTGAGATTTAACAATATCTATTCCACTAATTAGTTCTGTTATTCCATGTTCCACCTGAACCCTTGTGTTAACCTCCATAAAATAAAAATTATTATCTTTATCTAACAAAAATTCAACAGTTCCAGCGTTGTAATATCCACAAGCTCTTGCAACCTTAACAGCAGCCATCCCTAACTTTTTTCGTAATTTTTCATCAACAGCAGGGCTTAAAGCTTCTTCAATTAATTTTTGGTTTCTTCTTTGAACTGAGCAATCTCTTTCTCCTAAATAAACAACATTTCCATATTCATCCGCCAAAATTTGAACCTCAACATGCCTTGGATTTTCAATATATTTTTCTATATATATTTCTCCATCACCAAAATAAGCAATTGCTTCCGACTGAGCCAACAAAAAAGAACTTTCTAAATCTTTTTCTTCAAAAACTATTCTAATTCCTTTTCCGCCTCCTCCTGCCTTTGCTTTAACTATTATAGGATATCCTATTTTTTTTGCAATTTCTTTGGCATGTTGCACTTCATAAACAGCCCCATCAGAACCTTCAACAACAGGAACTCCAACCTCTTTAACAAGCTTTTTTGCTTTTATTTTGTCTCCTAGCAAATCAATTGCCTTTTCAGATGGCCCAATAAATTTCATTCCACAAAGTTCAACCATTTTAGCAAACTTTTTATTTTCAGCTAAAAATCCACAACCGGGGTGAACAGCTTTAGCACCAGTTATTTCACATGCTGCCAATATAGATTTAATGTTTAAATAGCTATCTTTAACTTCTTTTGGCCCGATGCAAACAGCTTCATCTGCAATCTGAACATGTAGCGATTCTTTGTCAACAGATGAATATACACTAACAGTTGCTATTCCAAGCTCTCTGCATGCATGAATAACCCTAACTGCTATTTCTCCTCTGTTTGCTATTAAAATTTTATCAAACAAAAAAGCCACCCCCTAGTTTTTTAGTCCAACTTTTTTAAAGCAAATGTTATTTCTGCTAAAACTGCAATTTTTTCGTTAACAATGGCCTTTGCTTCCCCTATTCCAACATCACCTATTAACCTTTTCATTAAAACATCTAGAAAAACAACATCACCTGGCAAAATCTGCTTTTTAAACCGTGCATTTTTAATTCCTCCAAAAAAAGCAGTTTTTCCTTTGTTTTCAGGCAAGGCTAAAACACAAACAGCCCCAGCTTGAGCAAGCATTTCAACAACCAAAACGCCAGGGCAAACTGCAAAACTAGGAAAATGCCCTTTAACCCAAAACTCATCTTTTTTTATTTCTTTTTTTGCAAGAATTTTTTCACCCGGCTCCATTTCTATAACTTCATCCAAAAGCAAAAAAGGCTCTCTATGTGGTATTATCTCTTTTATTTTATCTATCCCAAAACCTTGCATTTATTCCTCCACCTTTAAACTATGTATAACTTCCCTAAAATATATTTTCTATTATATCATAAAAATTAAAAAATCAAACCATATAGTTAATAATAAATATAGCAAATATCAATGCATAGCAAACCATATCAATTTTTAAAATTGATAATAATTTAAATTGATTATAACATAATATTTTACATAATTAAAATAAAACTTTTTGTTAATTTTAGTTAAATAAAAATATATGACATTAATTTTTTAATTTTTTAGCATCCCAATTAAATTTATTATACACAATGAAAAATGACACAGTAAAAAATTTTAAAAACACAGAATTTAATATTTATTTTTTTAATATTATTAAGTAGTGTTTAGAAAATTTTAGTTATTTTTAATTAACTTAGTTCTTTTAAAATTTTGATGGAATTTTAAACCGAGTTTAGCAGGGAGAATAAAATTTTATTAAACTTTTTGGCGAGTAACTAATTTAAAAATTAAATAAAACTTTCTACGTATTAAAACCGAGTTTAGCAGGTCTTTAAATTTGATTAAATGGTATGGCGAGTGATAAATTAAAATTCTCAACAAACTTACTACGTATTGAAAATTTAGCAGGTTTTTAAATTTGATTAAACTTCTTGGCGAGTGATTTGTTTTATGTTTTAACAAACTTTCTACGTATTGAAAAAATAGCGAGTGATAAACTAAAATTTCAGTAAACTTTCTACGTAATGAAAATTTAGCAGGTCTTTAAATTTGATTAAACTTTATGGCGAGTGACTAATTTAAAAATTAAATAAAACTTTCTACGTAATGAAACTTTCTACGTAATGAAAATTCAGTAGGTTGTGGTGACTAGAAATTTTAATAAAACATTATAGCGAGTTAATAAATATAATTTATATACAACCTATCACGGAATAAAAGTTTTAATTAACCTTTTGAAAATCAAGATAAATTAAAAAATAAAATTAATGTTTTATTCTAATTTTTTTAATATTATTTAAGTAGTGTTTAGAAAATTTTAGTTATTTTTAATTGGAATTTTAAACCGAGTTTAGCAGGCCTTTAAATTTGATTAAATGGTATGGCGAGTGATAAACTTAAAATTCTCAACAAACTTTCTACGTAATGAAAAAATGGCGAGTGATATATTTTATGTTTCAGCAAATTCTCTACGTATTAAAAAAGAATTTAGCAGGCCGAATGAAGTTTGATTAAACTTTATGGCGAGTGATATATTTTATGTTTCAGCAAACTTACTACGTAATAAAACTATTCGAGAATCATAATGGGTTGGTTATATTCAACACCATCTCCAGATTCCACTAAAATTTTGGAAACGACACCGTCAAATTCACTTTTTATTTCATTCATTAATTTCATAGATTCAATAATGAATAAAACATCCCCTTTTTTAACCCTATCGCCAACCTTAACAAAATCTGGCTTTTCTGGAGAAGGCTTGCTATAAAAAGTTCCAACTATTGGAGCTGTCACAACCTTTCCTTTTATCACTTCTTCTTTTTTTGCTTCTACTCCTTCATTAATAGGCTGACCAGCTCCTGCTACACTGCCATAAGGTGCTCCAGAAGGAAAATTAATAACAGAATTCTGTTTAACATCAATAAAAACCTGAAAGTCTTTATATGAAACATTTAACTTTGAAATGTCTTTTTCTTTTGCTATATCAATTAACTTTTCAATAGTTTCCAAACTGAATTCAAATTCTTTCATTTTGTTTCACCTAACCTTCAAATTTTTTAAAACATAAAACCGCATTATGCCCTCCAAATCCAAACGAAGAAGAAATAGCATATTTAATATCTTTTTCAATTGCATTATTTGGAGTATAGAATAAATCACATTCAGGGTCTTTTTCTTTTAAACCAATAGTTGGAGGAACAACTCCTTCTTTTAAAGCCAAAATAGAAACAATTGCTTCTGCTGCTCCTGCTGCTCCTAACATATGCCCTGTCATAGACTTTGTTGACGAAATTAATAGATCTTTTGCATGCTCACCAAAGGCAAGTTTTAAAGCTTTTGTTTCGGTTGAATCATTAATCTTTGTTGAAGTTCCATGAGCATTAACATAATCTATTTTATTATAGGCAACATTTGCTTCTTTTAAAGCATTTATTATGGCGATTTTTTGTGAATTAGCAGTAATATCTGGCTTTGTTATATGATATGCATCGGCAGTTACACCATATCCAACTATCTCTCCAAAAATTTCTGCTCCTCTTTTTTTAGCTGATTCTAACTCCTCTAAAAACAAAACCGCAGCCCCTTCACCCATAACAAAACCACTTCGACGCCTATCAAAAGGAATTGATGCAACTTCAACATCTTTTGTATCTGTTAATGCACGCATATTATAAAACCCTGCAATTGTGAACGCACTAATCCCGCCTTCTGCCCCTCCTGTTATAGCAGCATCTAAATATCCATCTTTTATTTTTCTAAAAGCCTCACCAATAGCATGCGAAGAAGAAGCACAAGCAGTTGTTATGCAAAAATTATCTCCCTTAAACCCTGTTTCAATTGAAATAAGCCCAGCTGCCATATTTGAAATCATCATAGGAATTAAAAAAACAGAAACAGAATCTGGCCCTTTATTTAACATCTTTTCATATTCTGTTTCAATTGTTGAAATTCCTCCAATTCCACTACTAAAAATAACTCCAACCTTATATGGATCATAAAAATTTAAAACATCTTGTCCATCCAACAAATCTTTTGTTGCTGCCAATGCAAACTGGCAAAACCTATCCGTTCTTCTCAAATCTTTTTTATTAAAATATTTTAAAGGGTCGAATTCATAGTCATATGCCGCAACATTAATGTTAACATTTTCACTATCTATAAAACTAATTGGCTTTATTCCATTTTTTCCGTTTTTTAAACCATCAAAAAAACTTCTATAATCGTTTCCAACAGAACTTTTAACCCCAAGCCCTGTAACAACAACACGTCTTTTTAACATATTTAACCCTCCAAAACTTTAAATTAAAAGGCAACCATCAACAACAATAACCTGCCCTGTCACATAACTAGAATCTTTCCCAGCTAAAAAACTTGCAACCGAAGCTATTTCATCTGGCCGTCCAAACCTTTTTAAAACAATATTTTCTTTTATTTTTTCTTTTAAATCTTCATTTATTGTTTGCGTCATATTTGTTGTGATAAACCCTGGTGCTATTGCATTAACCAAAATTCCTCTTTTCCCTAGTTCTTTTGCTGCAGACTTTGTCATCCCAATAACCCCTGCTTTGCAAGCACAATAGTTAAATTGCCCTGCGTTTCCTTTTAATCCAACAACAGATGAAATATTAATAATTCTTCCACTTTTTTGCTTTAACATAACAGCGCTCACAAGCCTTGTCATATTAAAAACACCCTTAAAGTTAACCAAACTCACTTTATCAAAATCTTCTTCGGTCATTCTTGCTAAGAGGCCATCTTTTGTTATTCCAGCATTATTAACTAAAACATCAATTGTTTTAAATTTTTCCCTAACAAGTTCAACCATTTTAGAACATTCCGAAAAATTAGAAACATCAAAACATGCGCACAAAACCTCCACACCGTAAACCAAACACTCTTTTTCAACTTCTTTTAAATCTTTCTCTAAAGAGTTTTTATTACTACATCCCAAAACAAGGTTAAACCCATCTTTTGCAAGCCTTTTTGCAATCGCAGCTCCAATTCCTTTAGACGCCCCTGTTATTAAAGCAACCTTTTTCTCTTCCACCTTTTTTCTCCTTTATCTAAACTGAAAACACCATAGCTCCATAAATCATTCCAGCTCCAAATCCAACAATTCCAACTCTATTGTTTTCTTTTAGCCTACCACTTTTAAAAAGCTCTGTTAAACAAACTGGAATACATGCCGAAGAAATATTTCCGGTGTTTTCTATATTAACATAAACTCGCTCTTTTAAAATAGAAAGCTTTCTTATTGCTGTTTCTATTATTCTAACATTTGCTTGGTGAGGAATTATGATATCTAAATCCGCTGGCTTTATTCCTGCCTTTTCACAAGCTTTTTCAAGCGAACTAACCATAAAATCAACCGCCAAACGATATACAGCAGGCCCGTCCATATACATATATCTGCCTGTTTCGTTTGGAAATATGCTTTTGTTTTTTCTATTAGTTTCTTCATCTGCAAAATAATTACCACTAGGATAGAGATGCGCATATAAAATATCGGCATATTCACCATCACAACCAAGATATGAATAAGCTTTATTTGGCCCTTTTTTAACAACAACAGCTCCTGCCCCATCTCCAAAAAGGACGCAGGTTGATCTGTCTTTATAGTCAACAGTTTTTGTTATGTTCTCAGATGAAACAATTAAAACGTTTTCTATATCATCCGAAGAATCTATGTAGCGCTGCGCCATATCAAGAGCATAAACAAAACCAGCACAAGCACAGGCAATATCAATTCCAAAAGCATTTTTAGCGCCAAGCCTTCCTTGAATTACATTTGCCATAGACGGAAAATAAAAATCTGGTGTTACCGTTGTGACAATTATTAAATCTATTTCAGTTGCATCCATATTAGCATTTTTTAAAGCTTCCCTAGCAGCTTTAAGCCCCATATCAAAAGTATATTCCCCTTGAGAAAGATGCCTTTTTTTAATTCCTGTTCTTTTAACAATCCATTCATTTGAAGTGTCAACAATTTTTTCAAAATCTTCGTTTGCCACAACCTTTTCTGGCAGATACATCCCAGCTCCAACAATTTTAATTCCCACTAAAAATCCTCCAAAATCTTTATAATGTTTAAATAAACCTATTAAACAATATATAAAAATTTTTTCTATTTCATGTATGTAAAAAATCTAATATAAAAATTTATTTTGAAAAACACTAAAAAATTAAATATTGATTTTTAAACTAATAATTTTTATAATAATTAAAAACATAAAATTTAAATATTTAACAGCTATATAATAAGATTTATTCTTTAATTTGTCAATATTTTAATAAAATTAAAAGTTAAAAAAGAAAGGAATTTAAAAATGGAAAGAATTTGTTTTTTATTTCCAGG
>CACXZI010000008.1:0-1688 GCA_902772105.1 Oscillospiraceae bacterium | reverse complement strand
TTTCCAGGCCAAGGGAGCCAAAAAAAAAACATGGGAGTTGATTTAGCTCAAAATTTCCCTGAATCTAAAGAAATTTTCGAATGTGCTAGCGACATATTTTCTTTTGATCTTTTAGATTTTTGCAAGAATGCTTCTGTTGAAGAACTAAAAAAACCCGAATATTGCCAACCTTTAATTGTTGCAACAAACATAGCTGCTTATAAAACAATAGAACAAAAAATTAAACCAGACTTTTTAGTTGGGCATTCTTTAGGGCAATATTGCAGTCTTTATGTTAGCGGAATTCTTTCTTTAGAAGACACCTTTAACATATTAAAAATTCGTATTGAATCTATTAAAAAATTTGCAAAAGAAAATTCAACAATGGCTGCAATAATTGGAATTGCTCCAGAAGAAATAGAAAATGAGTGCAAAAAAACTGACGGATATGTTGTTTGCGCCAACTACAATAGCCCTTTGCAAACTGTTATATCTGGTGAAGAAAAAGCTGTTTTAGAGGTTGTGAAAAATTTAGAAGGCATTGCAAAAAGATGCGTTATTTTAAATGTTTCTTCTGCTTTTCACTGCAACCTAATGAAAGACTCTGCCACATATTTTGAAAAACAAATAGAAAATTTTGTTTTTAACACTCCAAAAATTCCGGTTTTTAGCAACGTTACTGCTTCTTTGGTTGACAACAAAGACGAAATAAAAAAACTTTTAGTTAAACATTTCACACACCCCGTTTTATTTACAAAAACTCTACAAAATCTAGAACAAACAGGGCCTCTTATTTTTATTGAACTAGGAGAAGGAACAACACTTTGCTCTCTTGTTAAAAAAACTTTAACTAACACAACAACTCTTAACATTAAAGACACCGACACTTTTCATAATGTGGCAAGTTTTATTACGTAGAAAGTTTACTGGAATTAATAGTAAATCACTCACTAGAAAGTCTAATCAAACTTTTCAAACCTGCTAAATTTTTTCAGTACGTAGTTAGTTTGCTGGAATTAATAGTAAGTCACTCGCCATAAAGTCTAATCAAACTTTTCAAACCTGCTAAATTTTTTCATTACGTAGTTAGTTTAATATAACTTTAAGTAGGTCACTCGCCATAAAATTTAATAAAACTTCATTAGGCCTGCTAAACTAGGTTTTAAGTTTAATCAAAATTTAAATAACCAATAATCTATCACTCGCCATACCATTTAATCTAACTTTCATTTCGTTTTAAATTTAATATTATTTTAAATAAATCACCTACTGGAGCGTCTAACTTAAATTTAAAATTACTACAATCTACTAACTAAATTTAAAATATAATTAAAATTTGAAATTAAAATTTGAAAAAATAAATCAATTAAACACAACTAAAATTTTCTAAACAGCTATTTAGATCATATTAAAAATTTAAAATAAAAAATATTAATTTTATCTGATATATTAGTTTTTTCAATACGTAGTTAGTTTGCTGGAAGTAATAGTAAATCACTCGCTAGAAAGTTTAATCAAACTTTCATTTCGTTTTAAATTTAATATTATTTTAAAAAAATCACCCACTGGAGCGTCTGACTTAAATTTAAAATTACTACAATCTATTAACTAATTTAAAATATAATTAAAATTTGAAAAAATAAATCAATTAAACACAACTAAAATTTTCTAAACAGCTATTTAGATCATATTAAAAATTTAAAATAAAA
>CACXZI010000007.1 GCA_902772105.1 Oscillospiraceae bacterium | reverse complement strand
TGATTTTTATATTTTTCTATTTCGTATTCTTTAATTCTAAATTTATAGAGTTTTAATTTTTTTTGGTATTCTTTATAATCTTCTAGATATTTGTCACATTCTTCTTTGCTTGAGTCATATACTTCTTGTTCGCAAATTTGTTTATACCATTCGTTGATTTTTGTATCTAGGTTATTTAGTGTGTTTTCAAATTCTTCTATTAATTTATCTAAAGTTTTTTTATCATCTTCTGTGATTTTGTTTTGGTTGTTAAAAATATCTTCAATTGATTTTATAATTTCATTTAAAGAATTTTTATACTCTTCTATTTTATTTCTATAATTTTGTGAATCAATTTTATCGTTTGAGTTATTTTCTGATGATTCTTCACAATGTATTGTTTCCTCATTGTTTAAAATTTCATTTAAAGTTTTTTCATATTCTTCGTTTTGATTTCTATAATATTGTGAATCAATTTTATCATTTAAGGTATTTTCTGATGATTCTTCACAATATTTTGTTTCTTCATCGTTTAAAATTTCATTTAATTTTTTTTCTGATTTTTCCATTGCACTAATTTTAGATAGTGGTAGTGCTAATGTGAATATAGCTAATGTTAGGTTAAAAATAAGTTTTGTTTTCTTTATATTCATAACATCCTCCAAATTTCTACAATTTATGTATAATTATACCAAACAAAAATAAAAAATCAATATTCTGGAAAGTATAAAAAAACAAAGTTAAAAATAAAAAATTTATTTTTAACTTTTTTTATATTTAATTTATAATTGGTTTAAATTTGATATGGGGAGGGGGTATGAATATTAAATATTTTTTTAATTTCATTTTTAACATGAAATAAATAAAATTTATTATATTTTAAAATATTGTTAAGTTCTTTAAAAAATATAACTAAGTATATTTATTTTTTTTCATCTAAATTTTTGATATATGAACCTATTTCGGTGAGTTGGTTTTCAAGATATTTAAATTTATTTGTATATTTATAAAGAACATTTTCATATTCTTTGGTAATACGACGTTTTAAACAGGATAAATAGAATTTATAATTTTCTAATAAATTATTTAATTTATTATATAAACATATTATTTCTTTTTCTGATTCCTGTGGATCTTTTTCTAATATAAATCCAATTTCTTCTATAATATGATCTAAAATACGATCTAATTTATGTTCATATTTTTTTCTTGATATAGTGTGTTTAATTTTGTAGAATTGTTTATTGTATTCACGTAATTTTGCATCATATTCTTCAACAAATTCTTCGTTTGGTGCGTTGTTTTCTTTTACTCGATCAAATAATATTTCAAATTTTTCTATTAGTTTTTTTAAAGTATTCCTTTCCATCTTTGTGACTCTGTATGCATCTTTATGTATGATGTCATTAATTGGACCTATAACATCATAAAAACTTTGTTCTGTATATTTATTTAAATCTTTATACATTTTTTCTAGATTATTTTCGTTTTGTTTAAAGGTAAGTCCATCAAAAAATTTACTTTCTTTAACTGTTCTGTCACCTACAAGATCTATTATTGTTTTATTGTTATAGCCAAAAAAATCATGTTTATACGAAGGTTTGCTTTCTGGTTTGAATATTTCATCTTCTGACCAATTTTTATCTTCTGGCTCGATATTTTCTAAATTTTCATATTCTAAATTTTCAATTTCTTCATTTGTTTCTTTTAATAAGAAAGGTATTTTTTCATTATTTTGTATAGCAATTATATGTCTTTCTAAATTAATTCTATTTTTTTCATCATCATCAATATTTAAATTTTTAATTTCTTCACTTATTTTATCATTAGATGTAAATTCACTGTAGAAATTATTATCTTTTAATTTTTTTATTTTAAAGCGTAAACCATTTGATATCTTTTTGTCTAAAAGGATATCATAAATTTCATTTTTTAGTTCGGTTAGATTTATATATTCATTGTTATAGTTTTGCATTAAAATATTTAATTCAGGTATTTCTTTGTTATTATCATTTATTGTTTTTTTTATATTACTTCTATATGAATTTATTTTTAAATATGAATTTATCTTTAAAGAAACATTTTTTGATATTTTTTCTAGTCTTTCTCTTGATTTTTTTATTTCGGTTAAATTATTTTCTAATAATTCTCTGTATTTTTTTGTTTGTAATTTTTCAAAATTATTAGCTTCTTCTTGATAAATATCATATATTTTAGAATATTGTTTTTCCAATTTCATATATTCCGGAGTATTTTTAATAAAATCATGAGACTTTAAATTTTTTTCTGTTTTATAGTTTGTGAAATTTTCAATTTTTTTAACTAGTTCTGCTGCTAAAAAAGATATTTGTTTAAGTCTTTGCATAATTATATGTTTTTCTAAATTAAGTCTATTTTTTTCATCCTTATCAATATTTAATTTGTTAATCTCTTCACTTATTTCATCATTTTCAATGATTTCATTATTAAGTATATATTCATTATAAAAATTATTGTCTTTTAATTCTTCTATTTCATTGCGCAAATCTATTGATATATTAGGGTTTAAAAGCATATTGCAAATTTCATTTTTTAGTCTTTTTAGATTTTTATAATTAGTGTTATAGTTTCGCATTACAGTATTTAATTCGGCCATTTTTAGGTGATCATTACTTATTGTTTTTTTTCCATCATATTTGATTTTGTAATCTTCTGCATAACAATCGTGATCACGTATCTTTAGGTATTCGTCACCTATTGTATTTTCTACAATTTTATTATATGAATTAATTTTTGAAAAACCGTTTTCTGATATTGTTTCTAGTTCTTCTCTCAAATTTTCTATTTCGGTTAGGTTATTTTCTAATAATTGTTCGTAATCTTTTATTTCTTCTTTGTTTAAAATTTCATTTAAATTTTCGTTTGAATTTTTTTCAGTTTCTAAAGTTTCTTTGGTTTCTTCTAATAGGTTTACTATTTCGTTTAAAATTTGTTTTTCTAATATATTTTTTATAGCATTTTGATATGATTTAATTTTTAAAAAATTATCTTTTGATATATTTTTTGGTTGGGTTATTGAGTTCTTTAATTCATCTAAATTATTTTCTAATAATTGTTTGTAATTTTTTGTTTCTTCATTGATTGAAATTTTGTTTGATATGTTTAAATTTTGTTCTTGTTTTGGTTTTTCCATTGCGCTAATTTTAGCTAGTGGTAGTGCTAATGTGAACATAGATAATGTTAGGTTAAAAATAAGTTTTGTTTTTTTAATATTCATAATATCCTCCAAATTTCTACAATTTATGTATAATTATAATAAAAAAAACAAAAAAAATCAATATTTTGGAAAAATAAAGTTTGTTTAAGTTTGGTGGAGTAGGGGGGATTATGATTTTAAACATATTTTTATATTTCGTTAAAATTAATATTATTAAAATATAAAATTTCAATTAAATTGCAATTTGAAATAAAATTGGTTGAAAAAACTGTTATATAAATTTTTATTATTAAATTTTATTTTGTTTTTATATTAGTTAAGATAATTAAAATCTTCATCAATATTTTTTAAATATTTTTTAGATGATTTATTAATAAGATTGTCATAATTTATGATTTCGTTTAATTTTTTTAATAGAAGTTCATATTTTTGATGATAACTATTTTTAATATTTTGTGAAATTTCAGTTGAATTGTCTAAATCTTTAATTGTTTGTGTAACATCTCCTAAAACATAGTTTAATTTCTTTTGAAGATTTTCTTTAAGAGTTGAGACTAAACTTTTCATTAATTTTATGTCTTCTATTATCATTAATGTTTCTTCATTGCTTTTGTGTTTATTACAATATTCTTCATAATATGTTTCAACATTATAAAATAATTTATACATTTTTTCTATCGTTGATATATAATTACTTTTACCAAATATTTGGTATGTTGTATATTTTTTGATAAGTTCATCTATTGTGGTATCTGTATCGATATGTCCGTAATAAAATAGGGTATTTTTTAAATATGTTGTTTGTTTTATTATTTTTTCTTCAAGTGGTGTATTGCTAAAATCAAAATTATAAAAATTTTCAATATATTCTTCATAGTTTTTTATTTTTTCAAACATTTTATTTTTTATCTCTTTAAGTTCTTTAATGCTATAGCTACTTGTTGATTTATTTTTTTTTGTTTCTTTTTCAGGAAATATTATTTTGTTGAAAGTATTGTGACTGGTTATATCTATTTCATTTTCTATTTGTTGATTGGAATCAGTTTTATTTGTTTTTTTTATATTACTAAAAATTTCATCTTTATTTAAATCAGTAGTTCTATTAAACAAAAGATCATATAGTTCTTTAAAATTTTTATATTCTAAATTTTCACGCATTGTGAGATCTATTAAATATTTTAAAATTCCCTTTAGTTCAAGTAAATCAAATATAGCATTTTCACCTTTTAAAATTTTGCTGTTTTCTTTTAAATTTAAATCTGTGAATATTATTTTTGCAATTTCATCTATTTTTTTAAATAATTTATTATGTATTTCATTGTATGATTTTTTGATTTCTTTAATTCTTTTTTTAAAATAGTTTTCAATGTTTTTATTTTTAATAAAATATTTTGTTTTATCACAATAATAAGTATTTTCAAGATATTGTGTTTTTAATTCATAAATGCCAAAATTAATATACATCATATATATTTCTGGAATGGCATTATTTTTTAAGTATTGTATTTTTTGGGAATAATTTTTGTTTTCATCAATAAAATTATCATAAATTTCGTTTATTTTGTTTTCAAAATATTTTATTTTTTCTTCAAAAATTTTTAAATATTCAGCCACTTCTCTATATTTATGTATGGTTCTAATTATGGAAAAAGTTTCTCTATATTTTTCTTTATATCCAAGATTTTCATAATAAGATGAAATACTTTTGTTATTAAAATTACATTTTAAGTTATAAAGGTCTTTAATATTGTAGTTTAATATATTTTTTTCTGTTACTATGTTTTTTTTATATATTGTTTTAAATATATCATTTAATATAAATAAAACTTTTTCAAAAATATCGTCTTCGTTTTCAAGAATAGTGATTGTGTTTTCAGAATCTTTGTTTAGAATAGCGATTGTGTTTTCAGAATCTTTAAGTTTTTTATTTTTCTCTTCTTCTATTTGTTTTAAAAAATTTTCTGTATCTTTGGTATATTGATTTTCTTCATTTTTATATATATCTTTGTTTCTATATGTATTAATAAAATTTTTTATTCTGTTTACTTCTCCTTCGTAGTAATCAAATGTGTTTTTTAGGGAATATTTAGAATTTATTAATGTAGGTAAATATTCAATAAATTTTTTATTTATTATTTCTATTGATCTATTAGGTGAATTTATTTCTTCTGGCAGATTTAAATTTATATATTTATTATAGTATTTTTCAAACTGATTTTTAAAATTTTCTTTTTCTAGTTCATATCTTTTTTGTTTTTTAATATTTTGACAAAAATAATAGTTGTATATTTGGTATATGTCAGGAATTATTATTTTATCGTCTGTTATATTATAAATATCTATTAAATATTTTTTATTTATTGGTTTTTTAAAATATTTGCTTACTAAAATTATTATTTGTAATATTTCTTGTTTCACATCTTCTATAAATTGTTCAAAATTATTAATTTCTTCTATTTCTTTTTCGCTTTTCATATCAAAGTCTCTTATTAATTTTACGAAATTTTTAGCATCTTCAAAATAAGGAGTTTCAGAAATTTCATTTATTGAAAATTCTATAAATTTTTTTAGTTCATCATCCGGGATAGTTTCTTTTGATTGAATACCCATGATTTTTTCTTTTTCTTGTTCATTGCTTTTTATTGATTTCATAAAAGGTTCATTATTTTCAAATTGAAAATTTTCAGAAAAATCTTCTATCGAAAATTTTAAAAAATTTATTAGTTCATCATTTGCTATATCTTTTATTGTTTGTTTATTTTCGGTATATTTTTCTAGTATTTGTTTACATTTTCTAATAACGTCTTTTAAATGTTCTTTTAACATAGATTTGTAGTTTCCTATTCTATTTTTTATCGCTTGTTTAATTTCATTTTCATATTTATATTGGTTTTTCATATATTCGACAAGCATATCTTCGTTATTTTTTGTTTTATTTTTTTTGAATTTTAAATTTGAATCAAAATAATCACTGGAATCTAAATATATATTAGGAATTGTTATTTCACCATTTGTTATATTATAAATTTTTTCTAAATAGTTGTCATCTAATTTTCTTGTAAAATATTTGCTTATTGAATTTAGCATTCTTAATATTTTTAGTTTTGTGTTTTCTATAAATGATTCTAATTTTTCAATTTCTTTTTTGAGTTCTTCATCTGTTATATCGTCGCTATAAACCTGTTGAATGAAATCTTCCATATCTATAAAATTGTCAGTTTTAGAAAACTTTTTTATTGTATCTTTTAAAAAAAATTCTAATTTGTCTTTGAATTTATCATTATGTTTATATTCTTTAATTATTTTGTAATAATCTTTTTCAATACGACTTAAATAATTTTTTAAACAATCTTCGTAATATTTTATTTTTTCCATTCTTTTTTTATTTTTTAGTTTTTCATAATCACATTTGGTTTTATATTTTTCATCTATGTTTTCACAATTAATTGATTTATTTTTTTTGAATTCTAATATGTTATTATATAGTAAACATTTTTTATCTTGAATGTCTTTTATAGATAGATATTCTTTTATTTCACCACAATAATATTTTTCTTCATATTCAAAATCAAACTCTTCTTTTATATCAAAATTTTTATTCTCATATTCATCTTTTTTTACATGTATTATGTTTCCAAATGGCAGAATATATATATATTCATTATTTTTATTGTCATATTTAATTACACAATTGTTTGGGTCTTTTCTTTTTAGTTTAATATCTTCAAAGTTACCGCGTTCGTCATAAATTTTTGAAATTGCTAAAACCCCATTACTCTTTATGATATTTTCTAATTTTAA
This sequence comes from Oscillospiraceae bacterium, assembly GCA_902772105.1. GTDB lineage: Bacteria > Bacillota > Clostridia > Oscillospirales > Ruminococcaceae > RUG12519. Next base: position 60,468 of record CACXZI010000007.1, on the reverse strand, counting down.
TTTTTCTAATATTTCGTTATATATTCTATTAAAATTAAAATCTTTTTTGCTTTTTAGTTTATCTTTTGTTATTTCATAAAGTTTTAAAAAACAATTTTTTAACCTTTCTAGTTCTTCTTTGCTATATTCTAAATAGTTAATATATTCATTTGTATTTTTTTGTGTATTATTGATATCTGAAAATTCTATAAAAATATTAAATATTTTTTCTGCTAAGTCTTTTATATTTTTATTATCACGTTCTTCACTATATTCTTCACTATATTCTTCACTATTTTGTTTTTTACTATCTTTTGGCATAATAGAATAATTAATTATATTATATATGCTATTTTCTAATTTTTTTGAATTTTCTTCAGCTTCTGTTGTTGCTATATATTCTTCTATTGATTGTGAAAAATCATTTATTGATTCTGAAAAATCATTTTCTAATTTTTCTAAATTTTCTTCTTTGTCTAAACTTTCTAAATATTCCTCAAATGAGTTTAAAATTGCATCATTTATTTTTTTTAATTCATCTTCGTTATAATTTAAAAATATTGAATTTTCTTTTAATATTTTTAATATGTTTTCTTTTAATCTATCTAAATTTTTTATATTATCTTGACATTTATGTAGAAAAATATCGTTAAACATTAAGGAAACTCTATTTATGTTTATTAATAAATCTTCTGTTTTTGATTTTGTGGTTGTTTTGTAATCTTTTTTTTCATATAATTTCATAATTTCAATTAACTTAAGTATTTTTTTTGTTTTTTTAATAAATATTTTTTCAAAATAATCTATTTTTTTTGATGCAATTTTGTTGTTTTCTGGTATTTCATATTCAGAAGGATTATAAATTTTTTTTAAATATTCTTCGTAGTTTTTTTTATATTTATTTAATTTTTCTTTTGCATAATATTTTGTATTTTCTTCAAGAAAAAAATCAGCTTTTTTTAAATCATAATTAACAGTAAAGTTTAATTTATCTTTATAATATTGTCTTATATTATTACATATTTTGTAATACTTATTTTTTTCATCACTATTTTTTAAATATTTTAAATAATCGTCTTTATTTCTAAATATTATGCATATTCCTTTAAGATAATTGTCAACACTTTCATATATTTTTATTTCTTTGTTTTCTTTATTAAATTCTTCTGAATCTTCATATTTATTTTGTTTATAATATTCTTCAAAATTTTTATATTCTTTTTGTTCGTTTTTGCTTCTTCCTATTAGTGTGTTGTTAAGATTATTTTTTTTAAACAATAGGTTTTTATTCTTTATTAAAAATAAACTGTCCTTAACTTTGTTTTCATGATCTGTTAAATAGATATAGGTTTTAAAATATTCATCAGTTTCATCATAATCTAAACAATAGCAAGTTTTATTTTCTTTATCACACACTGTTTCGGGATATTTATCAAAATAATAGTTAAATATATTTTCGTATTTTATATTATTTTCAATATTAAAATTATTTTTAAAATCATCTTTATCCCTAAATATTTTACATTTTCCATTAAAATAATCATCAGCACTTTCATATATTTTTATTTCTTTGTTTTTTATATTAAATTCCTTGTTATCATGTACATTATTTTGTGCATTATATTCATAAATATTGTTATAGCTCGTTTTTCCATTAACACTCCTACCTATTATTTTTATTTCATCTTTTATAAATAATGTATTTTTGTTTTTTATTATAAATAATTTTATTCTATTTCTATATTCTTCATCTGTTAAATAAACACGTGTTCTAGGGTATTCTTGAATATCTAATTTTATATAATATTTTTTCTTTGTTTCATCATATTCTACGTTGTTATATTTATCAAAATAATAGTTGAATATATTTTCACAATTTGTGTAAGTTCCATTTTCATAATAATATTTATTTTTAAATATTTTGCACTTTCCTTTAAAATAGTCATCTGTGCTTTCATATACTTTTATTTCTTTGTTGTTTATGTTAAATTCTCTTAAATCATTTTCTTCGTTTTGATCTTTATATTCATCTTCACAATAATAAATAGAATATGGTTTTTTTTCGTTTAAACTTCTTCCTATTAACCTATCATAACTATCTTTTTTGAACAATATTTTTTTGTCTATTATTTTAAATAATTCTGCTCTTTCTCTATATTCATCTTCTGTTAAATAAATATATGTTTTAAAATAATCATCGGATTCATTATAATCTAAACAATAATAATATTGATTTTTATTTTTATCATACTCTATGTTGTTAATTTTTTTATCGAAATAGTTTCTTATGTTTTTAGAAATTTCGCATGTTCCTTCTTTAAGTTTTTTTTCGTTTGAATATATGGTGCATTCTCCATTAATATAATCATCTATGCTTTCATATATTTTTATTTCGGTATTGTTTTTTCCAAATTCCCATTCATCCGCGTATTTATTTTTTGATATGTAATCATCAATATTTTCATATATTTTTTCTTCATTAATACTTTTTCTTCCTGTTATTGTAGTGGCTTCTTTATCTATTTTGAATAATATTTTTTTATCTTTTATTTTGAATAATTTTTTTCTATCTTTAAATTCTTGAGGTTTTATATAAATATATGTTTTAAAATATCCATTTAATTGATCAAATTCTAAACAGTAGCAATATAATTTTCTTTTTTCATTATATTTTATTGTATCTTCACATTTTTTATCATAATCTAATCTTTTATTAGGCGGAATTTCTTCTAAATCTAATACGGAGGCATGTGGTCCTTCGGTTGTTGCGTTATGATTATTATTTAACCGATAGATGTTATGTTGAAGGTCATCATTAAAGTAATTGTTAAAGTTATAAATATCGTTATAATAAATCATTATTTCTTCTCCTTTTAATACATTGATATTTTATTCGACATATCTTTTCTTCTTAATACAAATTATGGGATAATATTAACATATAAAGTAAAAAAATACAATATTTTAGGGAAAAATGATTTTATATATGGCGGGAATATAAAAAACCTCACTATAATTTAATAGTGAGGTTAAATTTTATTTTTAATATAGCTCTATATGAATGAAATAGATTTTTTTAATAATTATTTTGCTAAAGAATTAGCCTTTTCTCTTAATGCTTTTAATTTATTATATGAATTTTGTAAATCTTCTGATTCCTCTTTTAGGGCATTTATTAAAAAAGAGCAATAGTCTTTACTATAATTGATATATTCTTTGTAATTATTAATAGCTTTTGGAAATTCTCTTTCGATATATTCTTTATCTTTATCGTTATCATTTATTATTTCTTTTTTTATTAAATCTTTATTTATTAAAACATCTTGAAAGCGGTTTATTGTTTCCTTTATTGTGTTGTTTAAATATTTCATATGTATTAATCTTTGTAAAATTTGTGCTTTAAATAAATTTTTAAAATCATATTCATTATAGTAATTTACTGTTTTAAAAAATTTATTTATTGTATTTAGGTTATTATATTCTTTAGTAAGGCCTTTATTATTTAAATTATTTCTATTTTCTATTATTTGATTTATTTTTTCTATAGCTTTCTTTCTATATTTATTAGTTTTTTTAGATGTAGGGTTTTTAGCAATATATTCATTAAAATCTTTATATTTTAAATCTCTGAATTTTAAATCATCTAAATTTTTAAAATAACATAACTTTTGCATTTCGTTTAAAGAAGAAGTTTTTTTATCTATTTCTGATAATATTTTTTTATATTTATATTCATAATCTTTGTGTTCTTCAAAAAAATTTGAGATATATTCATTTAATATAAAATTACAATATTTAAATGCTTCTTTTAAAGTATTTCTATCTTCTTCGTCAAGTTTATAGTCTATTTTGTTTTTATTTAACATTGTTAGTCTTTCTAAAAATTTCGCTTCATCAATTTCTTGTGAATCTTTAGTTAAATATATATTAGTTAGATATATATATTGCTTTACTGAATAATATAACAGTGCTATGTTATATAGATCTCTACTTTTTAATTTTTTTATGTTTTTGTATATGTATAAATAATATTCTAGTTTTTCAACAAAAGCATAAGTGCGCTCAAAAAGCATTTGCACATAGTTTTTAATACATAGTTTCATTTCTTTGTTTTTTATTTGTTCAAAACTGTGAGATTTAATAATTTTTTCAGCTTCTTCAAAGATTTCATCAACAGCATTTTTTAATTCGGTTTTGTTATTTATATTTTTAAATTTATTATCTATTAACTGGTTTAGTTTGTTTATTAAATTTTTTGTTTCTTCATCTGAAACAGGAACTTTCATATCTATTGATTCAGTTTTTTGAAAAATATGTCTTATTTCATCCTCAAATATTTCTTTTATTTTTTCATAAATAGAATTTTTTGTATTGTTAAATTGGTTTATATCTTCGGTTATTTCTGATATTACATCATCAATATAATAGTTGTTATTTTGTCTGAATTTTTTTAGATTATTTGAAAATTCAATATAATCATCATTCTGGTGACAATATATATTTTTATTAATTGTGTCGAATTCATATTTTATGGAAAGCACCAAAGAATCTAAAACTGCAAGAAGATAATTTTTTAAATCATCATTCATTATAACATCTACTTTGTTTGTGTTTATATTTTCTAATACTCCTAATTTTTCTGAATTATACAAGAATTTTTCCATATCAAATGCATATGGACTTTCGTCGCTACGAATATCTGTATATCCATCTAAAAGAATTGAGTCTACACCTGCATCAGAATTGGTGGAATTTGATTTTCCCATTTTGTCTACAATTTGCTTTTTAAAATAGTTAACACGTTTTATATATTCATTAACGTTGTGTTTAGTGATTCTAACAATTTTTCTCTCATCTTCATTTTCTAATTCGGAAGAACTAGATTGAAATATGCTTGATGCAGATTCTATGTCAAATGAACTTTCTTCGTCATTTTTTTTGTTTTCTTCTTCTTGATTTTTTTCTGTTTTTTCTGTGTTGGTTGGTTTATTAAAATTAAATTTTGGATTTGATAATAGGTCTTCATCAATTCTTGTTATTTTAGGTTCAATCATTCTAATAATTTTAGAAATTTCTTCTATTAGGTTTTTGTAGTGCAGTTTTTCGCTGCTTTTTAACACTACACTTAAAAAAGCATCATATTCATCCTTTGTTTTTAATATTTCTTGTATTAGTTTTTCATAATTTTCTTTTACTTTTTTTAAATCTTTTTCATCAAAAACTGAATTATTAAAAAAATTTCCACTTAATTGTATCATTGGTTTTGAAAGCTTTTCGAAATATTGTAAAAATTTTTTATTAAATTTTTTGAATTGTTTTAATATTCCTTTGTTGTTTCCAACTTTTTCTGAATGTTTCACCATTTCTTTTATTTTGTCTTCAATCACACTAATAATTCTAGAAATTTCTTCTTCTAGATTTTTATAGCGTAATTTTTCGTTGTTTTCTAACACTGTATTTAAAAAAGCATTATATTCATTTTTTGTTTTTTCTATTTCTTCTTTTTGTTTTTCGTAATCTTCTTTTATTTTTTCTAAACCTTTTTCATCAGAATCATTTGAATCTTTAAGACTATTAAAAAAAATTGTATTTAAACTCATCTTTAAGCTTGTTAATTGTCTTGAATATTGTGAAAATTTTGTTTTGAATTCATTTAATTGGTTTTTTATTGTTAAATGTTTTTTATTGTTTTCAATTTCTTTTAATCTTTCTTTTATTTCTGCTATTTTATTTTCAATTGGTTTAATAATTTTATAATTTTTTTCTATTATGCTTTCATAATTTAGTTCTCTTTTATTTTCTAATATTATATTTAAAAAAGCATAATATTCACTTTTTGTTTTTTCTATTTCTTCTTTTTGTTTTTCGTAATCTTCTTTTATTTTTTCTAAACTTTTTTCATAATAATCAGTTGGATTATTAATATTATTAACAAAAATTTTATTTAGTTGTGCATGTGTTTGTGTGAGCTTTCCAAAACAATCTGAAAATTCTTTATTAAATTCTTCTAGTTGTTTTGATATTTCTTTTAATAGTTTTACTACTGTTGAAGGTTCTTTATTGTTTTCAATTTCTTTTATTTGTTCTGATAATATTAAAAGTTTATTATTGTTTTCAGTTTCTTTTTTTTCATCTTGTTTTGTTGTTTTATTATTAATTGTGTTTAAAATTTCTCCTTCTTTTTTATTATTATTCATGGCATTTATGTTGGTTATTGAACCTAACATTGTGAATGCACATAAAACAAACATAATTTTAATTCTATTATTTTTCATTTTTTTCCTCCTATTTTACAAAATATACCATTATTCTACCATATTTTAACAAAAATAGCAATATAAAAATATTTATTTTTTAAAATAATTAAAAAAAGGAGAGAATAAATATTTTTAATTTATTTATATATTTTTGTTTTTGTTTAATATAATGCTTTGTATTGATTCACCGTTTTCTTTAATTTTTTTTATGATATCGTTTTTTATATCATCATTTAGATCATTTACAACAACATGTTTGAAATTACAATTGAAATTTTCTTTTAAAATATTTTCGTTTGTATTTTTTTTAATAAATTCGTTTGTTTTATCTAAAATAAGATTTGTTTCTTTAATAATATTTTTAAAACAATTAATTTTTTCTTCTAAAGCTTCTTTTTCGTAGATTTTTATGTTTTGATCTTCAAATTCTTTAGAATTATTTAAAAAGTCCCTGAAATATTTGCAAAAGTTTTTTATCATGTATGCATGTTTTCTACAATGTTCAATTGGAGTTATTTCCCAATATTCTGATTTTAAAATATTAATTAATTTATTTATATAATTTGAAAACAAATTATTTAGTTTTAATCTATAAGCATGCATTTGTGTTTGAAACAATAAACTATCATAATTTTCATTGGTTGAATTTAATTCATTTGTTAATAAATTAACAAAAGGTTTTGCTCCAATTGATTTTAAAATTAATGCGAAATCATTAACTTTTTTTCTCATGTCTTCTAATTCATTTAAATTTTTTAAATTTTTAAAATTAATATTAATACGTTTATCAAGATTATCTAAATCATAACTTGTTCTTATGATTGAATTCCAATTTCTTATAAGTTCATCCCAATCTTTTTCTAAAATTATTTTTTTTTCATTATTTTTAATGTTTTCTTTTATTTGATTTTGTAAACTAAAAAATATGTCTATTGTTGGTTTTAAATCTAAATTTATAAAAGCTTCATAAATTTTTAACGTTTGCATTAATGTTTTTTGTGCTATATTTTCTGAAGCTTTTATTGTGTTTATGAAATTTTGTTTATAATCTTCTTTTATAAAATTTTCAATATTTTTGTTTTTATAGTAACACATAAGATCTCTATTTTGTTTTTTAAAATTATTGAATTTATTATCATTGTTTATGTCTTTTAATAAATCTATAAAAGAGTTTAAAGTGTTTTCATATTTTGTTGGTAGTTCTTTTGAAAATTCTTTAATAGAGTCTATATTAAAATCGTTTTTGTTGGAATTATTTGTTTCTTTTATGTTAGTATTTAATTTTTCTTCCTTTTGATTTATTAAATTTATTTCATCTTCTGCAATTTTTATTAAATCTAATTTTTTAAATATATTCGGAATATCAAAAATATCAGAGGTATTAAAATTTATATTATTTTCTATTATTTTGTTAAGTTGTTCTATGTCGTCAAATTTTTCGGTTAATTTAGCAATTTTAACATCTGGTGTATTTTTTTTATAATTTTTTTGGTTAGATTTTTTTAAAAGGTTATAGTAAATATATTTTTCTTTATTAGTATCAAACATTAAAAAATTATTAACCATTTCATCGATTTCTAAAATTAAATTTTTTATTTGGTTTATTGTGTTTAAAAAATTTTTACGTTCTATATCTTTGCTAAGGAATCTTATTGTAAATTGTATTTTAGCATTTAAATTTTTGAAAAACATTTCTTTAAATTCATCAAATTTTTTGATTAGGTCTTTTGTTTCATTATAGCTTTTATCATATTTTGTTTTTAACTCAAATATTTTTTCCATTGGTTGATTTACAATTGAATAATTATAATTTAAAAAAAGATTTTGAGTGGTGTCTACTGAATTTTCTAAAATTTTTAATAATTTATATAGATAGATATTAATTGTATTATAATTAATAAACTTACTATTTATTTCATCTAATAATTTTTTAATAACAAATTTTTTTTCTTCATCATTTTCATATTCTGTGTTGATTTTAGAATTATTATTCAAATTTTTTTCATTAGAAGTTGTATGAGAATGAGGATAAGTTGCTGAGCTGCTATCTAAATTTAAAATATCAATTTTTTTATCAAAAGATTTATGTTTTAAAATTTCATTTTCTTTTGAGTTAACTAAATTTAAATCTTCACTTTGATTTAGGTTATTTAGCACTTTATCTATAATTCCTATTATATATATAATGTAAATTCTATTTGAATAAATTTTATTTATTAAATTGTCACATAATAATTTATTCTTTTTATTTTTTGATATTTTAGTTAAATTATTTAAAAAAATATCGTATTCATTCTCTATATTTTTAATTTCTTGTTTTTGTTTTTCATAGCTATTTTTTATTTGGTTTAAATTTTTTTTAGTGTTTAAAGTGAGCTGTTTTTTTAAATTAACAAGATCTTTTAGGTAGTTTGAAAATTTCATATCAAATTTTTTTAATTTTTGTTCTATATTTAAGTTTTCTACAGCATTATTTAAATTTAAATTATTAATTTTTTTATCAAAAGATTTATGTTTTAAAATTTCATTTTCTTTTGAGTTAACTAAATTTAAATCTTCACTTTGATTTAGATTATTTAGCATTTCATCTATAGATGTTATTTCATTCGTGATGTTCATATTATTTGAATAAATTTTATTTATTAAACTATAACATAACGATTCATTTTTTTCATCTTTTGATATTTTAGGTAAATTCATATTTAAAAAAATTTTAAATTCATTCTCTGTATTTTTAATTTCTTGTTTTTGTTTTTTATAGTTATTTTTTATTTGGTTTAAATTTTTTTTAGTGTTTAAAGTGAGCTGTTTTTTTAAATTAATAAGATATTCTAAGTAGTTTGAAAATTTCATATCAAATTCTTTTAATTTTTGTTCTATATTTAAGTTTTCCACAGCATTATTTAAATTTAAATTATTAATTTTTTTATCAAAAGATTTATGTTTTAAAATTTTATTTTCTTTTGAGTTAAATAAATTTAAATTGTTTAATTTTTTATTAAAACTTTTATTTCTTTGTTTTTGATTTGTTGTTATGTTTATGGATTTATTTAAATTATGTTGATTTTTATTGTTGTTTTCCATAGCGTTTATTTTTGCTGTTGAACCTATTGTTAAAAATATGTAAAATAATAATATAAATTTAATTTTAGTGTTTTTCATCGGTTAACATCTCCATTTTCTAGAAAAATATGTTAATATTTTATCAAATATTGTAAAAAAACGCAACTATAATAGATAAAAAACTTATTGTTAAAGAACAAGCAATAGGTTTTAAGAATATGTTATTTTTTTAAGTTTTTGTTATTAAATATTGATAATTTTTTTAAAAATTTTTCTTTATCGATTTTGTTGTTGTTTAAATATATAATACATAAATTATGAAATATTTTAGTTTGTTTTTATAATTAAAATATATTTAAAAAATTAAGAATTAGTTTAAGTTTAAACTTTTTTAAAAAAACTACGTTTAGTTATTTTTGTAGCAAATAATTATATATAGCTAAATAAAATTTATATAAATTATTAATATTTAATATATATCTAAAGTTTAAAAATTATTGGAAATTTTAATATTAAAAATTTTTTTAAGTGACTTTATATATTAAAGTTTTATAAAAAATAAACCCACTAAAAAATTTAGCAGGTTAAAAATTATTAACTTTATTTTAAATAGTGGGGGAGAGGAGTTTTAATTTATTTATTTTTTGCGTTTTTGTTTCTGTTAAATATAACATCTTGTATTGATTTAAAGTTTTCTTCAATTTTTTGTTTAATTTCTTGTTTTATATTGTCATCATAGTTATGTCTTGTTTCAATAAATATACTTGTTTCAGATAAAATATGTCCTGTTTCTACAATAATATTTTCAAAACAATTAATTTTTTCTTTTAAAGCTTCTTTTTCGTAGATTTCTATGTTTTGTTTTTCAAATTCTTTGATTTTATCTTTTAAATATTTTAAAAGAGAATAGAAATTGCTACAAAAGGCTTGAATAGACATTTCATATCTATTACAACACTCAATTAGTTTTGGTACCCAATTTTTTGATTTTTTTGATTCTAAAATATTAATTAATTTTTCTTTACAATCTGAAAATAAAATATTCAGTTTTACTCCATAAGACTGCATTTGTAATTGAAATAATAAACTATCATATGTTTTTTTGTTTGAATTTAATTCATTTGTTAATAAATTAATAAAAGGTTTTGTTCCGATTGATTTTAAAATTAATGTGAAATCAATATATTTATTTTGCATTTTGTTTAGTTCTTTACAATCGTCATCAATTGTTCTATTATACCTTTCTTTTAAAATATGAATTTTATGATTTATTTTGTTATTATTTTCTTTAAATTTATTCCAATCTTCTTCTGAAATTATTTTTTCTTCATTATTTTTGATATTTTCTTTCATTTTATTTTGTAATTCAAAAAATAAGTTTATTATTGGTTTTAAATTTAAATTTGTAATAGCTTCATAAAATATCACCTCTAGCATTAATAATTTTTTCGTTATAGTTTTTGATTTATCCATTGTGTTCATGAAATTTTTTTTCATATCTTCTTTTATAAAATTTTTATTATTTTTTTTATTATAGTAAGATACAAAATTTATATATTGCTCTATAAAATCATTTATTTTATTTTTTATATTTTTATCGTTTATGTTTTTTAATAAATCTATAAGAGATTTTAAAGTGTTTTCATATTTTTTTGGTATTTCTTCAGAAAATTCTTTAATAAACATTTCATTAAAATTGTTTTCACAAAACTTATATATATTTGTCACCTTATTGCCATCAAAAATTGAATTTTTTTCTTTTTCATTTACCATTTTTATTTCATCTTCTGCGGTTTCTTTTAGGTCTAATATTTCTAATATATTCGGAATATCAACAATATCAGAAGTATTAAAATTCATATTTTCTTTTATTGTTGATTTCAAATATTTATTCATTGAGTCAGCTTGTGCTTCATCATTAAATTCTCTGTTTATACTAATAATATTAATATCTGGTTTATTTTTTTCATAATTTTTTTGGTTAGATTTTTTTAAAAAGTTATAGTAAGTATATTTTTCTTTCTCGTTATCAAATATTAAAAAATTATTAGCTATTTCATCGATTTTTAAAATTAAAGATTTTATTTCTTTTATATGGTTTAAAAGAATATTACTATCTTTAAGCATTTTAGGTCCATATTTTATTTCATTATCTAAATTTTTGAAAAGTATTTCTTTAAATTTATCAAATTTTTTGATTAAGTCTTTTATTTTATTAGAGTTTTCTTCATAATTTGTTTTTAATTCAAATATTTTTTCTATTGGTTGATTTATAATTGAATTATTATATTCTATAAAAAGTTTTTTATTTTCGTTTACCGAATTTTCTAAAATTTTTATTGATTTATATAGATATTCGATAATTTTTTTATAATCGACAAATTCACTATTTATTTCATTTAATAAATTTGTAATAATAACAAAATTTTTTTCTTCATCATTTTCATATTCTATGTTGATTTTATAGTAATTATTTAAATTTTTACTTTGATTTAGGGTATTTAGCTTTGCACCGATAGTTTTTATTTTATTTTCAATGTTAGTAATATTTTTAGAAATTTTATTTATTAATTCATTTTGGTGTAATTTATCTTTTGATATTTTAGGTAAATTCATATTTAAAAAAATATTATATTCATTAATTGTTTCTTCTATTTTTTGTTTTTGTTTTTCATAGTTTTTTTTTATTTCGTTTAAGTCTTTTTGACTAAAATTATTTATAGGAAATTTCATTTTTAATGTGATGAGCTCTTTAACATAGTCTGAAAATTTTATATAAAATTCTTTTAATTTTGGTTCTATATTTAAGTTTTCTTCAATATTGTTTAAATTTGAATCATTAATTTTTTTATCAAAAGATTTATTTTTTAAATTTTCATTTTCTTTTTGGTTAACTAAATTTAGATTTTTACTTTGATTGAGGGTGTTTAGCTTTGCATCGATATTTTTTATTTTATTTTCTTTTTGGTTAATTAAATTTAAATCTTCACTTTGATTAAGGGTGTTTAGCTTTGCATCGATATTTTTTATTTTATTTTCTTTTTGGTTAATTAAATTTAAATTGTTTAATTTTTTATCATAACTTTTATTTTTTTGTTTTTGATTTGTTGTTATGTTTATGGCTTTATTTAAATTATATTGATTTTTATTGTTGTTTTCCATAGCGTTTATTTTTGCTGTTGAACCCATTATTAAAAATGTGCAAAATAATAACATAAATTTAATTTTAGTGTTTTTCATCATCGAAACCTCCATTTTTTTAAAAAATATGTTAACATTTTATCAAATATTGTAAAAAAATGCAATTTTTAATAATTAAAAAACCTACTAAAAAATAAACAATAGGTTTTAAGAATATATTATTTTTAGAATTTTTAAATATCAATTTTTTAAGTTTTTGTTATTAAATATTGATAATTTTTTTAAAAATTTTTAAGTTTTTGTTATTAAATATTGATAATTTTTTTAAAAATTTTTCTTTATCGATTTTGTTGTTGTTTAAATATATAATACATAAATTATGAAATAATCTTAGTTTGTTTTTTATAATTAAACATATTTAAAAAATTAAGAATTAGTTTAAGTTTAAAAATCATTAGTAAAAATTTTTTTAAGTGACTTTATATATTAAAGTTTTATTAAAAAATAAACCCACTAAAAAATTTAGCAGGTTAAAAATTATTAACTTTATTTTAAATAGTGGGGGAGAGGAGTTTTAATATTTAATAAAATTAATTTATTTAGTTAAAAAATTTTTCATTTATATATGTTCTTATTATAATTTCTTTATTAGAAGTTTTTTCAAGTTCCGTGCATTTTGTAGTTGAAATAGAAAGGTTATCATTTTCATATAATTTTTCTATGTTATCATCTGTGGATGAATTAAAAAACTGGTGGTTGTTATTATAGTCATCTAAATTTGTGGATTTTATTGAAAAAAAGAAGAATTGTTACTTTGGGCTGCATATGGTTCAACAAATTCTGAATATGAAGAAGGATTTTCTTTAAATGATTTACAGAATTCTGATTGCATTGCGTAAGTTGTTGTTGGAATTAAAGTAGAAATAAAAATATATAAAACAATTAATTTTTTTCTTATTTTTTGACATTTTTTTCACCTATATTCACATATTTTTTTTACTTTATCATATATAGAAATTTTTACAATAAATATCATTTTATGAATATAATTTAAATAATAAAAAATTTACGTAAAGAGTGTGGTAGGTTTTAATTTATTTTTTTAAATATATAGGAATTTTTTAGAGTATTATGGTTAGAAAAAATTGTAGTTTTAAAAATATTAATATTAATGTTGAGTTTATTAAATTTTCTCTTAACTAAGTAAAAAATTTTTTTAATGTATATATTTTTATATATTGGTGTATTAAATTATTATATTTTTTTCACATATCTATTGGGTTAGTTATATTTTAATATCAAAAAATGTTATTAGTTTTTATTTTTCTAAATTTTTGCTAAATTTGTGTTATGATATTTAATGTTAAACTGAGTCTTTTTTAGGGGGTTTATCATATTTATCAAATAGGTCTTTAATTTTTTCAAAATATTCTGTGTTTTTATAATAATCTTTTACGCTTTCTTTATATTTTTTATACTTTTCTATGCCTTTTAGAACTTTTTCTTTAAATTTTAATTTTTCAGTTTGTGATTCTTTTGGATTTTTATCTATATCATTGAAATTATTTTCTAATTTTGATATGTTTTCTTTATGCTTTTTTATATAATTATTATAAAAAGTTGATATATCCTTTTCTATTTCTGAATTTATTGTGTTTTCTAAAAATTTATTATTTTTGCTTTTTCTATATTCTGGCATAAGATATTTTATGGTTTCTTCTATTTTTTCTATTCTATTTTTATATTGTTTTTTTATTTTATTATCAATATCAATAAGATTTTGGTTTTCTTTGTTGTCATAATTATAAAAATAATTATCAAAATCGGAAATATAAAATTTTGTGTTATATGCTTTTTCGTAGAGCATTTTTGCAGTTTCATAATTGATTATAAATTTCTTTTTTTCTATTTCAATTAAGTCATTTAATTCATCAAAGAATATTTTAATTATGTCAAAATATTCTTTATTTTCATAAAGCTTTTGTGAATATTCGTTATATTTTTCATACATATTAATTAGGTCTAAATCAAATTGTTCTAAGAAAAATAATTTATCATCTAAAGAATGGTTATGTTTATATAACTTTTTGCTATAAGAAAACATATTTTTAAAACTTATTGAACAATCATTTATTATTTCTAATATCAGATCTTTTTGGTTTTCAAATGAAAAATTTTTAAAATTATTATCGTATATTGAGTTTAAAAAATATTGGTTATCTTTATAATTTGGTATAATTTCTTTTATTTTTTTTGTAATTAATTTTAGTTGGTCTATATAGTAAACTTGGTTTAATTTTGCATATTTTGAAATAATTTCTTCTTTATATGGATATGTCTGATTATATGTTTTTTTATATATTTTAAGTTTTTTATCATATTCTTTTTGTTCATCATATATTTCATTATAGATTTCTTTTGTTGTCGTATAATAATTTAAAATTGTGTTTTTTATAATTTCAAAAGATTTATCATAAATATTGAATAAATTTTTAATATGGTTAAAACAAATTTTATTTGCATATTTTTCTATATTATTTGTTTTATATTCTTCATATTCATCTATGGCGTTTAGGGAAGTTTTTAGTTTATTTATTCTATCATTTAATAAATTTGTTTTGGTATTATTTTTTATATTTTCAATGAAAGGATATATAGAAGTTTTTTTTGTTACAATTTTCAATGCTTCTTTTAAAATGTTTTTTATATTTATTTCTATCGCTTTGAATTCTTCTTCATATTGTATTTTGTTATATATTTTTTCAAATTCCTTTTCATATTCTTCTTCTTTGCTTTTAACACTTTCTGAAATATTTTTTTCTTTTTCATAGTATATTTCGTTACAAATTTCTTCTGTGTTAATATAAGGCGCTATAGATTTTTTAATAAATTTATCGAATTCATAAAATTTTTCTTTTATTAAACTAAAAAAATTTTCGTTTTTATATTTTTCTTCTTTGTCTTTTTTATATTTTTCATATTCTTTTATTATTTTTGAATATTCTTTTGGAATATTAAGTTCGTCATTTAAGAAATCTATTTCATTTTCATCTTTTTTATCATTGTTGAGTGTATTTAATTTTAATATTTTATCTTTAAAATTAGCTAAATTTGTTTCTACTGATTTTAATATTACGTTTTTTATTTTTTCATAAAAAGTATATTTAAAATCTATATTACTTGTTATTTTTTCATAGGTTGTTCTTTTTATTGGATATATTATGTTTTCTTCTATTTTCATATCTATTATTATAAGTTCTTTTATATATTGTTCTTTTTTAATTTGATCATTAGGATCAATTTTAAAAAGATTTTTTTTCCCAGTATATATTTCGTTATATATTTTTTTTGCTACATTGTAGTGAAATATAACTTTAATAATTAAATCTTCAATCTGTTTTTGAAAAATATTAATTTTTTCTTCGTTTGATGATTTAGGATATTCTTCCTCTATATAATTTTTACAGTTATTAATGATTTCTAAATATTTTTTTGCAATATTAATTTCGTTATCTAATAAATTCATTTTTTTATTATTTTTTATAGCAATAATAAAATTATTTAAATAGTTTAATTTCTTTTTTTCTATATATTCTTCTATATTTTCTTCTGAAATAACAAAATCGAAATTTGCTTCTTCACCTTCATCTTTTTGGTTTGTTATAGATTCTAAGATTTTTAAAAAAGTATTATTTTCTTCTAAATATGGTGCATTATACACATTATTAACTTTTGAATTTGAATTATTTTCTGATAAAAATGAAATATCAGATGTATTTAATACAATTTGTGCATTATTAAATTTTGAATTTGAATTATTTTCTGATTGTGGGAATTTTTCTTCTATTTCGTTTTGATTTGTATTTAGTTCGGTTTCTTTTAAATCATTGTCTTTTATATTTGATATATAATTTTTAATTAGTGAATAAATTCGAATTAGTGGATAGATATCTCCATCATTTTTTTTTATCTCGTTTTGTTTTATATTTGATTTGTTTATTAGATAATCTATTTCTTTTATATTAAAAATATTATGATTTTGGGATTCTTTTAAATTTTTTAATATAATTATAGGTTTACTATTTGTTTTATAGTTTATGTTATTTTTAATAACTTTTTTTGATTTTTGTATTAATATTTTAATTTCTCTATCTAATTTTTTTAAGCTTGAATAAATTTTTTCGTTTTTTAAATATTTTTTTTTAGTTTTTTCAATAAATGAATTATATTCTTTTTTTATTTTTTTTATTTCGTTTTGATTTGCATTTAGTTCGGTTTCTTTTAAATCTTTGTCTTTTATATTTGATATGTAATTTTCAATTAGTGAATAAATTCGAATTAGTGGATAGATATCTTCATTTCTTTCTTCGATATTTTTTTCTGATTTTTTAAAGTTTGTATAATTTTTTTCGATTTGTGAATATTCTTTCTCTTTTTGATCTATTTTCTGCATTGCATAAGTTGTTGTGGGAATTAAAGTAGAAATAAAAATATATAGAACAATTAATTTTTTCTTATTTTTTGACATTGTTTTCACCTATATTTACATATTTTTTAGTTATTTTACCATGTTATACAAATTTTTACAATAAATAAATTTTACAAAGGTGAAAATTATAATTAAAGAAAATAGTTATATATGAATATAAAAAATTTTTAATAACAACAAGGTTATTGGAATGATGGCTAATAAATATAAAAACCTCATGCACCAAATGGTGTGGCAGAGGCTTTTATATAAAATTAATAGTTACTATAAAGTATTCGTCATATGAATTAAGAGAATTATTATTTTTATCTTTTTCTATTTCGTTTTTTGATTTTTGGGACATAATTTATATATTTTTTACTGTTTTTTCATAAAGGATGCAAGCAGAATTATAATATTTTATATATTACTTTTTAAAGATATCTTTATTTTTGATATTTATTTTTATTTTATTATATATTTTTTTAATATTTTCTCAATTGTTTAAAATATGATTTTTTAATTTTTTTGTTTTTATATTTTTCATATTTATTATATAAATTTTTTATTGTATGTTATAATTAACAGGCAAATTATTGAAAATGTATTATGTTTATTTTTATTTTCTTTTAAATCTTTTTTGGTTTTTTTGTTTTGATGATTGTTCAAAATTTTGATTTTTATATAATGGTTATGATATATTTATTTTTTGTATTTCAAATGATTTAATGGAAATAAAGTGTGAAAATAAAAAACTTAGTGTGATTAAAATTTCTTTATTTTTGTTATAATAATTTATATTATTATAAATAATAATTCTATAAACTTAATTCATCTGATAATGAATCTGATATTTCATCTAAACTTAATTCGAGTTCATTATCGTAGTTTGTGGGGAAAATAGCTGTGATGTCGTTCAATCTTTTTTCATAATTTTCTTTTTCACTATCGGTAAGGTTTTTTTTTATGTTGTTATATGTGTTGTATAAAGAATCTAATGTATTCATTAAATTAGTTGTAAAAACTATTTCAGAGGCATCGTAGTTACTAAATATTTTCTTAATTATATAAAAATGCGGATCTTTTTCATATTTTTCTTTAGTTTCCTTTGCATATTTTTCATATGATATAACAATGGGTTTAAAATTTTTTTCTATAAAATCTAATTTTATATCTAATAATTTTTTTTTATCTTTAATATTATTGTTATTTTTGAAATTGATAATGAATCTTTCTTTTGCATTTTCCATTTCGATGGTTAAATCAAATAATTTTTCTTCTATTTTGTGTATTTGTTTTGGTATTTTTGTGTTTTTAAGGTTTTCAAAAAATGTTATATCTGGCTTTGTTGAAACAGATAAAATGTTATTAATTTTTCTATTAAGGTTATTATATTGTTCATTATTTTCGTCTTTTATTTCTTCAAAAAATGAAGTATATTCTGTTATTTTGCCATTTACTTCTTCCATTATTTCACATATTTCTTCTATATTATCTTGGTAGTATGTGGAAAATAGTTCATTGTCTTTTTGTTTAGGAAATTTTTTATTATATTCTGAGAATATTTTTTTATATAATTCCAACATATTTAAATTTAAATTTATGTTTACTTTATTTATAATATCATTAATTTCTGAAATTTTTTTATCATATATTTTATCGGTATCGTTTAAAATTTCTTCAAAAAATGAACTATATTCTGTTATTTTGTTTTTTATTTCATTTTTTTCTTTTTTTAGATTGTTTAGGTTTTTTTTTTATTGATTAAATTTTTATTATATTTTGAGAATATTTCTTTATATTTTTTTAATTCATTAAAATTTAAATTTTTTTTTTCTATGTCAGCTTTAATATTATAGATTTCTTTTTTTATGTTATCATATTTTTTATTAATTTCTTGATTGATGTTATTGATATTTTCTTTATCATCGTTTTCAAAATCTTTATTTGATATGTCATATTCTTTTATTTTGTTTTCTATTTTTTTTATATGTTCATCTATTTTATTTGTTCTTTCATTTAGTAAATTTATCATATTTTCAATTTTATTATTTTTTGATAATCTCTTTTTTATATTATCTGTTTTTTTCATTTCGGTTATTATTTCTTTTATTTTTGTTATTATATTAATAATCTTTAAATTCAGCTTTTGATATTTTTCATTATGTTTATTTTTAATATTTTGAAAAAATGAATGATATTTTGTTTCTTCTTTATTTATATCATCTTGATATTTTTCTATATTTATATTTTTAATAAATGGTTTTTCAATATAAAATTTTGACAATATTTCATAATGTCGTGTGAATAATTCTTCGCATATCTCCAATTTTTTTAAAGTCCAGTCTTTTTGGTTTTCATTTATCATTTCTGTTTGATTTAATGTTAACTCTAAGTTTCGTTGCATTGCAGATGTTTTTAGTGAAATTAAAGTAGAAATTATTAAAATTACTGTCATTAGATTTTTTTTATTAGTAGACATTCATATCGCCTCCATTTTACATAATTTTCCATTATTTTATCATATTATATAAATTTTAGCAATATATTTCAATAAAATTTTTTATTTTAGAATATAAGTTTTTTGAAATGAAAAATCTCTTGAATGGGAAAAGCCCAAACAAGAGATATTTAAATTTTTTGATTATATTTATTTTTTGGCTTCTTTAAATTCTTCGATTTTTGAATCTTCTTTATGATATTTAGAATTTTGTTTTTTTAATTAAGCATTTTTTTGGTTAAGTTTTTCTTCTTTTTTATTTAATTCTTCATTTATTTCGTCTAGTTCTTCTTCTTTTCTTTGAATTTTGAATTCCATAATGGTTAAATTATTTTCTCTATTTTCTAATTCAGTTTTTCTATCATATAATATTTGTCTTTGTTCTTCTATTTTTTTACTTTCTAATTTTAAATTTTTTTCCCATATTGTTAGGTTTAATTCTTTTTCTTTTTCATTTAATTCATTTTCTTTATAAAATATATCAATTTCTTTTTCATTTAATTCATTTTCTTTTTCTTCTAATATTTCTTCTTTGTTTTTTAATTCGTTTTCTTTTTTTCTTAATTTTTCTTCTTTGTTTTTTAATTCATTTTCTTTTTTTCTTAATTTTTCTTCTTTGTTTTTTAGTTCATTTTCTTTTTCATTTAAATATTTTTCTTTTCTTTGAACCTCAAATTCTCTTATTTTTAAATTCTCTATTGAACCATATTTTGCTTCTAATTTTTTTTCTCTATCAAATAACATTCGTTTTTTTTGTTCTATATTTTTATTTTCTAATTTTAATTTTGATTCTTTCATTGTTAGGTTCCAGTGTTCTTTTGATAATAGTTTATGATAATTTTGCAAACTTTCTAAAATTTCCTCTTGCATTCTTTTATCATTTTGTTTTTGTTCTAAGTTTTCATGATAATTGTTTAGTGAGTTTGGATTATTGTTATTATATATATTGTTATAATCTTCATTGATGTTATTTATGTTATTATTTCGATAATTATTAATATTATTGATATTTTCTTGATTTTGTTGATTAAAACTAGAATTGTGACTGCTGTCTTCCATTGCACTTGTAGTTATTGATGTTGATGTTAACATAATACTAAAAATAGTAATTGCTAAATTTTTAATATTTTTATTCGACATAATTTTCCTCCTATTTACAAAATATATTATAATTTTACTTTATTTTGTAAAAATTGCAATATTTTCTTATATAAAATTTTATTTAGTTAAAACAATAAGAGGAATGGGAAGCTATTTTTTGTTTTTTTTCTTTTTTTCGTGTATTGTTTTGGTGTCTTCTTGGGAGGTTGTTGCTGGGGTTAAATTGTTTATTATATTTATTTTTTTCACATAAAAATTTTTCAAATCTTTTGTTAGGTTTTTTAATTTCATTAGATTTTTATAATTTTGTATATTTAAAATCATAGCTGCTCCAACTCTTTGTATTTGTTCTTGATATGATAAAAACATTTCTAAAGAAAGATTATTTTGTTTAAATTTATAAAGGCACTCAACATTATCAATAATTTTTTGAAATAATTCATCAAATATTAGGTTTTGCCTTACAATATTCATGTTTGTTTTTGTTTTAGAATTTTTTAGGGCTATTATATTCGTTAACATATTTTTAATAATCGTTTCTAATTGGTCTAATGAAATTTCATCTACAATATTTTTTTCTTCAATTATTTCTTGTTTGGGATCTTGTTTTGAATTATTTATATTATTGATTATATTTTGTTTGAAACCATCTTTTAAAATTATTTCTGAGATGTTTTCAAAGGTTTTTATAATTTCTTGTGAATATGATTTAGCAATTATATCATTTTTGTTAGTGATTTCTTGAATTTCGATTTTATTTTTTGCACTCATTATTTTTGAATGTTCTTCAGCCATCTTAATTCCTATTTTTTTTATATAATCTGCAGTTTTGGCGTCTAAATAATTTTTATTATAATCTAAATCATTTTTGATTTGTTCTATTTCTTTTGAAGATAAGTCGTTTTTATTATTTAATCTTTTATTTAAATTTTCTTTAAAATTGTTTTTTTTAGAGGTTATATTTTTAATTATGTTATTTATTTCTTTTTGTAGGTTTAATTTTTCGTGTTCTGCAATTTTTTCACATGAAACAATGTTTAATTCACTTACTATTTCGTTTATATATGAAATTAAATTTTTTAATGTATCATTTATTTTTTTTATGTTATTATTTGGAATATAATATTCTTCATTTTTATTTTTTAGTCTTATTAAAATTCTGCATCGTATTAGTTGTTCTATAAGATCTTCTCCTCGTAGCGTTGGAAGTTTTATTAATTTTTCACATGTTTTCATCACAGGATCTATATCTTTTTTATAATCTATTTTATTGATATCAATTTCTTTTATTTTTTCTATGTCTTTTTTACATTTTTCGCATAATTTATTAATATAATCTACATAGTCTTTTGTTATTTGATTTATTGATATTGGTATTCTTTTTTTATTATTTATTTCTATTAAATCATCGCAATTGCTGTTTTGATTTATGAAATCTCTTGTGTTTTTTAAACTTTTTATAAATCCATCTTTTTCTTTTTCATTTATTTTTAGGTTATATTCGGCATATTCATCATAATCTGGTAGATTTAAATTATTTAATTTTTCAATAGACTTTATATTTTCTAAAAATTTTCTTATGTCTATTTCATCGTTTTGGTTTAAACATATAAAATTTTCAATTTTTTCAAGTAGGCCTTGTTTTGCATTTGAATCTATTGCTTTTTCAAATTTTGTTTTTATGTTTCTAATATATTTTTTATATGTTCTTAATGTGTCTTTTGTTATTTCAATAGTTATGCTATTTTTTATGTTTTTAACATTATTTTTAAAATTATTTTTTAATGTTTTGTTAAATAAATTTGGTGTGCTTATTGTTTTTGCAAAGCTTTTTGGTGCTAATTTAGGTATTTTTTTTTGTGAGTTTTTTAAAGTTTTTATATTTAAATTATTTCTGCTTGAATTTCTGCTTAAACTAAGATTTAATTTAAGATTTGATTTAGAATTAGAATGTAATTTAAGGTTTAAATTGCGGTTTGATTTATGATTTAAATTAGAATTTAAGGGGGGTTGCTGTGTTTTAATTCCTATTTTTTTGGTTAAAAGCATTTTTATTTCTTTTAAAAAATTTGTTAAATTTTGTTTATTTTCTTCATTTATATAGTAGTTTATATATGGATTTTGATCTATTAAATTATTTGCTTTTAGGTTTTCTATGAATTTTTTTGTGTTTAGTTCAAAATTTTCATCTAAACAAATTAAATTGTTTATTGTTGTAATATTTTTTTTGTAGTCTTCAACGTCAAAATTTTTTTTAATTATATCATAATATTTTGTTAGTGTTTTGCATGTTATTTCAATGTTATTATCAATTTCCTCTTTGTTTTCCTCTGGAATTAGAGGTAGATATGATGGTTGTTTTTTTTTCATTGCACTAGTCTCAAATAAAGGAACTATTGATAAAGATAGTGTTAAAAATGTTAATAGAATTTTTTTGTTTCTTTTTAGCATAAAAAGTCCTCCTAAATTACAAATTTTGACAGTATTTTATCATATTTTGTAATAAAAATCAAATATTAACCAAAACAATTTTAAAATAAAATAAAAAACCCACTAAAAAAGTGGATTTATAAATTTAATATTAATCAATTTTATTTAAATTTTTTTTAAAGTTAACAATTTTTAGTTTTAGGTTTTCTAAATTTTCTTTGTTTATTTTAATATTATTTTCAATTGAAGATTTAATTTCATATATTTTTGGCATGTTTTTTAATAGATCAACAAATGTTTTTTCTATTAATTTAACTAAATTTTCTAAAATAGGTATATATGAAAAATTTATAGCATTTAAAATATTTTTAAGTATTATTTATATATTGCTATTGTTTGTTTATAACTAAGGTAATTTTAAAATAAAATAAAAAACCCACTAAAAAAGTGGATTTATAAATTTAATATTAATCAATTTTATTTAAATTTTTTTTGAAGTTAATAATTTTTAGTTTTAGGTTTTCTAAATTTTCTTTGTTTATTTTAATATTATTTTCAATTGAAGGTTTAATTTCATATATTTTTGGCATGTTTTTTAGTAGATCAACAAATGTTTTTTCTATTAATTTAACTAAATTTTCTAAAATAGGTATATATGAAAAATTTATAGCATTTAAAATATTTTCAAGTATTATTTATATATTGCTATTGTTTTTTCTTTTTCTTTTAATCTTTTGTCTTCTTCATCTTTAGATTCTTCTTTTTTTTCTTCATCAGACATAGAAAAATCGAAGTCGATATAAGATTGATAGTCTTTTATATTATTTAAATTTTTTTTTAGATTACTTATATATCTTTCAATTTTTTTATCTATTTCTTCAAAAATTTTATTATATTGAATTAGTAATATAAGTTGGTTTTTATTTGGTTGTGTGGTATTTTGTTTTTCTTCTAGATTTTCTAAATATTCAGTTTCGCTATTTATTAGCTTAATTAATTTTATTATGTCATTTAACATATACCAGTCTAAACGTTCATCTTTATTTAATTCTTGAAATAACCTATATATATATTCATTACACTTTGAAAAAATTTCTTTTTGTGTTTGAAAAGATATAGTTTTTGTTTTTAGTGGTGTTTCTTCATTGTTTATTTTATAACCTTCTTGCATAGCATTTATTTTAATATTAAAAATTAGCATTAAACCTAAAGTGATATATAAAACATTTGTTTTTTTGAACATAAAATCACTCCTAATTTCATAAGTTATGTTCATTCTACCAAATTTTGGAAAAATATTCAATAATCATAAATTTAGGATGTTAAGAAATGGGGAAGTGGAAGTTGTTTTCATTTTCGTCTTCTTGATCTTCATCTGGTGAAAGTTTTTTTAACTATTTCAGAACATAAATTACATAAATATGTATATGAACGATATTTTTTTTCATTTATAAATGCCATAACTTTGAACAAAACATCAAGGAATTCTTCTTTTGTTAATGGTTCTAATAGGGTTTTAGAAGAATTTATCTTTTTAATTGGTTCTTCTTGATCATATAAAAAATCAGGGTAATTTTCATTTTCATATTCTTTATTATCTTCAGATAAAGAACTAATTGAATTTTGTTTTTCATCTGTTTTTTTATATTCAGGAAATATTTCTTCATTTTTTATAATAAAATCTTTATATAAAACTAAAAATTTTGTTAAATCATTTAATATTATTTCAACATATTTTTTTTTAATATTTCTAAATCTTCATAAGAGTCAAATTTGTTAATTAAGCTACTTATGTTTTTAAAAAATAAATCAATTTTTTTTTATCTGTTTCTTTTAATTCATCTATTTTTTCTGGTAAATCTAAGGTTTTATTACTATAAAAAATTTTCTTATAGTTATTTATGGCAGGTTTTATTTTTTCATTTTCAATTTTGTTTATTTCATTGTTTTGCAATTTATATAAATACATTATATTGTCAATTTTGGAATTTTGCTCATTGTTTTAAATAATAGTTTTTTATCTTTTATTTCAAATAGAGTTTTGTTTTTTTATATTCATATCCATTTAAAAATATGAAGGTGTTGTTTTTTAATTGATAACAATATTTCTTATTTTTTCTATCATATAATATTCTAGGGGTAGATTTATTAGGCTCAATTTCTAATTCTTTGTCTTTTGGGATCGGACCTATATCGTAATCAATATTTTTTAGTGTGTTGATTGTGTTTATTTCTTCTTCGTTTTCTAGAATTTTAATTTCATCTGTGTTTAATTTAGTTGTAGTATAATTTTTTTCCATCGCGTTTGTTATATTAAAAATAGTAAGTTGGAATATTACTATTGTTAAAATTTTTATTTTATTTTTCATTTTACATTCTCTATTTTTCAAAATGCAAATATTGATAATTTTCCACAATATTTTCATGTAGATTATACCTACTAAAAAACGCAACTTCAATGTTCAAAAAATGGAAAATATAGTATTTTTTTTTGAAACCATCATGTAAATTATTATTTAATATTCAGAAAAAATTATGTATTATTTTTATTTTTCTTTAATTTCTATTGTTTCTTTATCAAATTTTTTAATAATATTTCATTTTTTAAAAAATATATATTTTAAATATCTTTCTTTAATTTTTTAGTGACTATTTAATTTATTTTTTAATTCATCTAGAAATTTTTCGCCGCCATCAGGATAGATTTTAGCTATAAACTCACTATAAATTTCTTTTGCATTTGGATTTTTTTCCATTGGAGGTTCTACAATATAACAATCATACACATATTTTTCTATATCTTCTTTGCTTAGGTTTTCTTTTCTTAGATATCTACAAGCTTTAATATAATCTTCGTTTGCATTTTGATTTTTTTTAAATTTTTTTGAATTTTCTTCTGTTTTATTATTTTCATTTTTTAAATTAGTTTCTTTTGTTTCTTTAATTGGTTTATCACTTTGCATTGCAGATGTTGTGATACTGGCAAAAGTAATTATACTTAACATTATTAAAATTTTCATTTTATTTTTCATTTTGTCTTCTCCTTATTTATGTAATCTATTGGTCTATTATATAATACTATACATTTTTTTACAAATAATGTCAACATTTTTAGATATATTAAAAGTCACTGTAAATTTACAGTGACTTAAAGTTTTTGCAACTAAATGTTTAGGTTAAATGTTATTTTTTTCGTGTCTTGGTAGAATTGTATTAATTCTTTCTATATATTCTTCATTGTCGATTATTTCAGGATTTATGTCGTATCCCAGGTCATCATAGTTTTCTGATTGTGCAGTTCTAGAGTCTATATCATCATAATCTATGTAGTGGTTATCTATTTCATTTTCATAGTTTTCTCCTGGCTGTATGTCGCTACTTCTAAATAGGTTTTCATCATATTCGTTTTCTTTTATTATAGGGTTAATAATTTTTATAGGTTTTTCTATATATCTTTCTATCATAGGTTTAACTCTTCTGTAACTTACAAAATATATTATTTTCTTAAAGAAATTATATACAATTTCTTTTATGTTAATTTCTTGTCTTATTTTTTCTAATGGTGTTAATTCCGTATTTCGTTTTGAAATTTCATTGATTTCCAACATTTTGTTAACAACTTCTTCTTTGTGTGTTGGGATTATGTTAATGGTTTCTGAGGGGAATATTTTTATATTTTCCACCAAGTCTTTTGTAAGGTGGTATGAATCTACTATGTTTTTTTTAATATCAATTGTTTTTCCTATTTTATTTAATTCAGAGTCTAATAGATCTTTATTTTTTATTGTATCTTCTAGGCTTTTATACTCTTCATAAACTTTCTTCATTTTTTCTAAAGATTCTAACATATCTTTTGCATGAGACTGAATTCTATTAATTATGGAGTTTGCATTGAATTTTTGGTCTGTTTTAAATAGATTTTTCTTGAAATCTATTTTTAAGGTATTTAGATTTTCTATCTCAAAATTGTCATTTTTTAGAATTTCGTTTATTTTTCGGAGTTCTTTACTATATTTTTCTACTTTGTTTTTATCTTTTTTGTAATATTTAGATATTTTTTTCACAAGTTCTTCACTTTCTGCTTCTAAATTTAATTTAATTTTTTCTAATTCATATTTAATGTAGTCTTTCCATTTTTCTTGAAAATAGCTTCCTATGTTGTAATATTCTTCTAATTCATTTGAACCATAAAAGTTAGCAGTTGCTGCTATATCAGTTTTTTTAAATAGTTGAATGTTGTTAAAATTTTCTTGTGCTTCAAAAAAATCTTTTTGTAGTTCTTGTAGCATTTTTTTCTCTTTTTTAAACAAATTTTTTTCCATAATTTTGTTTTTAATTTTTTGTTCTTCTATACGTTTTTCTAATTGTTTTTTAATATTTTTTTCTTTTTCTTTAGATTCCCTAAGTTTTCTTGAATTATTTTTTATTATGTTAGTGTAAACATTTTGACTTTCCTGTGCATTTGTGGGGATATTTTTATATCTTTTCATTATATTTATAAATTTCTGAGTTTGTTTCTCGACATTTTTTTTGTCTTCTTCTAAAACGTTTTTCATGTCTGTTTCTTTTGATTCTTCTTTTTGTTTAACATCTTTTAAATTATTTTCGGTTTTTTTCTTAACATCATCATCTGTTATTTTTTTACCAATTGTTTTATTTTTTAGGTATCTTCTTCTAATGCTGGTTGTGTCTTTATAATTATTACTACTGGTTTGTGTTTTTGAAATTTTGCTTTTATGATTATCTATACCGTTTACTTGAAAATTACCAAGCATAATCGTTAAAAGTAATGAAGATAAAAGAGTTTTGTTTTTCATATTAAATCCCTCCAATATCTAGCTCAAAGCAGTTTAATTATTTTAGAATTATTGCCTTGTCTTTATTGTATTTGTTATATCGATTATTTTCAACAAATAAAATCAGAGAAATTTTTATAATATTTTATACAATTAGATATTGTTATTTGAAAAGGTGTTAAATATTGAAAAATTTAAATTTTTTAAAATATAAAATTATAATATTTGTTTCTTTATAAATAATAAAAACTGATTTTTCTAAATAAGAAATTTTATTATTAGATATTTTAATTATTTATAAATTTTTAAAAAAATTATACAATAATATGTAAAAAAAATTATAGAAATACAAATTTTCAATATATTGGTTGAATATATTTTAAATTTAAATTTTACCCTATAAATTACAGAAATTATTATAATTTTAATATAAATTAAAATTCCTTTTGCTAAAAAAACAAAAGGAATAAATGTTAATATTGGAATATATTGAATAATCATAAAATTTTTTTATAAAAATTGCAAAATATTTGCAATTGCCGTTGCTGCTGAAATTGGTTTTAAAAATCATTTTTTTATTTTATTTTCTTTTTCAATAATTTTATTATTTCTATTTTCTAACATTTTTATGTAGTGTTTTATATATTCTATTTCTTCTTTCATTTTTTCGCATTTTCCTTTTAGTTCTGAATTTTTTAACATATAATTTTCCAAACTTTTTGAGTTTGCTGATAGTGACATTGGTTCAGCATATTCTTCTTCATAAGTTGATGAAAAATTTTCGAAATTTTTTAATGTTTCATCTAAAGTTTTTTCTAAATTTTTCATTTTATTAAATTTGTAACGATCTTTTGTTAATATATTGTTTTTAATTTTTTCTATTATTTGTTTTCTTATTATTTTCTTTCTTTCTGTTTGTGGTATTCCCATTGTAGAAAACTTGTTTAAATAGTTATCTATTCCTTTTTCTGTTGTTTCTTCATTTTCTATATAGCTAAGCAGTAATTCAAATCCTGGGTCTATTATTTTTTTATAATTTTCTTCAAATTCTTCGTATAATTTCATAATATAATTATAGTTTCTTTGTTCGCAATATGATGGAACGCCAAAAAATTGGTTACTAATTTTTACTCTTTCTAAAAAGTCTTCGAATAATGCTTCAATTTTAGGTTTTATTTTATTATTTTCATTTTTAGGTTTTTGTGTATCCCCATTTTGATATAATGAGTGGTGTATTTTATATGCTAAATCACTTCCTAAATAATTATTAATCTTTTCTATATATTGCCATATATTTTTATATAAATCTACTATCTTTTCAATATTTTCTAATACATTATAGTT
Organism: Oscillospiraceae bacterium; assembly: GCA_902772105.1. Lineage (GTDB taxonomy): Bacteria > Bacillota > Clostridia > Oscillospirales > Ruminococcaceae > RUG12519. The sequence continues at coordinate 31,389 of CACXZI010000007.1, read as the reverse complement.
ATTTGTGTTATTTATGTTATCTAAAAAATTTTGTTGTTTTGAAATATTTTCGTCTAAAGATTCTATTAGTTTGAGCGATTCGTTATTTATTCTTTTTGCGTAATTTTTTTCTTCTGTAACTATGAAATATTTTTCACTGTGTTCAATGATGTTATTGAAATTAGAAAATATTATTTCTAATCTGTTTTTATATCTTTTTAACATATATATGTTTTGATTGGCTATTTCGTTTTCAATGTTTTCTATTATATTAGTTAAAAGATTTTCATTTTTTATGGTTTTATAATATTCTAAAAAGTTTTTATTTTTCTTTTTAAAGTTTTCTATAGCGCTAATTGTTTTAACACCTAAATTGTTATAGTAGTTATCTATTTTAAAAATATTGAATTTAGATTTTAAAAATTCTTTAAATTCAGGCAGTATTGATTTATAGAGAAGTTTTTTTGTTTCATTTTCAATTATTGAAATGATATGTTTGATGTTTCCATTATTGTCAATTTTTTTCTTATATTCTTCTTTTAAATAATTGTCGAAAATATAATTTGGAGATGTTCCTTTTTCATAACTAAGATTGGCAATAGTTGTTTCCATTAACTCTAATAAAGCATCTTCTGCTTCTTTTTTTGCTTCTATTAGTCCTCCTTCTAAACTATTGCAACAATACAAATTTCTTAGTTTTGTTTTTTTTAGATTGTATTCTGATATTTTATCGTTAATATTTTGATTTTCTGTTGTGTTTTTGTTTAAATCGTTTGTTTCGTTTTTTACTTTTTCCATCATTTTTATAAAATTTTTAGGCTGTTGATCCATTTCTTTTTTGTTTTCTTTTAACTTATTTTTTTCTATTATGATTTCACTTTTTGTTTCTTTTTTTTCTTTTTCTTTTCCTATGATTTCTTGGTTTTGATCGAGATATTTAAGCTCTTTTAAATTGTTTTCTATTATGGTGTGATAGTTGTTTTGATTTTCTGTTGTGTTTTTGTTTGAATCGTTTGTTTCGTTTTTTACTTTTTCCATCATTTTTATAAAATTTTGAGTTTGTTGTTCTATTTTTTTTCTGTCTGCATCTGCTTCATTGTTTATTGATTTATTTAAGTTTAATTTAAGAGTATCATTATTTTTTTCCATAGCGATTGTTGCTATGTTTGAAAAAATGAGTGTAACCATCATTGTTGTTAAAATTTTTATCTTATTTTTCATTTTATTTTCTCCTTTATTTTTGATTTTTAATATTATAACAACATTGTACAACATTTCACAATATTATACAAATTTTTCAATATATTAAACATAGTAATTTTTGCCAATAAAAAAGTCACCGTGAATTTACAGTGACTTTTATTTAAATTATATTATTAAAAATAAAATGGGTTAAAAATTGTTTGATAGTTTATTAATTTTAAAACCGCTTTAAGAATTTTTTATAGTAAGCAGCCTCAAATCTTTTTATTTTGTCGTATTTAATAGATAAATTTGTAATATCTATAAGTTTTTAAATTCTGTTTTTATTATATTTTGGTTTTTTTTAATTTCGTCTATAATTGAATTAATTTTACACTCTATATTTTTGGTATTGAATTTATAATGTAAAACTTTTTCAGACATGTTTTTAATTCTTTCTAATAAATTTATTATTTTATTTGTTTTAGATGAAATATATTCTATTGAATCACCATAGTTATTAATTGTTTTTGCTAAACTTTCTAGTCCTTTATTTAGTGAATATTTTGGTTTTTTATCTTGTTCTTCTTTTGGTATATTTATGTTTAATAATTTATTAGTTGCATATTTTTTAACGTAATTGGAAAGGGTTTTTAATGAATTTTCTATATGATCATTTTTAAATTTATTGTATTCATTTTTTAAAAGGTTGCATATTGTTAATATTGTGTTTTTATTTAAAGTGATTGTTTTCTTTTGACTCTATTTCATTCAAAAATTCTTCAATTATTTTTATATAATTATTATTAAAATAATTTTTTGTAATTAGGGTTTTTTATTCATGAGATTAAAATTATATGATGTTTCTTTATGCAATTTAATAAGTAAATTTCTTTCCATTTCTGATAGAGTATCACGGAAATATTCTCTATTTTTCCGATTTTCTATTATGTACCTACAATTGAAGTCAACAATAAAATCTACAAATCCAGGGCTTTTATAATAATTATTAGTTGTAATATTATTATTATAACTCGAAATATGGTTTGTTGGTTGTTTCAAATCTTCGGGAATTATTGTGTCAATTTTAGGGTCCTCTTCATACAAATCTATATTCCTTTTTTTAAATTCTTGTGCTCTATCTATATACTGTGTATGAGAATTTTTCAATGTTTTTTAATGTCATACTTGTTTTCTTCTTTTTTATTTTCATTTTCATTTTCGCTGTTTGCACTATTTTTGTGTTCATCTTCTTCAGAAGTATGTTTTATTGTTTCTTCTTTTTTTGGTGGTTCTTTAGCAGCTACATTCAAACAAAATGTTGAAATTGCTAAAAAGCTAGTTAGTAAAAATAATTTAAAATTTTTCTTTTTTAACATATTTTCATCTCCTTTATAATTTGTGTTCTTATTTTAATTTAAAAGAAATATATTTTCAACAAACAAATATTGGAAATATAAATTTAAAATATTGGGGCAGGGGAGTTAAAGCTTTTTTTATTTTATTTTTTATATTTCATTAGTTAATTCTGCTTCTATTTCATTTGCCGTTTTTTCATATTTATTTAATAACTTTTCATAAATTATTTCATCTGGTATTTCTGATGATATTTCTGATAATATTTTTGATGATATTTCTGATAATATTTTTGATGGTATTTTTGATAATATTTTTGATGGTATGTATGATAATATTTTTGATGATATTTCTGATGATATTTCTGATGATATTTCTGATGATATTTCTGATAATATTTCTGAATCACAACAACTTTTATTTAACGGTTTTTTACTTTTAAGAAATTCTAAAGCGTGGTTTAACCTTAATAAATAATCAAATTTTTTGTCTATTTTTTTTTCTTTTATATTTTTTAATTTATAAATATTATGTAATTCAGAGCCTATAACGGATAAAAACATATATTCACAATATAAACAGTGTATTTTTCTAGCTTCATCTAATGTTTTTTGTTGTTTTAATTTGTTTAATTGATTTTTTTTAAATTGTAAACGACTTCTATGGTTTTTTATATTTGCTAAATGGTATTGTATTTTTAATTCTACTAGTTTAGGTTTATAGTTTTTTATCACGTTTTCGTAATGTTTTATTATTTCTCCACATACATCAGGATTATTAAGTTTTTCATAAATATCTTTAAAATAAATTGTTCCATTTTTCACATCATTGTTTTCTAAGAAATAAAGTTTGTCTAGTTCTTCTAATATTTTATTTGTTTCATTTAATAGTGTTATTTTTTTAAATTTTTGATCTATTCTTATTTGCGTAAATTTTAATTTTTCTTTAATGGCGTTTTCATTTTCTATTTGATTACCATTTTTTTTATATTCATCTAAAATATCTATTAACTGATTCGTTAAGTTGTTTATATTTTTTTTATATGCCATAAATTTATTCTCTAAAATTTTAGGCGACTCTTCTTTTAAATTATCAAGTCCTTCTATGTTGTCTTCTAAGATATTTAGTAGATAATTTAAATTTAATTCTTTAAATGCTTTTGGTATATGTTCGCTAAATTTTTTGGTTTCTTTATCATTTTTTATTTCGTTATCTATAACTTTTAATCTTTCTCTAATAACACTATCATTTGCTATTGGTTCTTTATATTTTTCTATATATTCATCTAAAATGTCTATTGACTGATTTATTAATGTGTTTATATTTTCTTTGCATTCAATGATTTTGTTTTCTGAATTTTTAGTTTGCTCTTTTTTTAAATTATCAAGTTCTTTTAAGCTATTTTCTAAGTTAATTAGTAATGTATTTAAATGTAGTTCTATATGAATTTTTGGTAGATGGTTAATATATATTTTTTGTTTTTTATCATTTTCTATTGGTTTTTTATATTCATCTAAATTGGACATTGATTCTTTTTTTAGGGTGTTTATATTTTCTTTGCATTCAATGATTTTGTTTTCTAAGTTTGTTAGTGATTTGTTGTTGATATTATTGTTTATTTTTTTATATTTTTCATCTGGATATTTTTCAGCATTTGGTTTTATATTGTAGTTATTTGTTTTAGTATTAATAGAATTTGAATATGTTCTATCAAAATTGTTAGCAAAATTAGCCATTCTTTCTAGTTTAATTTTGGCGTTTTGGCTATCTTTCATATTCTCATTTTGGTTTTTAGTTTTTATGTTTTTTTTAAAGTAATAATCCATAGATTTTGATTTATTATATTTTTGTTCAACATCTGCATTTTGTTTATATTCTATGATTTTATCACGATCATTTTTAAGATTTAAATTTATTAATTCTTGTTTGCTGCTATTTTTTAAAGAATTTAATAATTCATTATTGGTTTTTATTAAATTTTCTATTTTGTTTTTGCTTTCTAATAAATTTCTATTTTCTTCTTCTACTTTTTTAATATCTTCTTCCGATAGATAGCTTTCTTCATAGTTTTCTTTTAATATTTTGTTTTCATTTGTGTTTTCCATTGCCTTAACATTAATAGAGAAAAATGCGTATGTTAGCATAACCCCATATATTAAGATTTTAAAATTTTTCTTTTTTGACATATTTTTACTCCTTTTTGCTATAATTTAACATTATTATAGCAAAAAAACAATATATTGCAATATTTGGTTTTTATAGGTTGTTGCAATATAAAATAAAGAATCACTATTATTAAAATAGTGATACTACATTATTTATTCTTAATTTTTTTAAAATTCTAATTTGTTTATTTCATTATATAATTCAACAACCTTTTGTTCTATATTCTTTTTTGTTACATTATCTAAAATAGCATCAATTGTTGTAATAAACTTTTTACAGTATTTATAATTAATCTTGTTCATTTTCATCATTTTTTTTAGGCTATAACTTATGTCGTATAAAATATCAATACTATTTTTTGTGTCAAATAATACTTGAAGTATAAAATCATAACTTTCTTTATAAAAATTATATATTTTTATCTCTTCAAGACTTGGTTTTTTGTTGTTTTTATTTTTCTTAAAGTAACTTCTTAGAGTGGCTAAATCTTTTTGCAAAACATCCATCATTTGATAGATTTCTTTAAATTTGTGGTTAATAAATGTTAAATGCTCTATTGTATATAGATAATCTTTATTAGCCATTATATAACTATATAAACTTAAATTAAAATTTAAATTTGAGATATTTTGTTCATAATATGTTTTTTTTGATTCATAATTATTTATAATAGATATATAATCTTTTCTTATTCTATTTATTAATTTTTGTTTATCCTTTAGATTTGTTATAACTTTTTTGAAAGAATCTTTCATTTCTTCAAAACATTCTATATTTTTATTTCCTAATTTTTCTAAAAAAAGCTCAATTCTTTTTTGAGTTTTTGGATTTTGCAGGTAATATCCTTTTAACATTGCAATCAACAAAGATGTATTAGTATATAAATATTGGTCTAATACTTTTACTTCTTCGAAAGTTAGATCTTTATATTCTTTGCGTTCCAATTTTTTTAGGATTTCAATTTCATTATATATTTTTTTTAGAACTTCGTTATAATTTGTTATGTAGTTTTCATTATATTTTTTTATTTTTTCTATTTTTGTTTCGTCCATTTCAGCATCTAAACTTTCGGGGTCATATTCATTTAAATTAATATTATATGTGTATGAATCGTAACTTGTGTTTTCATAATCAAAAGAGTCATCCATTATAGATTGCTCAAGATCCATTAATTCTTGATAACTTAAATTATTTCTAGATGTATTAAATTGGTTATTGTTTTGAAATAATTCCTTATATTCATTAGGGTCTAACCATGTATCAGAATCTAATTTAGGTGAATTTAATATATTATCATCTTGTAATAACATGTCGTTGCTGTGATAGTTTGTGTCTGAATCGTCTCCATATATATATGATATGTCCAAATTATCAATATCGTTATTTTTATTTGTAGCATTTGCGGTTACTGGAAAAATTAGTAAATTTAATATAGACATTAAAATTAATATTTTGTTGTTTTTTCTAAACATAATATCTCCCTCCTATTATTTATTTAAGTGCTTGTGATAATATTCTACCTGATATTCGACATGTTTTCAACAATCAAATATTTATATTAATTTACTAATTTATTAATAAAAATTCTTAATTAATAAATAATTGTATGGGAGATTTAAATATTATAAATTTCAAAGATAAAATAAATATATTTCGTAAAATCTAACTATATTTTAGTATTAGATAAAATTCAAGTTTATTTTTTCTTATTTTAATAATATTATATAAATATTTAGTTTGTGGAAATAAAAAATATTGTAAAATACATATTTTTTTGTTTTGAATTGGTAGTATATGGTTTGAATAACAAAAATTTTATTTGTGTATAAACAAAATATGGTCTTTGACTTTAAAACTTATTAATTAAATAAAATTTTAGTATGATATAAAATATAAAAAGGTTTAAATGACTTATTTATTTAGGAAAAGTTAGCATATCTTATAGTTATTTTAAAGGTTGATTTTTAGAATTTTTAACAAAATTACATAATATATTCGAATATACTTTTTATATGACGAGTTTTTGTTAATTCGTTTTTGTATTCCTTTAAACTATTCGTTCTAGCATTTTTATTTCTATTTGTTATTATGTGTTCTGTTTTTTTTATTTCGGGTGGCAGTTTATTTTCTAATTTTGATTTTGCTAATAATTTATTTTTTGCTAAAATTTTCAAATTTTTTATTGGTAATATATTTTTATTAATTTTTGTTTTATTTTTTTGTCTAGGAATATAGCAACTTTTATAACTTTGTTTGGGTAGAATTTTTAATGGTAGTTTCAAAACTTTATTTTTAGGAATAATAACTGTTTTGCTTATTTTTTCGTTTATTATAGGTGGTAGGTGTTTGTTTTTGTATAATATTCCAGAAAGTTTAATTTTTTTATTTATTTCATTCGGTTTTATTTCTGCATTTTCCTTTTTAATTAAATTTTTCGTTTTATTATTTATGTCTTTTATGGATTTTTTTATTGGTTGTTTTGATTTTTGATTGTTTTGTTTGTGTGACATATTTCTATTAGTAATATTTGGAGTTGAATTAGCAACATCTATAGTTGAAGTATTTTTATTATTCGTTGGTTGAATATCTGTTGAATATGTATCATATTTTGGGTTAGGTTCTATAAAACTTGAGAATAAATTTGATTTTTCCCTTTCTATTAAAAGTAATTTAATCTTTTTAATATATTCATCTAATTTTTCTGTTGAATTATTTTTTGTGTTGCTTTGTTGTATTTTATCTGATTTTTTAATTTTTGAATAATCAATATCTATTGTAGGTATATCTTGCTTTATTTTATTTGTGCTATTTGGGCATGTTTTGTGATGTTTTCTTATCACTGTTATTTTCTTTTCATTTTTAGGGTTTATATAATTTTCTGTAGGAGTATATAGTTTATTTGAATTTAAATTGTTGGAAATTTTTTCTTTTTCAAGTTCTGGAAATTCATAAATAGTTTCTATATCTTTGTAATATTTATAGTATTTACTAATGTTTTTTATAACACTATTAACATAATTTTCTTTTTTTTCAGATTTAATTTTAGTTGCCAAAACAGAAATATTAGTTAGGTTAATTATTAAAAATAAAGATGAAGCTAATATTTTAACATATTTATTTTTCATAAAAATTCTCCTTAGTCTTTTTATAGGAAAATTACATATCTAGTGTTATTATATTAAAAATCGACAAAATTTTCAACATGAATTTTTTGGGAATATTTATGATGTTTAAAATATAAAATAACAAAAAACTCACTACAATATAGCAGTGAGTTTTAATTTTTTATTATTTATTATTTTATTACCTATTAAGTAAATTATATCCAATATTTTTTATATTTTTTTGAACTTTATTGTAGATTTTTGTTCTTATTTTTTATGTTTTTTGTACATTGTTTAGCTATAATTTTAATTTGTATTTATTTATTATTATAATCTTAAAAATAAATTTTTATAATTTTTGAGAAGCATTAAATGAAGTTTTGTATTTAAAAATCTAATTTATCATATAAGTGTTCAGATTTAAATTATTTTTGAATAATATTAGAATTTACTAGAATATATTCTTTTTTAGTTATTTTTTTGGTTTTTTATATTGCTATTAAGATGGATTTTTTTGACATAGATACTATCAAAAAAATAATAAAAGTAAATGGAAATTATTAGTTTTTATAGTTTTTATAATTTTATTTTTTATTATTCTTTTGTTTTTTTTCTTCTTTTTCTTTTCTTTTTTCTTCTTGTTCTTTTTTTATTCTTTTTTCATTTTGTTTTTTAGTGAAAGTTTTGTTTTCATTTAAAAAGTTATTATAAATGCTATTAAATTTTGATATGCTATCTTTGTCTAATGTATTTGTTAATTCGGATTCCACTAGATTATCTTTTAAATTAACATAATCATCAACAAATGTTTTAAAACTATCTATAATATTTTTAAATCTATTTTGTAATTCATTAAAATTATCTTTTAATTCATCAATGTTGTTAATAGGCTTATTTATATTTTCTATATTTTTGTTTAAAAGTATTGGTGCTGCATCTTCTAATATAATTTTATTTTCTTCTTCATTTTCATCATTTAAATTTATACGATTTTCATTATTTTCACCGTAATTTTTAAATTCTTTTTCTAAATTTTTTTTATTTTTTTTAATTTGATCTTTAATATATTTTGCATCATTTGTATTTATTTCACATAATTTTTTTATTTTTTCATCAATAATTTTTTCAATACGATTAGTGTTAATTTCTAATGCAAGTTTATATTCTTTTGCAAAATCACCATTTATTATGTCTAAATCATCTATTTTTAAATCTTCTTTTATTATTTTATCTATTTCTTTTATAGCATTTTCATTAAGTTTTTCTTTGTCTTTTAAAAATGTTAGTTTATATATTTTTATATAGTCGTCTATTATATTTTTTAATTTTTCTTTATTTTTTACGTTATTGTTTTTTTTATCATTTCTATTATTTTTTTTGTTATATTTATTATCTTTTAAACTACAAAAATTATCAATTTTTTCAGAAAATGTTTTATATAGTTCAAGACTATATAAATTAAACATATTATCAATTTTTGTAGATGGGATTATTGAAATATTAAAATTAGGAATTGGTGCGTTATTGTTTACGTTTTCTAATTTGTCTAGGTCTTTACAGTAATCTAATAATTTTTTTTCTTTGTAAATTTTTATTAATTCTGTTATTTTACATATTAAATAATTTTCGTCATTTTTATCTTCAAACTGGCAATATGGTTTATTTATATCAATTTCTAAATAACCTAATTCTCTTAGCTTATCTTTTAATTTAATGTAGTTTATTTTATTTTCTTCTGTGATATAAAGAAATGTTTTTAATTTATCCCAAATTTTTTTTTGTTCTAATAAATCTTTTTCATTATGTTCATTTTTGTTTTTATAGTTTTGAGTTGCTGCTAATATTTTAGCCTCTAAATTTGCTGTGATATTTACAAAATTATTTACCATTTCTTTGGTTATTATATTTTTGTTTTTAATATCTAGTTTTTTGTTTTCTTCTATAGTTTCTTTTATAGTTTTTAAATATTGTTCTAAATCAATTTTTAGTTTTTCGTCTAGTGTATATTCTATATTTGGGTCTATGTCCATTAAACCTACACATTTTAGATTATTTTTAAATTTTTCAAAATCTAATTTATTGTTTTCATCTAAGCATATTAATGGTTCAATGTCATAGATGTAATCAAAAATATTTTTATTATCATTATCATTTAATTCTTTATTAAATTTTTTTAGTTTATATATTTCTTCACATAAAGCGTTTAATCCTTTTTTGTATATAAATACATTTTTTTCTATTATTTCGAATTTATTAAAAATTTTTTTATTATTATTTTCAATGTTATTTAAAGAATTATATTCTTTTAAAAAATTTTTTAATTTTTTTGTTTCGTCTATTTCTTTTATTTTACATTTAATTTCAAATATTTTACTATCTTCTTTTTTGCATATGTAGTATAGAATATTTAAGAGTCTAGAAGCGGAATTTTTATATTTTTTGAAGGTGTTTTCTAATTCTTTTTTTTGTTCTTTTGAAATTGATAATGTTTTATTATCAAAAATTTTGGAATCATAAAAATTTAATATTTCTAAAAGGTTTTTTTCATCTAGTTTTTCATCAGGCGTTAAAAATATTGAATTTGTTAATATGTAATATCTAGATAGTAAATCTGGGTTATCTTTGTATAAACTACAATTTTTTTTATATTTATTTATATATTGTTTTATTTTATTAGAAAAACATTCATAATCATCCTTTAATGAAGATAGTAGTGTTTTAATATTTTCGTTTGCATCTATTTCGAAAAGATCATTACTGTGTTTTTCTAGTTTTTCAAAACAAGATTTTAATATTTTATTATTTTCATCAAGCCTTTTTTTTATTTCTTTTCCATAATTTTCTTCACAATCTATTTTTAAATTGGCAGGATCGTTATTTATAAATTGTTCTTTTGTTTCATCATAATCTATGGTGAAGATTTTTAAAAAGTCTTTTATATTAAGAGGCCCACCTGTTTTTATGAACTTATTTTCTTTTAAATTGTTATATATGTCACATAAATTTTGATAGTTTTGTTTATTTTTTAAATATTCTGATGTTGCGTTTTTAAAATTGTTTATAAGTTTAGAAATGTCATTTAAAGTTGTATTAAAGGAATCTTTTGTTAGAACTCTACAAGGTGTGTTAGGTTTTGTAAAATTGTCGTTCGGAATGATATTGATTTTGTTTTTATTTATTTTTTCAAAACAACTTTTATTTAATTTAATTTCATTGTTAATAAGAAACGAAATTAATTCAAATTCATTTTTTTCAGAGATTTTGTAATTTAAATCGTCTATGATATTAAATTTTTTTAATAGTTTAATAAATTTTTTTTTATCAAGTTTTTTATTATGTGTTAAACATAAGTTATTTAATAAATTTATTTTGTTTATTTCAATGTAATTTTCAAGTTCTTCACTATCTTTATATTTTGCCATATATTTTGTTATGTTTGAATTTTTGTCTAATGAATTAGTAAATTGATTTGTTTCTTCTTCATATGTTTCTTTGAGTTTATTTATCATTTCTTCGGTTACTTCTTTTTGATTTTCATTATCTATGTTTTTGTTGTTTTTGATTTCTTTTGTTATGTTTTCATATTTAGTTTGAAATTCTTTAGAAAGATTATCTATAATATTTTTATTTTCGTTAAACTGTTCTTCTAATTTTTTTTCATAATATTCTGGAATTGTGAAATCAATTTTATTATAATTATTATCATTAAGGAGTATTTTCACAAAAGATTTTAAATTTTCTATAAAATTTTTTTTATCTAATTTTTTTTCATTGTTTAAATATATGTAGTTTAATAACTTATTTTTTTGACTTTCTAGTATGTTTTTTAAATTTTCATTTATGAACTCATTTGTTTCATAAAATTTTAGGAATATATCTATTGTATATTTATAAATATCTATTTTATATTTTAAAAATTGGTTTAAATATGAATTTATTGAATTTTTTATTAATCCTGTACTTATGAATTTTTTTTCCAAATTCATGTTTTTAATGATTTTAGAAATATTTTCTATTTGAGAATATATATTTTTTATAATGTTTTTTGTTTTATTAATATTTGATTTTAGGTTTTTTGCAGCTGATTTTGTAACAATATAAATTTCATTTTGCTTACAGTTATTATTTGTGTTTATGAAATTCATATAACATAGTTCTTTTAAATTATTTAAGAATTTTTTGTAATTAAATTCTTCGTTATCAAAACAAAAAAATTTTTCAACTCGATTTTTTAAATTATTCAATTTTCTCATATTTAAATCTTTGTTTTGTATAAAACACATATATTCATTTATGAAAAAAATTAGTGATTCATTCATGTTTTTTATATATTCTAAAATTACTTCTTCTGTTATAAAAAAAATATCCTGATTTTTCAAAATAAAAAAATTTTTTTCTTCATTTATGAAAGTTTCTAAATTTTTTTTTGTTTCCGGTTTTAAGTAATAAAGGGTATAATCAGAATTGTTCAATAAATTTGAATTATTATTTTCTAATCTTGATAATATTAATATGAAATTTTTAAAGTTGAATTTATCTTCAGATGTTATATTTAATAAAAAAAAAAGTGTTTGAAGATTTTTATTTTTAATTTCTTTGTCAAGGTTTTGATCGGAAAGCTTTTTTTTATAGTTTATTATTTTATTTTTATATATCTCTACAATTTCTTTTGTTATTTCAATTTGGTTTTTATTGTTTTTGTTATTTAAATATTCATTTAATTCCTCTTTTTTTTCTTCTAGGAAATTTTTAATATAGTTAATAAATTCTATTAGATTATTTTCAGTTTCTTCATCAGGAAATATATATCTTTTATTTGGATCTATTTTTAAAATTTTAAATTTTTCTAGTTGTAATGTGAATTTTTCCATATCTATTTTATTATATTTTAAATATTCTAATTGATTTTTTAGTATTTTGTAGTTTTCGTCAAAATTTTTTTTAATATATTCTGTTCCATATTCTTCACAACAATTTTCGTTTATATTATTTAAATAATTCATAATTGTTTTTCTATAGTTTTTTATATTTGTTTTGTTTATTTCAATAGGTTCTCTTTTATCTTCTTTTGGAGTATTAATTTCTATTTGTTTAAATTCCATAGCACTTGCAGTATAAAATGAAAGTGTTGATAAACACATTGTTAGAGATAATATGTATATCTTTATATTTTTTCTTCCCGACATAAAATTCCTCCATTTGTTAAATTATATACATATTTTACCAAATATTTTATATTTTCGCAATATATTACAAAATTTTATATTAAAACAGAGTTTATCATGCGAGTATTTTAGTTAGAAATTAAAGGATTATTATTTTTTTTGCATTTTTTTATAATGTTTAAAATTTCTTTTTTTTTGTCGGTGTTTTTGTTGCTATTGTTTAGTGTTATGTTTTTCTTATCATAAGTTTTCATAGCACAAACTATTGTGTTAGACAAAAGCAAATGTAGATAAAGTTGCTATAATTAAAAATTTTAATTTGTTTTTCATTTTTTCTTCTATTTTTTTATGATATTATATATTTTTATAAAATTCTTCAATATATAAAATATGTAATAAGCTATAAATGTTAAACAAAATAGGGGATATTAAAAAAATAAAATTTTAACCCTACTATTAAAAAAATAGTAGGGTTTTTGATTTTAGATATTAAAAAATTATTTATATTTATTTTTTTTAAATTTATGTTGTTTTGTGCCAATAACTTCGTTTTTTATTTCTTTTCCTTTAATTTTTTCTATAATTCTATCAAATACACTTATTTTTTCATCTTCTTTTATTTCGATTTTGTTTTCTTCTTCATTTTCATTTTCTATGTTATTTAAATTTGGTTTATCATATAATAAATTATTTTCTTCTATTTTGTTTTCATTTATTGAGTTTTGTTTTGTGTTAATTGGCATTGGAGCTGCAAATTCATTAAAAAGAGCGAATTCATCAATTGTTTCAATGATTGGTTCATTTGATTTTTTAATATCAGATTTGTTTTTTTCTATTTCTTTTTTTGATGAATCTAATTTATTTTTTATAACGTTTTTATCATATTTTTTTTGAATTTTTCTTTTATTTTTTTTATTTTCTTTATTTTCTTTGTTTTCAGATTTGTAATTTTCATTTAATATTTCTAATATTTGTTCATTTGTTTCAATGATTGGTTCATTTGATTTTTTAATATCAGGTTTATTTTTTTCTATTTCTTTTTTTGGCAAATTTGAATTGTTTTTTATAATATTTTTATTAGGTTCATCTAAATTTTCTTTTTTATTTTTTTTATTTTGTATTTCATAATTTATTTTAACTTTTAGATTTTTTGAATTATTTTTACAAGGATAAATTTTTTTTACTTCTTTTTTTAATAAATTTAAATTATTTCTTGTAATTATGCCGTCGGCAATAGCTTTTTTTTCATTTATTATTTTGTCTTCAACTTTATTATTTTCATCTAATATTACATTTGATGGTATTTCATTACCTGCTTGAATATTTTTTTCTTGTGAATTGTTCACGGTGGAGTTTAATGCTTTTTTTAATATAGGTGATGTTTTTAAAAGCTCAATAGTCGTTTCTTTTAAATTTTCTTTTTCGATTTTAGTTTTATATTTACGAAGAAATATTAGTAAATTCAATTCTTCTTCTTTGTTTATTATGTATTTTGAATTATTATCAATAATTTCAAATTTTTTTAATGTTTCAATAAATTTATTTTTATCTAGTTCATTATTTTCTGTTAAAGGTATATAATTTGTAATATATTCTATATAATTTTGACCTATATAATATCGATTTATAGAAGAACCTTTATTTACTTCTTCTTCTAAAAATTTCACTATCCTTTTATGGCATTTTGATATTGTTTCTGATAATTTGTTTTTAAATTGTTCTATAATATCTTTTGTTATTTCTTTTGGACTGTTTATTATTGAGCCTAATGTTTTTTGTAATATAGGTGATGTTTTTAAAAGCTCAATAGTCGTTTCTTTTAAATTTTCTTTTTCGATTTTAGTTTTATATTTACGAAGAAATATTAGTAATTTTAATTCTTCTTCTTTATTTATTATGTATTTTGAATTATTATCAATAATTTCAAATTTTTTTAATGTTTCAATAAATTTATTTTTATCTAGTTCATTATTTTCTGTTAAACTTATAAAATCTAAAAACATGTTTTTATTATATTTAGTAATATTATCGATAAATTCTTCATTCACATATTTTTCATTTGATTTTTGTTCTAAATATTGTATCATTTTATGTCTAACATCTTGTATATTTGTTGATAATTTTTTTTTAAATTGTTTTATAATTTTTGGTGTTATTGTTTTAATGTTTTCGTTATCTTTTCCAAATTTTTTTGTTATTTCATCGTATTTAATTTTAAATTCGTTGGATAGATCAATTTTGTCTTGTTCATATTTATTGAAATATTTTTCTAATTTTTCTTCAGAAGGTTCTGGAATTGTGACATCTATTTTGTTAAGATCGATTCCAATTTTTGATTTTATAAAATCTCCTATTATGTCTATAAATTTTTCTTTGTTAAGTTTATTTTTGTTATCTAAGCACCTAATATTTAACAAATATTTTTTCTTTATTCTAATTTCATTAGTTATATCGTAATCTATAAAACCGCAACGTTCATATTGGTCTAAAGCTGTTAATAATAATATTTTATAAGTTTGTATTACATATTTAAATAAATCGCTTTTTAAATATGCATCTGTAATATGTGCCATCAATTCGTATTCATTATCTTTAAATTTTTTATATATATCTTCTACTTCTAATAAGAACCTTTGTTTTGCTTTTTTATCTTCTTCATTAATTATTTTGTTTAGTTTTGTATAATCAAATCCATATTTTTTCTTTTCTTTTTTTTCTTTGTTTTCTTTTTTCTCTTTAGGTGTTTCTATTTCTATTTGTTTAAATTCCATAGCATTTGCATTATAAAATGAAAATGTTGATAAACATAATGCTAATGACATTATTAAGATTTTTATATATTTTCTTTTCGACATAAAGTTTCCTCCATTTATTAAATTATATACATATTTTACTAAATATTTCAAATTTTTGCAATATATTACAAAAATTTATATTAAAATTATTATATATAATATGTGTTTGAAGCGTTAAAGTTTGTTATTAAAAATAAAGAAAACATTATGCAAAAAATAAAGCATAAGGGGGGATTATATTTTTTATCCTGTGACTGAAGGCATAAATAATAAACTAGTTTCATTGTTATTATTACAAATTTTTAATGTTTTCTTCAATAAAGGTGATTTTTTTAAAAGAAGTTCATTAACAGATTCTCTTGAACTTTCTTTTTCGATTTTAGTTTTATATTTACGAAGAAATATTAGCAAATTTAGTTCTTCTTTTTTATTGATTATGTAATTTGAATTACTATTGATAATTTCAAAATGTTTTAATGCTTTAATGAAGTTGTTTCTATTTAGTTTATCATTTGCTGTTAAACTTATATGATTTAACAATATTTCTTTATTTGCATTAGAAATATTATCTATTAATGTTTGACCAAAAGCAAGGCCTTTTTTTACTTGTAGTTCTAAATATTCTATCGTTACGTTTTTGTAAAATGATATTCTTTGTATTAATTTTTTTTTAAATTGTTCTATCATTTCTGGTGTTATTTCTTCAATGTTTTTTTTATTTTTTTCAATTTCTTTTGTTATTTCATCATATTTAATTTGAAACTGTTCTAATAAATCATCTACGGTCTTTCTGTGTTTATTAAAATATTCTTCTAATTTTTTTTCATAATATTCTGAGATTGTGAAATTTATTTTAAAACAGTTAATTCCAATATGTGAATTTATATAATTTTTTATTATTTGTATGAATTTTTGTTTATCAAATTTTTTCTTGTTGTCTAAGCATATATCATATTCTATTTTACTTTTTTGGGTTCTAAGTAAATGATTTAAATAATCTTCTTTTAAAACCCCATTTGCTTTATATTGTTCTAAAAAAATTTTTAAATGAATTTCATAATCTTCTATTTCATATTTAAGAAAATCGGTTTTTAAATATGCTTCAATTATATTTTCCATTAATTTTATATATTCCTCATTTTTTTGTTGAAAGAAATTATATTTAAATGGTTTAATTATATTTTCCATTAATTTTATATATTCCTCATTTTTTTGTTGAAAGAAATTATATTTAAATGGTTTAATTGTATCTATTATTTCTGATTCATATTTTTCTTGAGCTTTTTCTTTTTCTTTTGTAGCTTCTTTTTCTTTATTATTTAAATTATCATTTATTTAAATAACGTTAAAGTTAATATAATAGTTTTTACATTTTTTCTTTTCGACATAAAGTTTCCCCCATTTATTAAATTATATACATATATTACCAAATATTTCATATTTTTGCAATATATCACAAAAATTCATATTAAAATGTAAGTTATTACGCAAGTTTTTTGTTTAATTTTATTTTTAACATAAATAAACCCTTATGCAAAAAATAAAGCATAAGAGGGGATTAATAATATTTTTTTATTTTTTATCTGAAGGTGGATAGAATAAAATTGAAGTAATATCATTTGTTATTTCATTTTGATTATCAATATATAATTCTAACGCATCTTTTAATATTGGCGATGTTTTTAAAATATTATTAACAGATTCTTTTGAACTTTCTTTTTCAATTTTAGTTTTATATTTACGAAGAAATATTAATAAATTTAATTCTTCTTCTTTGTTGATTATATAATTTGAATTATTATCAATAATTTTAAATTCTTTTAATGTTCTAATAAATTTGTCTTTATCTAGTCTATTGTTTTCTGTTAAGCTTATGTAATTTAAAAATATTTCTTTATTATAATTAGTTATGGTATCTATGATTTTTTGATTTATATAAGATTCATTAATTACTTTTCGTTCTAAAAATTCTATTGATGCGTTTTTGTAAAATGATATTTTTTGTATTAATTTTTTTTTAAATTGTTCTACCATTTCTGGTGTTATTGTGTTTTGATTTATTTTATTTTTTTCATTTTCAATTTTTTCTGTTATTTCTTTATATTTTATTTGGAATTCTATTAAAAAATTATCTATTCTTTCCTTGTATTCATTGAAATATTTTTCCAACCTTTTTTCAGAATGTTCTGGAATTGTGAAATCCACATTACTACAATTAATTTTAATGTTTGATTCTATATGGTCTTTCATTATTCTTATAAAATTTTTTCTATTAAGTTTTTTATTTTTATTTAAACATATGTCATATAGCAATTCATTTTTTAGGCGTTTACAATATTCTTCTGATTTAACATCTACAAAACCTTTTGTTTCGTAATCATTTAAAAACATGTTTAAACGAATAATATATTCTTTTACTTTATGTTTAAATGGATCGTTTTTTAAATATGCATTTATTAAATTTTCTATTAATACTGAATCTTCATATTTTTTCTGAAAGTAACTATCTTTAACTGGTTTGAATATATTTTTTATTTCTAAATTAAATTTTTTATTAACTTTCATACTTTTTTCTGAATTTAATTTTTCTAATTTTTTATAATCTATTTTGTCTTTTTTAAATAACGTTAAAGTTAATATAATAGTTTTTACATTTTTTCTTTTCGACATAAAGTTTCCCCCATTTATTAAATTATATACATATATTACCAAATATTTTATATTTTTGCAATATATCACAAAAATTTATATTAAAATGTAAGTTATTACGCAAGTTTTTTGTTTAATTTTATTTTTAACATAAATAAACCCTTATGCAAACATAAAGCATAAGAGGGGATTAATAATATTTTTTTATTTTTTATCTGAAGGTGGATAGAATAAAGTTGAAGAATCATTACCTTTTGTTTCATTTGAATTATCGTCTGAATCATCATCTGAATTATAATTATAAAAATCTAATGCTTCTTTTAACAAAGGAGATTTATTTATAAGTTTATTAATAGATTCTTTTGAACATTTTTTTTCAATTATATCTTTACATTCACAAAGAAATGGTAATAGATTTTGTTCTTCTTTTTTATCGATTATGTAATTTGAATTATTACCAATAATTTTAAATTTTTTTAATATTCTAATAAATTTGTCTTTATCTAGTTTATTGTTTTCTGTTAAGCCTACGTAATTTAAAAGTATTATTTTATTATAATAAGTATTGTTATCTATTATTCTTTGGTTCAAACAACATCCATTATCTACTTTTTGTTCTAATTGATTTATCGTTTTGCTTTTAAACATATGTATTTTATCTAGCAATTTTTTTTTAAATTGTTCTATAATTTCTGGCGTTATTTTTTTTGGTTTTATTTTATTTTTATAATTTTCAATTTTTTCTGTTATTTGTTTGTATCTTATTTGGTATTCTATTAAAAAATTATCTATTCTTTCTTTGTGTTCATTGAAATAATCTTTTAATTTTTCTTCAGAATATATTGGAATTGTGAAATCTAAATTACTACAATCAATTTTAATTTTTGATTCTATATAGTCTTTCATTATTTTTATAAATTGTTCTTTGTTAAGTTCTTTTTTATCATCTAAACATGTTTGTTCTAATAATTCATTTTTTAGGGCTTTAAGATAATATTCCATATTATCATCTATAAAACCGTTTGTTTCATAATCATATAAAAATTTGTTTGAATTAATTTCATAATCTTTATTTTTGTATTTAAATAAATCGTTTTCTAAATATGCATCTGTTAAATTTTCTATTAATTCTGAATCTTCATATTTTTTTTGGAAGTAGCTATCT
Source organism: Oscillospiraceae bacterium (assembly GCA_902772105.1). GTDB lineage: Bacteria > Bacillota > Clostridia > Oscillospirales > Ruminococcaceae > RUG12519. Next base: position 11,828 of record CACXZI010000007.1, on the reverse strand, counting down.
TTAACTGGTTTAAATATATCTTTTATTTTTAAATCAAACTTTTCTTTAGCTTTTTTATCTTCATTTAAATTTAATTTTCTTAATTTTTCATAATCTATTTTACTTTGTTTATTATTGTTTTGATTATTTAAATTATTGTTTATTTGGTTAACTTCCATTGCATTTGCATTACAAAATGAAATTGTTGATATAAATAACGTTAAAGTTAATATAATAGTTTTTATATTTTTTCTTTTCGACATAAAGTTTCCCCCATTTGTTAAATTATATACATATATTACCAAATATTTCTAATTTTTGCAATATATCACAAATATTCATATTAAAATAGAGCTTATAATAAGTGGTTGAAGGGGTTTTATTTTAAATTTAAACATAAATAAACCCTTATGCAAAAATTAAAGCATAAGAGGGGATTAATAATATTTTTTTATTTCCATATCTAGAGGTGGATGGAACAAAATTAAAGTATTATTATTGTTTTTAATTTGTTTTTTTTCCTTGTTATCTAATTTAATCGGCAACATATATTTTTTACAAAATTTCTCAATATGTAAAATAGGGAATAAATATTAATATTAAACAAAATAGGAGATATTAAAAAAAATTATTTATGTTTATTTTTTTTATTTTTATTTTTTTGTTTTTTGTCATTGATTTCGTTTTTTATTTTTTTTTCATTAATTTTTGCCATCATTATATCGAATCTACTTATTTTTTTATCTTCTTTTATTTCTATTTTATTTTCTTCTTCATTTTTGTTTTCTATGATATTTTTTTCTTTATCATAATTGGTTGTTATATTTTCTTCTTTTTCTTTATTTTGGTTATTTTTGTTTTGTTCATAAGATCTTATTATATCTTTTAATTTTTTAATTTCATTTTCATTTAATTTTTTTGGGTCTATGTTGTTGATGTAATATGTTAAGTTTTTTTCAGAGTTGTTGTTTGTGCTGTTATTTTCATTTTCTATGCCATTTAATGTTGGTTTATTATATAAATTATTTTCTTCTATTTTGTTTTTATCTTCATCTGTTGGTCTAATAATTGGAGCAACGTCAAATTCTTCAAATGTTGTTTTTTGTTCTGTGTTTAATATTTCGTTTTTATTTTCTTTTTCGTTTATTGAGTTTTGATCTTTGTCAATTGGTGTTGGCATTGGAGCAAATCCAAATTCTTCAAATGTTGTTTCTGATTCTGTGTTTAATATTTCGTTTTTATTTTCTTTTTCGTTTATTGAGTTTTGATCTTTGTCAATTGGTGTTGGTATTTGTATGGCTTCAAATTTTTCAAATGCTATTTTTTGTTCTGTGTTTAATATTTCGTTTTTATTTTCTTTTTCGTTTATTGAGTTTTGTTCTTTGTCAATTGGTGTTGGTATTTCTATGGCTTCAAATTCTTCAATTTCTTTTTTTAATGATTTTGATTTTTCTTGTAGATATTTTTCAAAATATTTTTTTGATTCATTTAGTTCATTTGCAAAATTTTTCATATTTTCTTTTAACTTGGATAGTTGATTTATAGTAGATTTTGCTATTTTTTCATAAGAACAATATTTTTTTTCCAATTCTTTTTCATATTCTTCGTTAATAGCGTTTTTAAAATCCTCATAGCTAATGTGGTTTTTTTGGGATGTTATTTTATTAAATAATAAAAATTTATCTAATTTAGATTCTGGTGTTAAATAAATATTTTCTAATAAAGAATAAAACAATTTTTTAAATTTCTCTAATTCAAAAGGGCTAGAGTTTATATTGTTGATATTATTAGAAATAAGTTTAGTTCTGTCTGCTATAATCGAAAATGCGGTATATTCATTCTGATTTGAATGTTGATTAATTAAATTGATTATTTCTTCATTTTTATTATTAAATTTTTGATTATTATCATATTTTTTGTTTCTAACATTTATTAGTATGCATTTGGTTTTAAAAATTTGCTCTACTAGTTTTGATTGAGTAGATTCTTTTACATTACATGTACAATAGAATTTTTGATTTAAATTATTATATCCTAATTTATTTTTTAGAATATTTATTGTTTTGTCAAAAGAAACATAATAATTATTTAAAGATAAAATTGTTTCAAGTTTATCACATTCCTGAAAAATTTTTTCATCATCTATATTTTTGTTATTTAAAATATTATTAACAAAATTTGTTGTTAAATTTTTTAATTCTTCGATATATTTTAAAATTATTTCGTCTGGTATATGTTCTAATTTTTGGTTATCATGATTTTTTTTAATTTCTTCTAGTGTTTTTTCATATTTTAAAACTTTTTTTGTTATAAATTCTTCATCAGCTTTATCTATATAATAATTTTTATTAGGATAATTTAATATGTATCTATTTTTTTTTAAATATTCAATTAACCCTTCATTCTTTAGTTTTTTTTCTTTGTTTAAAAATAATAAATCTTTTATTTCATCACAAAATTTTGATTGTTTGCAGTATATTTCAAATCCACTATTTTTTGAAATATATTCTTTACACCAATTTATTAAATCTTCTATATGTTCTCTATATTTTTCTATACTTACCATTGGTAATTTAACTTCGTTTGGATTGTATTTTTTAAATTCATCACTGTTAATTTTTTCTAATATTTCCAATATACTGTCTCTCATGTTATTTAAATAATTTTCCAGTTCTTCTTTGTCAACTTTATTTATATAATATTCATAAGGGTTTTGGCTGCCTATTAATTTTAGGCCACCAAAAAGTTTTATAACTTCATTAAAATTTAGAAATTTATAAGATGGATTTTTTTTATTTTCATTGTTATTATCTTGATTTGATAATAATTCATTGATTTGATTCAACTGGTCGTATAAAAATGATAATTCATATTTTGTGCAAATTGTATTTTGGTCTTTTTTATTTGATTTTTTACTTGGCGATATTATTTTCATAAATTTTGCTATTGATGGTTTAATTTCATTAATTATTTCTTCAAAATTTTTTATAATTTTAGGTGTTATTTGTTTTTGAGTAAAGTTATTTTTTTTTAGTTCTTCTAAATAATTTGGTAGTGTTTTTTCTTCATTTTTTATTGCATCTTTAATTGATTGTAGAAAATCTATTAATTTTTTCTTTGAATTTTTATTAATAAAATAATCCACAGTTTCATCTTTTTCTTTGATTTTTAATTCGTTTAGTTGATCTACTAAGTTTTCTATATTTATATCTGTTATTTTATATATTTTATTTTTTTCTGAAACAATTATTGGTTTATTTATAAATTCAATATCTTTAATTGTTTTTTCTATATTTTCAGTTTTATATATTGTTTCTTGATTTAAAATTTCATTTTTTATTTCTTTTATTTTTTTTCTATATTTTTGTAAAATATCATCAGTTATTTCAATTGTATCTTTTTTAGTTGTTATTTCAGGGGCGGGTTTATTTTCCATTGCGGTTGTTCTAGAAAAATAAATTGTAGAAAAAAATAATGTTATTAACATATTTAAAATTTTTTTGTTTTTCGACATAATATTTACTCCTATTTATAATTTTTTTAACTTATTTTAACATAAAATGTTAATTAAAACAAATTTTTAGCATTAATTACCAAAACAGGAGAATATAAAAAAACATCTGCTATAAATTAATAACAGATGTTAAAATTTAAAATTTTTATTTATTTTTTCTTTTTTTTATTTTATGTTGAAACACACTCCTTTTATTATTTTGGTTATTTATTTTATTTTCTTCTTCATCTTCATCTTATTTAAAAGACTATTTAAAATATTTAATTCATCTATATTTAATTTGTTTAATGGAGAAGTGTTTTTAGAAGAGTTTTTTATTTTATTTGTGATATTGTTTAAATTTTCTGCAATTTTATTTTTTAATATATCGATTTTGATATTTTCATTTTCTAACATATCATCGCTTTTGATATCTTTTTTATCTTAGGATATTTTATTAATCATGTTTAATGGTGGAGCAATTTCGTTTCCAAATTTTTTATAATAATTTTTGGTTTTAAGATCAATAAATTTATTGATATTAACATTATATTTTTCGCAGAATAATTCTATTATATTTTCGAGTTTATTCAAAATTTCTGTTGTATTTATTTTTATTTTTTCTATTTCTTTTTCATTTAATTTTATTTGGTCTTTATTTTTTATTTTATATAAGAGCTCTGATAATTTAGTATAGAATATTAGAAATATGATTATAAGAAATAATTTATTGTTAAAAATTTAAATTAATGAATTTAATATATCTGTTTTCTATAAATAGGGAAGTGAAAAACCTCATTACTAATTTAGCAGTGAGGTTTTTATATTTTTTTCATTTATTATTTTTAAATATAAAATTTTTTTTCTTAATTTTTATATAAATTTTTAAGTTTAGTTTTTTTAAAAATGTGTTATTTTAAAAATATAATATTTTAATGATATATTTATATAAAAAAGATTTAATTATCTATTTTTTATCAAATTTTAATTGATACGAAAAATATTCCAAAATCTTTCATTATTTTTTATGTTAATTATTCTCAAAACTTTATATTTTCGTATAATATCTTAATTTTTTTATTTCATATTTTTTCTATGTAATATTTTTAATATTTATAGAATTTTTATCTTTACCTATAAAATAATATTTTAAATTTCATTATCTTCAAACCATTCAAGCATTTTATTAATTCGGCTTAATATTAAAGCTTGTCTACGTAATGATTGTGCATGTACGTTTGCTCTATCTTTAAATCTTTCATCTCTTATTTTATGTAGATATTCTTAGTTCTGTTCAAAGGTGAGTTTTTGATCTTGCATCGCACTTTCCGTCCAGCTATTAATTAATACTCTTTCGAATGTTTTTATATTTTCTTTATCTTCTCTTAATTTCTTTTCAACATCTTTTAAGGTTTTAAAATCATTAAAACTATTTTTAATGTTTTTTATTTCTTTCTCTAGGTTATATATCATTAATTCTTTCTTCATTTCATCAATTATATTATCGTAATTTACTGCTGTCGCTATTTCAATTTGATTTTGTATAGGTTCACACATTTCTTTTATTATATTTTCTTTTAAACTTTTAAACGTATCTTCATCATTTAAATTAAGGTTATTATTTTTAGGGTCTACTTTTATCATTATAAATTCTGCAAAGGTAAGGTCTTTATCTATATTTTGCATACTTTTTTCATGAAATTCTCGACCTAATTGAAAAATTTCAGAATTTTTCTCCAATTTTCTATTCAATTTTATTGCATTTTCCCAATAGTCTTTAAAGTCCTGGTTATTTTCTATATCATTATTATTGTTGTTATCTTTCATAGCACTAACATTTAAAAACCAATAGCTGATATGCATATTATAGATGCAAATAAAACTGCTAAATTCTTTTTTCTATTTTTCTTAAACATAAAATTTTTATTTCCTAAATTTATTTAATTTTAAGATGAGATGTTAATTTTATTTTTTCAATAGTGTTTTGTTTTAGTAACAGTAAATTTTGGGATATTATAGTTTTTTGTAGGATTTTTGATTATGTATCAATAATATCAATTAAAAACAAACTAACTATATTTTACAGTTAGTTTGTTTTCTTAAATTATAATAAATCTTTGTTTTTTATTTTCATAAAATTCTATTAATATAAAAATAAATTTTTTCATTTTTTATATTAATTTAATTTAATTTATTATTATGATATATATTATTTAGACCGTATGTAACTTGTTAATTTGTTTTGCAATTTATTAAAATCAGTAGTTTTCATATTATAAATTGTAAATATTTTTTCTTGTAATTCATCAAAACATTTTTTTTCTAACTCTGTGTTTTTTTCGTAATAGTCAAGGTCTATCAATTTAATCTCTGCTTTGTATTTTCCTATTATATTGTCCATATGTTCTAAACAATCTTTCGTTCTATTCTCATCTATTCTATCGTTGTCAATATATACGAATTTTACATATCTTTTCAATGCTCCCATAAATTCTGAAAAATCGTCGTGCATTTTATTCATAGAAACAAATAAAGCATTTGAATCTGATGAGTCGTAATATCTTAGTGCCATTTCTCTTAAATTATTGCTACGCTCAACTAAAGGATTATTTTCTAAAATTTTCATTTTTGTTTTATATGTATTATGTATTTGATTGTATTTCTTTAATATATTAATAATTTCTTTCAATGTTCCCTCTAATGGGAATTTTCTAGCATCTCTTACATCACCTGCATTTTCATCGTATTGTAAATTTTCTTCCTTCATTTGCTTTTCCATAATTTCAATATATTTATTCATAACAACATCTAGGTCTTCAGCAGCGCGTTTAAGTTTATCGTATGATCCGTAGTCATTATTATTTATAACATTATTGTAATTGTTTCTTATATCAACTCTCATTTGTTGTGATGATGCATCACTTTCTACATTTATTGAATTTATATTATTGTCGTTAGATGATGGGTTGTATATTTTTCCATTACCTTCCATAGCACTAACACTTGCAAAACTAATAGCAGACATGCATATTATAGATGCAACTAAAACTGTTAAATTTTTCTTTTTATTTTTTTTAAACATAAAATTTTCCTCCATAATTTTATTTAATGTAAGATAAGTTGTTAATTTTATTTTTTCCATGTGTGTTCTGTTTTATTGATAGCAAATTTTACGTGTTATTTCTACAATAAGGAAGGTTTTAAAGATAATAAAAAAACTCGCTACTAATTAAGCAGTGAATATTTCATTACATTGTTTTTAAAAATTTTGTTTATTTTTTATAGTTAAAAAATGTTATAGCATTTATATTATTATATTATTTTTTATGTTTTTCATAAGAATTCCGATAAAAATTATATAAATTATTAGAAATATAATTACATAATATAAATAACTTCAATTCTGCTCAGTTTATAAATTTGAATTAACGAATTTATGTTAGATAAATTTTATTTTTTTCGTTAATTTCTTTTGGCACTTTTTATATTTAATAAATTTGATATATCTGTTTTTTTATAAATAGGGGAGTGAAAAAAACTCACTACTAATTAAGCAGTGAGTATTAAAAAATGATAAAAAAGTTTTATATTTTTGTATTAAATAAATGTAAGGCAGTTTGTGTTTTTAATTTAATAATTCATATTAGGATTATTAATCTTTATTTTCATTTTTGATTAATTTTGTTAGGAAAAGCTTATTTGCACTTTGGATGTGATTTTCATAAGTTTAGAAGATATTACAATGTTATTTTATATGTATTTTTTTGGTTATTATATTTTATTAATTTTTTAATATGGTTAAAGAGAACTTTAGTATTATTTTTCTACATTTAATATTTTAGTGTTATATAACATGTTTCTATTAAATATTGCATGTTTAAATTTATTAATAATTTTTTTGTTTTTATCAAAATAATTTAAATATTTTCTTATTTTTTTAAAAGAAATTTTCAAATAATAAAATTAATGTTTTAATCTAGTTTGTTGATTTTTAATAATAAGATATAGCTTTTTATTTAGATGAAATCTATAATTTATATTTATTTTTAAGGAATTTATATAGTTATAATGCAAAATAAGAATCTATATATGAAATTTTAAAATAATTTAAATATTTTCTTATTTTTTTAAAAGAATTCTTCAAATAGTAATTAATGTTTTAATCTAGTTTGTTGATTTTAATAATAAAATATGGTTTTTTATTTAGATGAAATATATAATTTATATTTATTTTTAAGGAATTTATATAGTTATAGTTCAAAAGAAGAATCTATATATGAAATTTTAAAATAATTTAAATATTTTCTTATTTTTTAAAAGAAATTTTCAAATAATAAAATTAATGTTTTTTAACCTAGGTCGTTGATTTTAATAATAAAATATAGTTTTTTATCTAGATGAAATATATAATTTATATTTATTTTTAAGGAATTTATATATTTATAGTTCAAAAGAATAATCTATATATGAATTTTTAAAATAATTTAGTTAGGTTGAAATTTTATTTATATATGAATTTATGTTTAATAAAAGTTGTTTAAAAAATTTAAATATGATATATTAAAAGCATTAGTATTAAAGGAGAGGTTTTAATGAAAGGAATTGAAACAAATGTTAAAAGAATTAGAAGGAAAATTTTTGAAGAAATTGCAAAGCTTGCTTATGAAGGAAAAAATTTTGAAAAATTAGAGGAATTACCACACAAAATAATTGAAGGAGAGAAAGCAAATTTTAGAAGTAGTGTTTATTTAGAAAGAGCAATAGTAGGGCAAAGACTAAGGCTTGCTATGGGGCTTTCTTTAAATGATGGTTTAAAATATGAGCCTGTTTCAAAAGACATTGAAAAGGCTATTGTTGGAGAAAAATATTATGAACTGCCGCTTGTTAATGTTATTAAATCTGCTTGTAATGCTTGCCCTGAAAATGAATATTTTGTTACTAATTCATGTCAAGGATGTTTAGCAAAACCTTGTCAGGAAGTTTGCCCAAAAAATGCAGTTTCAACCAATAGAGAAGGAAAAAGTGTTATAGATAAAGAAAAATGCATAAGGTGTGGTAGATGTGCTGCTGTTTGCCCATATTCTGCAATTGTTCAACTAAAAAGGCCTTGTTCTAGCGCTTGTGGTGTTGATGCTATTGGTTCTGACGAACATAATAGAGCAGAAATAGATGAAGAAAAATGCGTTTCTTGCGGAGCTTGCACCATTTCTTGCCCCTTTGGAGCTATTTCAGATAAAAGTCAAATTTTTCAGGTTATTTATGCTATGCAACATGGAAAAAAGGTTGTTGCTGCTGTTGCACCTGCTTTTGTTGGGCAATTTGGAGATAAAGCATCCCCAGAAAAAGTTAAAACTGCTTTAAAAAAACTTGGTTTTTGTGATGTTGTTGAGGTTGCTATTGGTGCTGATTTGTGTTCTTATGGAGAAGCAAAAGAATTTTTAGAAAAAGTTCCTAAAGAACAGCCATTTATGGCCACTTCTTGTTGCCCTGCTTGGTCTGTTATGGCAAAGAAAAATTTTAAGGATTTAGCGCCATATATTTCTATGGAACTAACTCCAATGGCGTTTACCGGAAGATTCATCAAAAGCAAAAATAAAGATGTTAAGGTTTGTTTTATTGGGCCTTGCACTGCAAAAAAATTAGAAGCTTTTAGAAAATCTGTTCGAAGTGATGTTGACTTTGTTTTAACATTTGAAGAAGTTATGGGTATGTTTTCTGCAAAAGAGATCGATTTTTCTAATTTAACTCCTGATGAAGAATTTTTAAAAACAAGTGGAGATGGAAGGAAATTTGCTGTTTCTAATGGAGTTGCTATGGCTGTTGCTAATTGTTTAAAAGAGTTTGATAAAGACAAAGAAGTTTTATTTGATTCTGCCCAAGGGCTTAAAAATTGTAAAACAATGTTGTTGATGGCAAAGGCAGGGAAGAGAGATGGATATCTATTAGAAGGAATGGCTTGCGAAGGAGGTTGTGTTGGCGGGCCTGGAACACTGCAACCAACACCAAAAGCCACAAAAATGGTTAATGATTTTGCAAAAGATGCAGAAAAAGTTCATGCATTTGAGAGTGAATTTGTTGACTCAATTGATGAACTTTTAGATTAAATGTTATGGAAAATTTAAAATTAAGCAGAAAACTTTTATTAATATCAAAACTTGTTAAAGGGAAATATGTTGCTGATGTTGGATGTGATCACGCAAAACTTTTAATTTATTTGGCTTTAACAAAAAATATTAAACTTTATGCTTGTGATGTTAGGAAAAAGCCTTTAGAAAAGGCAAAAGAAAATGCAAAAAAATATGGTGTTTATGAAAAAATAGATTTTATATTGTCTGATGGGCTAAAAAATGTTCCTTCATCTGTTGATTGTGTTGTTGTTGCCGGAATGGGCGGGAAATTAATTGAAAGAATTATTTTTGAACAAAGTTTTGTTAGGAATGAAAATATTCGTTTAATTTTGCAGCCGCAAAGTTTTTTATATGACGTTAGAATTAATTTATATAGAAATGGATTTTATATAGAAAAAGAGTTGCATATTATTGAACACAGAAAATGTTATGATATTTTGGTTGTTTATTTTAAAGGAGAAGCTAAAGAAATTAATTTAAAAAAAGCGGTTTTGGGGGAAGACATAAAAACAAAAAATTTTTATGATGATGGATTTTTAGATATAATAATAAAAAAAGAAGGAAAAATTTTAAATGGGCTGAAAACTGCAAAAGAAAAAAATTTAAATAAAATTAAAAAGCAAGAAAAGATATTAAAAATTTTTAGGGAATTTAAAGAAAAATCTTAAGAGTTATTAGAAAATTTTTATATTTTGGTATGTAAATATGGGTTTATGTGTTTTATGGCTATGATATTAAAATTGTAGTGTATTGTAAATCTTAAGAGGTTTTAAATAAAGGATTTATTGATTTATTTTTAATAGAGAAATTAAGGCAAAAATTTTAGGTGAATGTTTTTAAAAAGTATTTTTAATTTTGAAAATCTATAAATATTGTTTATAGATAAATGATATGAGGTATTTGTTATTTATTTTTATTTATAATAAACTCTAATATTTTAAGTAGTAATATATATTAGTAATAAAATATTTTTATAATTAATTATTTTAGTTTTTTAAATATTGTTTCTATTAAAATAATTTAATATTAAAAAGTCCCCTCATGGTTTAAATTTCCATGAGGGGTTAAATTTATTTTTTAGTTGTTTAAATGCTAAAATATTATTTATTTTCTTTAAGTTTTTTGTTTAGTTCTTCATATAAATTGTTCATTAATTTTACATCTCTTAATATTTTCTTGCAATAAAGTTGTTGTTCTTTTTCTTTAGAATCAATAATTGACTTGATTTCTTTGTTTATAAAGTCAATATCAGTGTTTATTCCATTTTTATAGTTTTTTATATCATCATCGTTGTTTTTATTGTTTTTTAAAGATGATAATGTTTCAATAATTGAGCATGAGATTTCTTTGGCTGCCAACCAAATATCAATCTCGTTTTTTATTTCTTTAAAATTTCTAATATCATCTTGATTTGAAAATACCCTTCTTACAAATATTTTTTTTAATCTTTGTATTTCATTTTTTATTTTTATTATTTTTTCTTTTCTAGAATAAATTGTTATTTCCTCGCAGTTTAATATTTTTTGTACCATGTTGTTTAATATTTTAGCAAAGAGTTGTTTTTCTTCTTCGCTAGCTTTGCTTTTGTTTTCTTCTGTTACTTTTTTATTGATATAATCTTTAATATTTTGAATTTGTTGTGATTTATTTTGTTTATTTAAGTTATATTCAATTTTATTTATATTATTATTATTGTGATTTAGGTTGGTAGCACTTTTGCTCATATGATTTTCGTTACAATTTGGATAACATTGAACTTGCTGTGTGGGATTATCATATTGGTTATAAAAATTATTACAATTATAATTATTATTGTAATTTAGGTTGGTAGTACTTTTGCTCATATGATTTTCGTTACAATTTGGATAACATTGAACTTGCTGTGTGAGAATATTATATTGGTTATAAAAATTATAATTATTATTATAATTATTATTGTAATTTAGGTTGGTAACACTTTTGCTCATATTATTTTCGTTACAATTTGGATAACATTGAACTTGCTGTGTGGGATTATATTGGTTATAAAAATTATTACAATTATAATTATTATTGTAATTTAGGTTGGTAGCACTTTTGCTCATATGATCTTCGTTAAAATTTTGATAACATTGAACTTGCTGTGTGGGATTATCATATTGGTTATAAAAATTATTACAATTATAATTATTATTGTAATTTAGGTTGGTAGCACTTTTGCTCATATGATCTTCGTTAAAATTTTGATA
>CACXZI010000006.1 GCA_902772105.1 Oscillospiraceae bacterium | reverse complement strand
ACCTGGGAAAATTGGTAGATGCCGCCTCTTTTATTTTTGAGTTTGTTGATGTTTTTGTATCCGCGCTATTAGCTCAGTTGGTAGAGCAACTGACTCTTAGGTGGTGATGTGTTTTTAATAATGAAGAAATACTTGATAGTAGTGATAAAGAAAGATAAATGTTTAGGTGTTGGTTTAGGTAGAAAATTTTTAGATATATTATTTTTATAGTGGATTTTAAATGATAGTTATTTTTGTATTAAATAGCAGTACATAAATGTTTTAGTTATTATTTTTGAATTATTTGTTTTTGAAATTTTAATTTTTATATATTTTTATTTTTGATGTTTTAAATAAAGTTGGAGATTTGATGAAGATATATAAAAGTTAAAATTTTTTTTTTATTAAAGTTGTTTTTTAAGAGGTGTTTAAAATTAACGAAAGTGTTAAGATTTGGTTAAAGGAACTTTTTAAGAATGTTAATAAAGAATATCTTAATAACTGTGGTGGTGTGTTTGGAGAGAAGGTTCCTATTCCTACAGAGATTTTATCACAGTTAGTTGAAAATTATGGTAGCGATAGTGTTGTTAACAGGTGCACTACGTATTTTTTAAATGGAGACTTAGAAGTTGGGTTAGTTAAATATCGTGAAGATAGTGTTGTTTCTAGAAACATTAAATTAGAAAATAAAGATAATTGTTATCGTTTTGAACATAAGGTTGAGTATAATAATTTTTTATTATTTGGGCATATTTTTTTAAACGAATTGGAAAAAAAATTTATACCATTACTTTTAATTGAAATCATATTTGATTTAGTTTAAAATTTAAATTAATTTAATATTAAATAGTATTCTTAAGAATATTTAGTAGAATTTTTTGAAAAAATAATAATTTTGTTAGTGGAGAAAATTTATTTTAAATATAACTATAAAATAGTAGTAAGAATAAAATTATGCATAAAAATCGAATTTAATAAAGTTGAATTTTTATTTTTCTGTTGACTATATCATAAAAAAATTATTATATATTTATTTAGTAGAATTTTTTGAAAAAATAATAATTTTGTTAGTGAAAAAAATTTAATTTAAATATAACTATAAAATAGTAGTAAGAATAGAATTTGAAGTTGCATTATGGTAGAATAATAGATTATATAGTAAAATATAATTTAAATACAGATATGTTAAATTTTTTATAAAATAATATATTTATAAATTACAGTTATGTGAAGATTGTGGTATTTTATTAGTTATATTTAAAAATCTAATATAACTTAAATTAGTTTAGCATTGATTCGAAAGATATTTGAAAAATTCTTATTTATAAATTTTGGTTTTTGCGAATTTAGATTTATTATTAATTTTAAATATTTATAATTTTTAGTAATGTATTTTTATTATATAAAATCATAAAAAATTCACATGATAGGGTGTACTTAAAATATAATTTAAAACTTAATAGTTGTTTAAAATTTTTTAAATTGAATAATTGAAATTAATATTAAACTATTTATATGCTTTTTCTATTTCTTTTAGAGATTCTTGCGTTAAAGTGTCTTGGTTTTCTATTTTTTTTGTTTTAACATCTATATAAATTAAATTTGGTTTTCTTTCTTCCATTAGTTTTTCAAATCCTTTGGTTCTACATTGAAAATCATATATGCTAATGTCTGTGGACGAAACATTTGATAGTGTTGCAAAAAAGCTGTTTATGTTTGTTTTATTAGTAAAATTATTTTTTAAAAGAGAAAAAGCAAATTTAGGGTTTTTATATAAAATATCTAAAAATTTTTTGGAATCTAAAATTTCAAAGTTATTTTCATTTTTTGAAAGAATTTTAATTCCACCAAGGTTATTTAGAACTGAATCTATTGCGTTTTCGTCCATTTTTATTATTTTATCGATTTCTATTTTTGTTAGGTTTTCAATCGAACTTTTTAAAAAATTGGCTCCACTAGTTCTTCTTATTTCTTTTAGTGTTCCTTCAACAATTGGTGTGCCTTCGTTTGTTTGAGCAACTGTTTTAATTGTTGTTGGTATGTTTGTTAAACATATTTTGTTGTCGTGAGGTGAAATTGTTAATATTAAATATTTTTCTTCTATTGGGTCTTCTTCTAAATATATATTTTTTTCTATATTATATAATATTTCTTCTTCGTTAATTTTACGTTTTTTTTGAGGTTTGATGTTTTCTTTATTTTTTTCTAAAATTAATAAAACTGTTATATCTTGTTTTTTTGAAATAATATATTTTTCTTTATTATTAACAGCTTTAATTTTATTTGGATTATTTTGTAGAACGTTAATTGTAATATATGTGCTAATTGGGAATAAAATTGTAAAAGAGGTTATTAGTGAAATAAGTGTTAGTTTAAATTTTTTTATCATAAATTCTCCATTTTATTTTTAAAAATTTTTATTGTTTAAAAATAAAGAAATTACTAAAAATTAAATATATAGATAGCATTGGAAATTTTAATAATTTTAAACATTATGTAAATTTCAAAGGTATTTTAAAATATCTATAAGTGTGATATAATATTTCTACGTAATATATTTTTTAGGAGTTTTTTAAAATGAAGCGGCTTATGAACATAATAACCAAAAGATCTACTACTGCTTTAATTTTGTTTTTAGTCGAAATAATTTTGTCTGGACTTGTTGTTTTATTTTTAGGAAGATCTTTTTTAATATTTGGTATATTGATTTATTTTTTTAATATTTTAATACTTTTTTTTATTGCAAACGGAAGAGCCAACCCGGCATATAAAATTTCTTGGATTTTTACAGTTATTTTGCTTCCTTTTGTTGGAGCAGTTTTATATATAACTTTTGGTAAAAGGCGAACTGTTAAAAAGTTTAGAAGAAAATTTATTAATGCTGAAAATATTAATTCAGGTTTTTTTAAAAACAATAAAGATTTTATTAATTCTTTGGAGATAGATCCATATTGTTTGCAAATGATGAATTGGATTTATAATGTTTCTAAATATCCTGTTCATAATGAAACAAAAACCAAATTTTTAAAATCTGGGACTCTATATTTTAAAAGTTTAATTGAAGATTTAAAAAAAGCTGAAAAATCAATCTTTTTGGAGTTTTTCATAATATCACCAGGCAAAATGTGGGGAGAAATTTTAGATATTTTAATCGAAAAAGTTAACAAAGGGTTGGACGTTAGATTAATATATGATGATATTGGAACAATTGCTAGTTTGCCAAATGGATATGAAGAATATTTAAGGCAAACAGGAATTAAATGTGAAGTTTTTAACCCTGTTAAATTAAGGTTAGAAGCAATAATGAACAATAGAGACCACAGAAAAATGGTTGTTATAGATGGATTTATTGCATACACAGGAGGGGTTAACATTGCTGATGAATATATTAACGAAATAGAAAGATTTGGGTTTTGGCAGGATTGTGGAGTTAAATTAGAAGGTAGGGCAGCTTTTAGTTTTGTTGTTTTGTTTTTAAATATGTGGAACTATCTTTCTGGTGAATCTATTTCTTTTAATGGATATATTAAAAAAGATGTTAAATTTGAATCAGACGGGTTGGTTATGCCTTTTGGAGATAACCCTGTTAATTCATATTATTTAAACGACTCTATATATTTAAAAATTGTTAGTAGTGCTAGAGAATATGTATATATACAAACTCCGTATTTAATTATTGATAATAAATTAACAAATTCTTTAATATTTGCAGCTCAAAGTGGAGTTGAAGTTGTTATTGTAACCCCTAATATATATGATAAATTTTATGTTCATGCACTAACTAGAAGTTCATATAAAAGATTGATAAGAGCAGGAGTTAGAATTTATGAGTTCACGCCAGGTTTTATTCATTCTAAGGTTATTATTTCTGATGGAGTTGTTGGAGTTTTAGGGACTGCAAATTTTGATTTTAGAAGTTTATATTTGCATTTTGAATGCAGTGTTTTGATGTATAAAACAAATGCTTTAAGAGAAATAACTAAAGATTTTAAACTTGTTTTAGAAAAGTCTAAAAAGGTTTCTTTAAAGGAATATGAAAAAAGAAATATTTTTGAAAAAATTTTAGGTTTTATATTAAAACCTTTTTCTTCGTTTTTGTAGAAAAAATTAAGGATGTGTTTAAATTGGGGAAGGTTAAAACTGTTTTTATTTGTTCAACTTGTGGACATAACGCTTTGAAATGGGAGGGGTGTTGCCCAAATTGTGGTGAATGGAACACCTTAAAAGAAGCACTTTCTAAAAAAGAAACAATTAAAGTTCTTGATGGGATAAATTTTGCTTTACCTTTAAAGAAAATTGATTTAAAATATAAAGATAGGTATGATTTAGGAATTGATGAATTAAATATTCTTTTTGGGGGAGGGATAGTTAAAGGTTCAATATCTTTAATTGGAGGTGACCCTGGAATTGGAAAGTCTACCTTGCTTTTGCAGGTTTGTTCTAACTTAGCTTTAAAAGAAAAGGTTTTATATGTTTCAGGAGAAGAAAATGTTTCTCAAATTAAGTTAAGGGCAAACAGGCTAAAAATTGATAATGATAATTTGCTAATATTATCTGAATCTGACGTGTATTTAATAATTGAAGTTATTAAAAAAGAAAATCCTAAAATTGTTGTAATAGATTCTATTCAAACTATGAAGTTAAGCGAAATAGATTCTGTTTGTGGAAGTGTTGCTCAGGTTCGAGAATCAACCAATATTTTTCAAAAAATTGCAAAAAGTGAAGATATTTCAATTGTTTTGGTGGGGCATGTTAACAAAGAAGGAAATATAGCAGGGCCAAAGGTTTTAGAGCATGTTGTTGACACTGTTTTATATTTTGAAGGAAATTCTAAAAATCAGTTTAGAATTTTAAGGGTTGTTAAAAATAGATTTGGATCTATTAATGAAATAGCTGTTTTTGAAATGAAAGAAGAAGGGCTTTCTTGTGTTGTTAATCCATGTTCTATTTTAATTGATGAAAGACCTAAAAATGTTTCTGGAAGTGCTATATGTGCAGTAATGAAAGGAAAAAAACCTCTTTTTGCAGAAATACAATCTCTAACTTCAAAATCTTTTTTTGGAATTCCAAGAAGGCTATCAAAAGGGCTTGATTATAATAAGTTGATAATTATTGTTGCTGTTTTAGAAAAAAGAGTTGGTTTTTCTTTTCAAAATTTAGATTGCTATGTTAATGTTGTTGGAGGGGTGGATTTAAAAGACCCTGCTTGCGATTTAGCTGTTGCTTTATCTTTGGTTGCAGCTTTAAAAGATTTGAGTATTAATGAAGAAATGATTATATTAGGAGAAATAGGGCTTTCTGGAGAAGTTCGAAGTGTTCCTGGGGTTGAAAAAACAATTTTAGAAGCAGAAAAGCTTGGGTTTTCAAAAATAATTTTACCATATAATAATTTAAAAAATTTAAAAAAGATAAAAACAAATATTGAATTAATTGGAGTTAAAACTGTTAAGGCTGCTGTTTGTGAAATTTTAAAATAAATTTTTAAAGGGGTTAAATTTTTAAATGGATCAAATTTCGAATTTTTTTAATATGATTTGGGGAATTATATTATCTTTTAGATTAAATGATTTAATAGATATAATCTTAATTTCATATATTATGTATAAAGCTGTTTTAATTGTTCGAGAAACAAGAGCAACACAACTTTTTAGAGGTTTTATTTTGCTTATTGTTGTTGCTTTTTTAGCTAAAATTTTAAATTTAAAAACTTTAGATTTTATTGTTAATAGGCTGTTTTTATGGGGACCTTTAATTATTGTTGTTTTGTTTCAAGCAGAGTTTAGAAGAATTTTAGAGCATGCAGGAAGAGCAAAAATGGGGGGGAGACTTCAAAATTTTTTGCTTAGTGATAAAAATAAAGATAAACTAGAAAAAGAAAGTGTGATATATAAAATTTCTAAAGCATGTGAAGATATGTCTCAAAAAAAGACTGGGGCAATAATAATATTTGAAAGGAAAACAAAACTAGCTGATATTATAGCAACTGGAGTTGTTTTAAACGCTGACGTTAGTGAAGAGTTGGTTAAAAATTTGTTTTTTAAAAATTCGCCTCTTCATGACGGAGCTGTTATAGTTAGAGATACAAAAATTATTGCTGCTTCTTGTTTTTTGCCAAAGCCTTCAAAAGAAGAATATATTTCAAGGGTTTTAGGAGCAAGGCACAGAGCTGCAATTGGAATTAGTGAAATATCGGACGCTTTAGTTGTTGTTGTTTCTGAAGAAACCGGATTTATTTCTATTGCTGAAAATGGAACCATTAAAAGGCATTTAAATAGAACAGAACTTGTTTCATATTTGCAAGATGGGTTGATTTTTGAATTATATGAAAAAGAGACGAAAAAAAATAAGTCAAAAAGAAAATGAGGAGTATTTTTAAGATAATGAATAAGTTTAATTTTAAAAATTTTATACAAGGAATATTTAAAGATAAATTAACAATCACTTTATGTGTATTTTTTTCTGTTATATTATGGATTTCAACAATACTTTATAATAGTGATTCTTATAGTGTTATTAAAATTAAAAATGTTCCTATTATTTCAAATTTAGCTAACACACAAGCAGAACAATTAGGGCTTAGTGTTGTTAAAACAAATCCTAAAAACATTAATGTTTATGTTAGAGGGCCAAGACATAAAATTTCTTTTATTAAAAAAGAAGATGTTGTTGTTGTTCCTAAAACATATAGCAACATAATATCTAGTGGTAGCTATAATTTAGAATTAAATGCATATTTAAAAAAACCGCAGCAAAATGTTTATATTGAAAGTCTTTCGCATAAAAGTGCTGACTTTTGTTTTGATGTTTTGGAAACAAAAACAATTAATTTGGTTGCAAATAATTTAGATGTTGGGGTTGAAGAAGGGTTTATTAAAGATGAAGCTGTTTGTCAACCAAGTAGTTTATTTGTTAGTGGACCAAAACAATATATGGATAAATTAAGTTCTATTAAACTTTTTGTTAATGCTCCTCCTTGCACATTAAATTCTTCTAAAACTTTTGATGCAACTCCTAAATTTCTTTCTGAAAATGGTGATGTTATAGATTCTAGTGTTTTTAAATATAATAAAGATGTTAAATTTAATGTTACTGTTCCTGTTTATAAAGTTAAAAAGGTTCCTTTAACTGTTTTATTTAAAAATGCTCCTGAAAAATTGAATTTAGATCTTTTAAAAGCAAGAATAGAACCAAAAGAAATAGAAATTGGAGGCGCACAAGACACCATTAAAAATATAAATGAAATAAATGTTGGTTATGTTGATTTAAGAGAATTTAATGAAGACAAAAAAGATTTTAATTTTAACATAACACTCCCACAAGGAGTTAAAAACATAAATCAGATTTCTTCTGCAAATGTTTATTTAAATAGAAATAGATTAGATTCTAAATATTTTAGTGTTAAGGGAATTGAACTTTTAAATGTTCCTGGAAATTTTAGTGTGGTTGTTAACTCAAAAAAAATACAGGGTGTTAAAATTGTTGGATATAAAGAGTATTTAAAAAAGATAGAGTCAGAAAATTTAACAGCAACTGTTGATTGTTCTGGTTTAGATTTAAAAGAAGGAATGCAAAATGTTCCAGTTAAAATAGGGGTTATTAAAGATGGCGTTTGGCCTGTTGGGGAATATAAATGTTCTGTTACTGTTAAAAAGAAATGAAACTACAATAGTTTTTTGTAGCTTCATTTTAATTTTGTTTTTAAGAATTTATTTTTTTTGATATGGTGTTACAATAATGTTAGAAGCAGGAGCATTTGTGACACTAACAACCGAATCTTTAATTTGTGCTACTTTTTCTTCTGTTAGGTTGTCTGTTTCAACAATAACATTGACTCTATTGTCATCTATATATGATATACAGTCGTCAACAACATTTTTTGTTTTAATTTGACTTTCTATGGCTTCTTGCTTATTTTTCTTTTTTGTTAGTTGTAGCGATTGTTCTATGGCCTTATTTCTTTCTGTTTCGGTTAGATTTTGATTTTTTAAAATATTATTTGTGTTATCTATTGCGTCTTCTATTGAAGTGGCTCTATCTAATCTTGCTTGTTGTAGAAGGTTGTTTTCTTTTGTTTTTTTATCTGTGTTTTTGCTAACTAATTCTGCTTCTCCATAGTTTGAAGAGCTACTTTCTTCTTCATCTTTCTTATTTTTTTCTGAAACGTCCATAACTGTAACTGCTTGATCTCCTGTTGCAAATTGCCAATTTAAAAAAGCAGCAACACTTAGTGTTACAAGCAAAGAAGCAATAACTATTTGTCTTTTTCCTACTACTAAATTAAATTTTTTGAATTTCATATATATCTCTCCTTTAATTTAAAAATTTTTTTAAACACCTTTGACAACAGACAGTCTATTTTTTTTGATGTTTAAAGATTTAGAAACAGCATCGGTAACTTTTTCAACAACAGAAACGTTGTCGGCTCCATCACATACAATTAACACCCCCTTAATTGTTGGTTCTTTTTGTGTTACAACTAAAGCTTGTTTTCCTTCATGTGTGTCTATTACAACGACATCTTTTTGTGTATCATTTCTTGTTGACATTTTTCCTGAGACGTTTTCGTTAGAGTTTGTTGCTTTTTTTTCAGAATTAGCGTAAATATTTTCAATTCCATTTTCTATTGTTATCAAGACTTCAGAACGACCAACACCTTTAATTTTAGAAATTATGTTGTTTAATTTTTTTTCTAGTTGTTCAACATATTCTTCGGATGTTTGTTTTTCTAATTTTTCTGTTTTTGGCTTTTTTAAATTTTCTTTTTTTGAGTTTGTTGTTGAAAGAAAAATTAAAAATATTCCAACTATTGCAATTAAAACAACATATTTATATTTTGAATTTATTAATTTTTTGAAATCCATAGTTTTTCCACCTTTTTAAATATATTCTATTTTTGGTGTTATTCCTGTTTGTTGTTTTGTTATTTTTTCAATCTCCTTTCTGCTGTAATTTTTTTCGTTTGGAATTTTTATTGAAATATTGGTTGTTTGACTGTCTTTGTTAATATCTATGCTTATGTCCAAGTCTTTATAACCATTTTGAAAAAAAACTATTTCTAATGCATTTTTTAAATTTTTTTTATTGTTTTCTAAAACTTTTTCTTCTAAATCATAAGACTGCATTTGATTTTTATTTAAAATATTTTTATATTGAGAAAAGTCTATTTTTTTTATATTGCTAATTAAAGGGACTACTATAATGCTTATTAAAAATAAGTTTAGGGTGAATTTCATAACAGATTCCATATTTTTGTTTGGGATTAAAACAAAGAATATTGATATTAAAATTATGTATATACAAACACAAAGAATTGTTTTTTGCATTTTATCTTGCCCCCATAGTAATTATTATTGTTGTTGTGGAAATTATTAATATTCCATAACAAACCAAAAAAGCTAGCAATATGCTTAAGCAATCTTTAATGGAACCTAGTGCTTTTGCCATTGTGTTTATTTCTAAAGCTTTTGAAATTTCTGTTGCAAATGCTGTGAAGATTATGAAAAAGCTAACGTTTAAAATAGGTGGCAAAAGAGTTATTATGCATACTAAAATTCCAAGTCCTCCAACTGCAGATTTAATTATGTTTAGCCCGCCAACAATGGAAGCTATTGCATCTCCTAATGCGCTGCCTATAATGGGAATAAAGCTTCCGGAGAGAAATTTTGCAGTTTTAACTCCAACTGTGTCTGCGTTTGATGCTATTGTGCTTTGTATTGTGAAAACTCCAACGAATATTGTTACTAAAAGAGAAAGAGAAAATATAACAATTTTTTTAATTGCTGATGTTAATGCTGAAATATTAAAACTTTCGTTTATGCTAGCACTAATTGAAAGAGCTAAAAAAGACCCAGTTATAGGGAGGAGAAAGTCTGCTGTTATTGAAGAAACAACCTGGGCTATAATAAAAATTGTTGAGTTGTAGCCAATTGAACTAATAACTCCTTTAGACATTGCAATAATTCCTGCAAATATTGGGATATAGCAAAGCATGAAGTTGCTAAACCCTTTGATTGTTTTTGAAATTGAAGTTATGCATCCAATAATTGGAGTTATAACAATTGCACAGCTACAAATTGCTGTTAAAACTCCTAAAGAGCTATTTAAACTTGTTCCACATGTTGTTGATTTAAAACTTTTAAATAAAGAACAAAGGATTATTATTATTAAACAGTTTATGAAAATTTCAATTGGAGTTTTAATTAAAGTTATTGATTTTGAAAATATAAATTCAAAAATTTTTGTTATGTTGAAATTTTTAATATCTTGTGGTTTGTTTGGGTCTATTCCAATTGATTCTAAATCTTTTTGTGTTTCTTGTGGTATGTTTTGTTTTATTTTATCTATTTCTAGATTATTATATTGTTCGTCTAAAATTTTTTGCGTGTTGTTTTCTATTTCCATTGCAGAACAAGAAATGGGTATAAAATTTAAGAATATTAAAAAAAAGAAGAAAACTGCAAATTTTTTTATTAAACCTTTCATTTTTTCCTCCGATTTTTTAAACTTCAAATTTTTTTCACTTTAAATATATAAGTTTTTCTAAAGTTTTAATTAAACTTTCAAACATGGGAAGGCTTAATAAAACAATTGCAATTTTTCCTGCTAGTTCAACTTTGCTTGAAATTGAAGAAAATCCAGAATCTTTGCATGTTTCGGATGCGATTTGGGTTATATAACATATGCCAAGTGCTTTTAGAATTGTTGTTATATAGATGTTATTTAGATTAAACCCGTTAATGCACCTGTTAACAACATCAAAAAAAGGGTTGAAGTTTGAAAAAATTATTCCTAAAATTAAAACCGAAGCAATTAAAGAAACCAAAAGCGAAAATTCAGGATTTGTTTTTTTCAGGATAACACAAATAGAAACCGCAATTAACGAAAGGCCAACAACTGGAAAAATCATATTTAATATAAACTAAACAGATTTTTTATTGTTTCAAAAAGTTTATTTATTTGTGTTATTATTATTAAAAGAACCACAATTAAACCAGCAAGAGAAGTTAGCATTGCTTGCTCTTCTTTTCCAAAACGTATTAAAACTTGATTTATAACAGCTACTATTATTCCTATTGCTGCAATTTTAAATATTAAATCTACTTCCATTTTCATTTCACCTTTTTCAAAAAAATTTTTATATAAAAACTATAAACATCGCAACTCCAAGAAGTGCTCCTAAAGATTTGCAAATTTTCCCTTTTGAAATATATGTATTTGTTGCATGTTTTAGTCTTTCTTCAAACTGAAATCTTGTGTGTTTTAAATTTAAAATTTGTCCGTTTGAATCTGTTGCTCCTAGAATATTCGAAAGGGACTTTAAATATTCTTTTTCTTCTTCTAAAGGAAATTCATTCCAGTTTTCAATTGAAATTTCCCATGCTTTTGGGAAAGGATATATTTTTAAATTTTCTTTTAGATCTTGCAAAAATTCTAAATTTTTAAAATTTTTGTTTTTGCTAATATTAAAAAACATTGAAGATATTTCGGTTTTTTTAAACTTTATTTCTGAAATAATCCAGTTTATTAATTCTATTATTTTTTCTATTTTAATTTGATTTTGTTTTAAATTATTAGATTTTTTAAAGCCAATGATTATTGGGCATAATGCAATTAAAATAGCTCCTAAAATTTTCAAAATATTTCACCAACTTTTATTATTGAATTTATTTTGCAAGGATTTTTTTTACCTTCTAAAATTGCAATATTTGAAAAAGCATTGGTTTTTAAAATTTTTTCTATTATCTTTCTTTTTTTTAATTCTTTTATGTTTTCTCCATGCGCTGTTGCAATTAATTTAACCCCTGTTCCAACACACATTTTTATTGCATTTATGTCGCTTTCGTCTCCTATTTCGTCGCATATTATATATTCTGGATTCATAGTTCTAATTGCAAAAATAATTCCATCTTCTCTATTAAAAAAGTCAAAAACATCAGCATTTCCAACGTCGTTTTGTGGGTTCCCATAAAATGAAGCAGCAATTTCTCCTCTTGTGTCTATTATTGCAACAGATTTGTTGGTTAAATTTTTTGCTATGTCTTTTAGAATTGTTGTTTTTCCACTTGCAGGAGGGCCCACTATTAAAAGATTTCCTATGTTTTCTTTTAGATTTTCTAAAATTGTTTCGGATGCGTTTAAAACCTGTCTTGCTATTCTTAAATTAATTGAAGAAATATCTTTAATGTTTTTTAATATGTTATTTTCATAAACAGCAGTTCCGCAAATTCCAGCTCTGTGGCCTCCTTTTAAAGTTATAAAGCCTTTTTTAATTTCTTCTGCGTGAGAATGAATAGAATAGCCGCAAATAGATTTAAAAATTTCTTCTATTTCTTCTTTTAATAAAATTTTGTTTAAAAAATGAGTTTTTATAAAACTAGTTATTGCAATTTTACGACCTAGTCTAAATTTAATTTCTTTTGCATTTTTTTTAATTTCCTCTGGAGCTGTTTTTAAAATGGTTATAATATTTTGTGGGAGATTTTTTATTGCGTCGTTAAATTCAACATCCATATTTTTTTCACCCTCTTTATTTTTTTATATATAAAAATTTATGTTGGTTGTCCTTTTGCTATTCCAAAATTTAAAAATTTTTTGTTTACAAATTTTAGTTTTTGTGATACCATTGATAGTGGTTTGTTGAAATAAAATCTTAAGACAGGTGGTTTTATAATGGAAGAATCTGTGTCTGTTGAAAATGTTCCAATGAAGGAAGAAAACATTGAAGAAATAAATAAGTTTGTTGTGTTTATTTTTAATCTTTTTGAAATTTGTGCTCAAGCTTTTGTTTTCGTTATTTTCATTTTTCATTTTTTGTTTAGAACGGTTAGTGTTGATGGATCTTCTATGAACAATACGTTATTTGATAAAGATAAACTTTTTATTTTTTCTTCGTTTTTTTTAAAGCCAAAACAAAAGGATATTGTTGTTTTAAACACATTTGATTCTTTAGATGCTTTAATTGTTAAAAGGGTTATTGCAACAGAGGGGCAAACTGTTGACATTAGAAGAAATGGAGATCACTACGACGTTTATGTTGATGGGGTTAGATTGGAAGAAGACTATATTAAAGAGCCAATTTCTCCTTTTCACATTGGAGATTTAACATATCCTTTGGTTGTTCCTAAGGGGCATATTTTTGTTTTAGGAGATAATAGGAATGATTCTAGAGATAGTAGAGAGTTTGCGTGTTTTAATCTTGAAAGGGTTAAGGGTATAGCTTTGGCAAGAATAACGCCTGTTAGAAGTTTTACTATCTTTAGATAAAAAAAATATATTAATGGTTTAATATTTTATTTGTAGAAGTGTTAAAATTTGTGTTGATGTTAAGGGTTATTGTATGAAATTCTTAGAAGGTTAGGATATTTGGTTTTTTTGTAGACCATAAATTATTTTTGTGATATTCATTGGTTTTTATTTTAAATTTTTCGGTATGTTTAAAAAAATAGTTGGTTTATAGAATATATATATATATTTAAAGGTGTATAGTAAAAATTAAATTTTTTAATTAAACAAATAAGCATAAGTGTTTTTTGTTTAAAATTAATTAAAAATTTTTGAGTTTTTGAATTAGTATATTGGTTTAATTATATTTTTTAGTGAAATTAAAATGTTTATGAAAAGATATATGGGAAGTGTTTTATATTAGTAAAATAGATTGTTAATAAAAAATGTTTAAGTTTTAATATATATTGGTTTATTTTAAAATGAGTTGGTTGGTTTTAATTTATAGTAAAAGCTTAATTTTTAATATTTTTTAATTATCACAGAACATCGAAAAATAAGTAGCTATTAAAAAGAGTAATGTTAAGGACATTATTAAAAAATATACAAAAAAATATCAATAAAGAAATATTTAGTTTTTTGTTGTTTAAAATAGAATAATGGTATATAATAAAGGAGTTGGCAGTTTTTAAGAAAGAGTATAATTTAAATATGAACGAAAATATGAGTGATTTTTCTAATTGGTTTCCTGGTCATATGAGAAAAGCTAGGTTTTTGATAGTTGAAAATCTAAAGAATGTTGATATAGTTTTTGAGGTTGTTGATGCAAGAGCTCCTATTGCAACAAAAAATAAGATGATTAGAGAAATAACTAAAAACAAACTAAGATTAATTGTTTTAGCTAAAAGTGATTTAGCAGAAGAAAAAATAACTAAGATGTGGATTGAATATTTTAAAAAAGAAGGAGTTGTTGCTGTTGGCGTTGATTGTAAAAATTTAAATCAAACAAAAGAAATCATTAATATATCTTTAAAACTTTTAAAAGAGCTTGAAATTAAAAGAAATAAAAAAAATAAAAGTAATGGAAGATTTAGAGCTATTGTTGTTGGGGTCCCTAATGTTGGAAAGTCTACTTTAATTAACAGTTTAGCTAAAAAGAAAAAAGCAAAGGTTGGGAATTTTCCTGGTGTTACAAAAAGTGAACAATGGGTTTTGGTTGATGAAAAAATAGATTTATTAGATACACCAGGAAATTTAAGTTTTGAAGATAGATATAAAGATGGCGGGTTTATTTTAGAACTTTTGGGTTCTATTAGGGCTGGTTGTTTTGATGAAGAAGAAGTTGCTTTTGGGTTGTTAAAATTTTTAAAAGAAAACAAAATAGAAATTTTTAATAAGATTTTTAATTTTAAATATTCAGAAGAAGAAAATTTGCTAGAACAGTATGGAAAACTTAAAAATATGTTGAAAAAAGGCGCTGAAATAGATACAATAAGAGCATCAAGAGCAATATTAAAAGATTTTAGAGAAGGGAAATTTGGCAGAATAACATTAGAAATGCCGTAATTTTAAGGAGAAGTTTGTGGAGCTTTTTGATTTTGATAGAAATTTTAAACAGAATTTGGTTTGTGGAGTTGATGAAGCAGGAAGAGGCCCATTAGCAGGGCCTGTTGTTGCTTGTGCTGTTATTTTAAAAGAAGATGCAAAAAATATCATTCCTGATGTTAATGATAGCAAAAAATTTAGTGAAAAAAAAAGAAAAGAGCTTTATGAAAGGGTTGTTAATGCTGCTAAAGAATATAAAACTTTTGTTGTTAGCGCTAAAAAAATTGATGAAATAAATATTTTAAATGCTACTATGCTTGCTATGAAAGAAGCGGTTTTGGGGCTTAAATTAAAGCCAGATATTGTTTTAATTGATGGAAATAAGGCGCCAGACTTAAATTTAAACACAAGATGTTTTGTTAAAGGAGATCAAAAAAGTGCATCTATTGCTGCTGCTTCTATTATTGCAAAGGTTGAAAGAGACAAAATTATGGAAGATTTAGATTTAAAATATGATGGGTATTTTTTTAAAAAAAACAAAGGTTATGGAACAAAGCAGCATTATGAAAGCATAATAAAATATGGAATAACTCCTGAACACAGAAAAACTTTTTTGAAAAATTTAAAAGAAAAAAAATTAAAAATTCAGAATATATCTGGAAAAATAGGAGAAAAAATTTGTTATTCTTGGCTTATTAATAACGGCTTTTTGGTTTTATGCAGAAACTATAAATCGCCTTATGGAGAGATAGATTTAATTGCAACTAAGGATGATTTAATATATTTTGTTGAAGTTAAGTTAAGGCAAAAAAATAGTTTTGTTAGCCCTTGTGAAGCTGTTGATTTAAAAAAAAGAAAAAAAATAATAAAAACAGCAATTTCTTTTAATTTAAAACATCCTAATAATTTTCAACCAAAGTTTGTTGTTATGGAAGTTTTAAGAGATAAAGAAGAATTTTTTGTTAACTTTATTGATGATGCTTTTATTATGGCTGATGAATATGAATTGTTTAAAGATTGTTGAAAAAAGGGGTTTATTTATGAAATATTTTAGTAGTAGAAATAAAGATGAGTTTTTTAATTCTTCATATGTTATAGCTAATGGAATTGCAAAGGATGGCGGGCTATATATTTGCAGTGAATTTCCTTTTGTTTCTGAAAAAGAAATTGAAAATATGGTTTCGTTAGAATATTATGAAGTTGCATTTTCAATTTTAAAAAGATTTTTAACAGATTTTGATGAGGATTTTTTAAAAGAATGTTTAAAAAAAGTTTATTCAATTGAGAGATTTTCATCAGATTCAAAAATAGCTGAAGTTTTCAAATTAGATGAAGATGTTTCGGTTTTGGAGTTGTGGCATGGAAAAACATTTGCTTTTAAAGATATGGCTTTGCAACTTTTGCCACATATTTTGGTTAAAGCTGTTGAAAAAGAAAAAAAAGGAAAAGAAGTTTTAATTTTAACAGCAACATCAGGAGATACAGGAAAGGCGGCTTTGGAAGGTTTTAAAGATGTTAAAGGAACAAAGGTTTTTGTTTTCTATCCTTTAAGCGGTGTTTCAAAAATACAAAAAATGAGTATGACAACGCAAGAAGGAGAAAATGTTTTTGTTTGCGGTGTTAATGGAAATTTTGATGATGCACAAACTGAAATTAAAAATATTTTAATAGATAATGAATTTAAAGAGCTTTTAGATAGAAATAATATTATTGTTTCTAGTGCAAATTCAATAAATTGGGCAAGGCTTGTTTCGCAGATTGTTTATTATTTTTATGCATATTGTAAAATGGTTGAAAATGGTTCAATAAAGTTCGGAGAAAAAATTAATGTTGTTGTTCCAACTGGAAATTTTGGAAATATTTTAGCTTGTTACTATGCTAAAAAAATGGGACTTTTTGTTGAAGATTTAATTTGTGCATCGAATAAAAATTCTGTTGTTTGTGATTTTATTAATACTGGTAGTTATGATAAAAATAGAGAGTTTTTTAAAACAATGTCGCCTTCTATGGATATTTTGGTTTCTAGTAATCTTGAAAGATTAATTTTTGATTTATGTGGGGATGATAGGGAAGTTATTAAAATATATGAAGAGTTTAATGAAACAGGGAAGTTTAAAATAAATGAAGAATGTTTTAAAAGGCTAAAAGAAAATTTTTATGCAAATTGGTGTGACGAAGAAGAAACAAAAAAAACAATTTGTGATGTTTTTAATAAATATTCATATTTGTTAGACACACATACAGCTGTTGCATTTGATGTATATAAAAAATATAAAAATGAAAACAAGAATAATTTTAAAACTTTAATTGTTTCAACTGCTTTTGCTTTTAAATTTCCACAGGATGTTTTAAAAGCTTTAGGTGAAAACTCTTCTTTTTCTTTGGAAGAATCTTTAGAAAAACTTTCAGAAAAAACAAAGGTTAAAATGCCAAGTTTTTTTAAAAATTTGAGTTCAAAACCGGTTAGATTTGAAAAAAGCATTGAAAAAGATTGCATGAAAGAAACAATATTAAAAGAGTTAGAAATAAAATAAGTTTAAAATAGAGGTTAGTATGAGTTTGTTTGCAATTTCTGATTTACATCTTTCTTTTGGGGTTGAAAAGCCTATGGATATTTTCAATGGCTGGGAAGGATATGTTGAAAAATTAGAGCAAAATTGGAGAGATGTTGTTAGGAAAGACGATTTTGTTGTTGTTGCTGGAGATATTTCTTGGGGAATGAATTTAAAAGAATCTTACTTAGATTTTAAATTTTTAAATGATTTGCCGGGGCAGAAAATTTTATTAAAAGGAAATCATGATTATTATTTTGATACTAAAAGTAAGATGGATAAATTTTTTTTAGAGAATAATTTTTCTAGTTTAAGATTTTTACATAATAATTCTTATGAATATGGGGCATATTCTATTTGTGGAACGAGAGGTTGGGTTAATATGCCATCAGAAGAAAGCGATAGCAAAATTTTAAAAAGAGAAGCAATACGACTAAAGCTTTCTTTAGATAGTGCTAAAAATAAACCAATTGTTTTTCTGCACTATCCACCTATTTTTTGTAGTGGCAAAGCTGAAGAAATTTTAGAAGTTTTACATGAAAAAAAGGTTGAGAATGTATATTATGGTCATCTTCATGGCAAAGCTTGTGAATATGCAATTAAAGGGAAAATTGAAGGAATTAAATATGGATTTATATCTAGTGATTTTTTAGAATTTAAATTATTTAAAATTTTATAAATATTTTTATTTAAATTTGTTTAATATTTATAATTTTTGTGTTATAATAAACACTGTTTGAAAAAAATGGAGGTTAAAAATATGAGTTTAAAAAAAAATGAAAGTTTAGGTGTTAATTTAAATAAGCTTGAGATTCATGTTGATAAGGAAGTTTTTGATGATGCTTGTGAAAAAGCATACAGAAAAGAAGTTAAAAAAATTAGAGTTCCAGGGTTTAGAATTGGAAAAGCACCAAGAAAGGTTGTAGAAAAAATTTATGGGAAAGAGATTTTTTATGATGATGCAATAAATTTTGTTTATGGAAGTGCTTTAGATGAAGCAATTAAAGAAGCTAAGCTGGATGTTGTTTTCGTGGATGAATTTAACATTATTAGTTGTGGCGAAGATGGTTTAGATTTTAGTGTTAATTGCACACTAAAACCAAAAATTGAAGTTAAAAATTATAAAGGATATGAAGTTACTAAACAAATAAGAAAGGTTGAAGAAAAGGATATTGATAACCAAATACAAATGTTAAGAGAACGTGCAGGAAGGATTGTTTTGGTTGAAGAAAAAAGAGCAGCTAAGATGGACGATGTAGTTGTTATTGATTTTACTGGGTTTGTTGATGGAATATCTTTTAGAGGTGGAAGTGCAAAAGACTATAATTTAAAGCTGGGTTCTAAACAATTTATTGAAGGATTTGAAAAGCAGATTGAGGGGCATAAAGTTGGAGAGGAATTTGATGTTAATGTAACATTTCCTAAAAATTATCATTCAAATGAATTAAGAGGAAAGGATGCTTTATTTAAATGTAAATTAAAAGCAATCAAAAATATTTTGGTGCCGGAAGAAAATGATGAGTTTGCAAAAGATGTTAGTGAATTTAAAACTTTAAAAGAATTGAGAGCAGATATAAAAAACAAAATGGAAAAAGCAAATGAGGAAAATGCAAAAAATCAACTTGAAAACGTTATTTTAGAAAATATTGTTAATAATGTTGAAGGAGATATTCCACAAATTATGTTCGAAAACAAATTTAGAGATATGTTTGAAGAATTTAAAAAAAATATAGGAACTCAAGGTTTTAACAATGAACATCAATATTTTGCAGTTACAGGAACCAATGAGGAAGTTTTTAAAAACGATATGATGGAAAGATCTGTTTTTCAGGTTAAATTAAATTTAGCATTAGAAAAAATTGCAGAGAAAGAAAAAATTGTAGCAAAAGATGAAGAAATAGACAAGGAATTAAAACATATTGCACAACACTACAGTATGAAGGTTGAGGATATTAAAAAATTTTATTTTGTAGAAGGTTTAAGGAGGGATATTGTTAACAAAAAGGTTGTTGAATTTGTTAAGGATAATGCTAAAATAAAAGAAGAAGTTTTGAAAGATTAATTAAATTAAAATTTTGGAGGTTTTAATATGGCTTTAGTACCTACAGTTATTGAACCCACAGGGCGTGGAGAACGTGCTTATGATATATTCTCAAGGCTTTTAAATGATAGGATTGTTATGTTGTCTGACGAAGTTAATGATGTTACTGCTAGTTTGGTTGTGTCTCAGCTTTTGTTTTTAGAAGCAAGAGATCCTGAAAAAGATATACAACTTTATATAAATAGTCCTGGTGGATCTATAACTTCTGGATTTGCTATTTATGACACTATGAATTACATTAAATGTGATGTATCAACTATTTGTATTGGTATGGCGGCTTCTATGGGTGCTTTTCTTTTAAGTGCTGGAAAAAAAGGAAAAAGGATAGCTTTACCAAATAGTACTGTCATGATTCATCAACCTCTTGGTGGATTTAAGGGTCAAGCAACAGATATTAAAATACATTCAGATTGGATAATGAATTTAAAAAATAGGTTAAATAATATGTTGTCTAAAGCAACAGGGCAGCCTCTTGAAGTTATTCAAAGAGATACAGAAAGAGATAATTTTATGACTGCACAAGAAGCTTTAGATTATGGATTAATAGATAAAGTTATAAATCAAAGGTAGGAAATATGGAGGAAGAAGATGTCTACAGATTCTAAAGGTTTGTTAAGGTGTAGTTTTTGTGGCAAACCAGAATATAAAGTTGATAGGTTACTTTTTGGGGATAGTGCTTATATTTGTAATGAGTGCGTTTTATTGTGTTATAAAATGTTGGTGGAAGATGGTTTGTTTCCAAATAGCAGTAGAAAAATTTCAGATTTTAGTGTTAGGTTTTCTGAGTTTGAAGAGACGCCAAAGAAAAAAGATAAAGAATTTTTAAAGGATGGAATTAATAGTGATTTTTTAAAGCCAAAGAAAATAAAAGAAATTTTAGATCAGTATGTTATAGGGCAAGACAAAGCAAAGATTGTTTTATCTGTTGCTGTTTATAATCATTATAAAAGAATTTTTTCGAAAAGTGATAGTGATGTTGAAATACAAAAAAGTAATGTTTTGCTTTTGGGGCCAACTGGGGTTGGAAAAACTTGTTTGGCGCAAACTTTAGCAAAGATATTAGATGTTCCTTTTGCTATTGCTGATGCAACAACATTAACAGAAGCTGGGTATGTGGGGGAAGATGTTGAAAATGTTATTTTAAGATTACTTCAAGCTGCTGATTATGATGTTGAAGTTGCACAAAGAGGAATAATTTATATTGATGAAATAGATAAAATAACTAGAAAATCTGAAAATGTTTCTATAACTAGGGATGTTAGTGGAGAAGGGGTTCAACAGGCTCTTTTAAAAATAATAGAAGGAACGGTTTCAAATGTTCCACCTCAAGGAGGAAGAAAGCATCCAAATCAGGAATTTATACAGGTTGATACTAAAAATATATTGTTTATTTGTGGAGGTGCTTTTGAAGGACTTGAAAAATTAATTGAAAAAAGAATTTGGAATTCTTCGTT
Organism: Oscillospiraceae bacterium; assembly: GCA_902772105.1. Taxonomy (GTDB): domain Bacteria; phylum Bacillota; class Clostridia; order Oscillospirales; family Ruminococcaceae; genus RUG12519. The sequence continues at coordinate 30,554 of CACXZI010000006.1, read as the reverse complement.
AGGGTTTTTGGGTGATATACAGGTTAAAAATGATGAATTCAAAAAGAAAGCTTTAGAAAAAGTTGAACCTCATGATCTTGTTAAATTTGGAATTATTCCAGAGTTGGTTGGAAGAATTCCAATAATAACTTCTCTTTCTCCATTAGATGAAGATGCATTGGTTAAAATTTTAACGGAACCTAAAAATGCTTTAATAAAACAATATAAAGAGCTATTTTCTTACGATAATGTAGATTTATCTTTCACAAAAGAAGCTGTTAGGTCGGTTGCAAAAAAGGCATTAAAAACAAAAACTGGAGCGCGTGGGTTGAGAAGAATTATTGAAGACACTCTTTTGGATTTGATGTATGAACTTCCTTCAAAAACAGATGTTAAATCTGTTGAAATAACAAAGGAAATTGTTGAAGGAAAAGATAATGAAATAAATATGAGTTTAGAAGATTCTTCTCTTAAAGAAAAAGTTAATTAATATAAAAAATTATAAAATATTAAATTTAAATTTATATTTTCTTGACAAATATTATAAAGTTTTGTATTATAGTTTGAGGAAAGATATTTGAAAAAGCATTTGCTTTTCATTTTTTATGTTTAAAATTTTATGGGAGGCGAAAATTAAAAGATATGGTAAAAGGAAAACGAAGTTATGAAAGCATAATAATTATTAGTGTTAAAATTGGAGAGGAAAAAATTAAAGAAATAATTGAAAAATTTAAAAGTTTAATTTCCAAAGAAGCAGATCTAGAAAGTGTTGATGAATGGGGTAAGAAAGAGTTATCATACCCAATTAATTATGAAAAAGAGGGGTATTATGTTCTTTTTAATTATAAAAGTGAACCGAATTTTTCAGCAGAATTAGATAGAATTTATGGAATAACTGATGGAGTTATTAGGACATTAATAGTTTCGAAAGAAAGTTAAAAAAATAAATATGTTAAAAGGTAGGAGATAGTTATGTTAAATCGAGCAATTATTATGGGACGTGTTACTGCAAATCCAGAACTTAGACAAACGCAAGGAGGAGTTTCCGTTTTGTCTTTTACAGTTGCAGTAGATAGTAGATTTACAAATCAAAATGGTGAAAGGCAAACGAATTTTATACATTGTGTAGCATGGAGACACACAGCAGAGTTTGTTAGCAAATATTTTGTTAAAGGGCAGATGATTGCTGTTGATGGAAGTTTACAATCTAGAAATTATGTAGACAAAAATGGAAACAATAGAAGTGTTTTAGAATTAGTTGTTGAAAACGTTAGTTTTTGTGGAAGCAAAGCAGAAAATGGAGCAGTTAGAGCTAGAAATGGAGTTTCAGAGCAAAATTTTTCGGTTAGTGGCGATAGTTTTTCTGTTGGAGATGTTGAAGGAATTGAAGGTTTTGAAGAATTATCTGCAGATGACGAAGATATGCCATTTTAATGAATGTTTTAAAAAGTAAATTGGAGGGATTTTGTTGTGCAAGGAGAAAGACCAAGAAGAGGGCGCAAAAGAGTTTGTAGTTTTTGTGTTGAAAAGGTGGAAAATATAGATTATAAAGACGTTAACAAGTTAAAAAAATATGTTAGTGAACGTGCTAAAATTGTTCCAAGAAGGATGACTGGGGTATGTTCAAAACATCAAAGACGTTTAACCACTGCAATAAAAAGAGCGAGGCATTTGGCTATGATGCCATATGTTAGTGATTAGTTTAAATTTAATAATAAGAGGGGCACTTTTTGGTAGGTGTCTCTTTTTTGTTTTGTTTTAATTTATGATATATATTAAATATTATTTGATTTTAATAGTATATAAATATTTTAATTATTTTTTAACTTTTAAAATATATAATAATCAGATTAAATAATTTTAAGGTTTTAAAAAATAAAATAAAAAATTATTAAGAAAATTTTTTTGTTAGATATTTAATACTTTAAATTTTTATTAATTTTTATTTAAATTTAGCAAGTTAAGTTTTTTAAGTTTTAGTTGAATATTATAGGGAAGTATATGAATAATTTTAAATATTATGTTTATTGATGTTTTTATTGTTAATGATTTATGATTTTTATTTTTTGAAATTTATTATTTAAATTAAGTGTTAAATAATCATTTTAATAAAATTTAAGTGAAATTTCTTTTTAGTTAAATTTTGACTCGCACGAATGGTGTAATGATTTTGGTATTTTAACAACAACCTCGCTGACAAAATTTTAGTAGCTGTGAATATGCTGATTATTAGCGATTAGGTTGATTTTTTTTAATAATGTATTTTTTAATTTTAATTTGAATTTTTTTATAATATGAAAAATTTAGAAATTAGTTATTTAATAAAAATTGTTATGTTTAGTGTAAAACTAAGATTAAAAAAATATATAAGATTAAAATGTGGTTTATATATTGAATATTTATAAAAATAATCATATATGTCATTTTTTATTTAAAATTAGAAGTTTTTAATATTAACCTAGGAAGATTGCGGTGTGATAAATTTTTGAATAAAATAAAATATTATTAAAAAATTAAAATATATTTTTATAGTGTATCTATAATTATTCTTTTTGATTAATAGCAATATAAACTAAACTAGAAATATATATGAAAAATGTTATAGAAAAGCTAATTATTTTGAAAAATTGATAGATTTTATTTAGTAGAAAGATTTTAGATATGATGATTTTTTGTATGGTTTAGTGTTTATGTTTATTTAATAAAAATAGCTTTGTTTAAATAAATTACAAATTTTTATAAAATATAAATAAAAAATAAAGAATAAAATTTATATTTAAAATTTGGTGTATTAAAAAATTAAAATATATTTTTTATAGTGTATCTATAATTATTCTTTTTGATTAATAGCAACATAAACTAAACTAGAAATATATATGAAAAATGTTATAGAAAAGCTAATTATTTTGAAAAATTGATAGATTTTATTTAGTAGAAAAATTTTAGATATGATGATTTTTTGTATGGTTTAGGATTTATATTTATTTAATAAAAATAGCTTTGTTTAAATAAATTGAATGAAGCAGAGAAAATGCAACTGGCTTTTTAAAAAATTCTTCTAAAGCTAATTTATATAAATAGAGCTGAGGTTTATATTTATAAACTAAAAATTTTTCGCTTAGTTCGTCGGTTTTGTAGTCTATTAAAATTATTTTTTTGTTTTTTTCAATTATTAAATCTATAATTCCTTGAACTAATATTTTATTATTAGAGTTTTTAAAAATTTTGTTTGAGTCTATTTCACATAAAAAACTTTTTTCTCTTTCTATTGAATCGGCAGTTTTAATTAGTTTATATGTATACGAAAAAAAGAACTTTTTTAATTTTTCTTTGTCTAACATTTTTGCTTGATTTTTTGTTATGAATTCGTTTTTAACAAGACGTTTTATTTCTAAATCTAGATTTTTTTCAGCATTTTTAAAGTTTGTGTATTGTAGAAAAATATGCATAGCAGTTCCTTTTTGGGATGGTGTTGCTTTTTTTAGTTCTTTAAAATTCAAATCTTTTAGAATAAATTTTTCTTTGGGTTTTTTATTTTTTAGTTTTATAATTTCGGTTACAGAAAGTTTTGTTTTAAAAATTTCTTCCTCTTTTTTTGAAATAAACATCTGTTTTTTTAATTTTTTTACTAGTTGTTTGGTTTTAAATTCTTGTTTTTCGTCTGGTTTTATTTTAGATTTTATTTCTTCTTTTTTTGTTTTTATTTTAATTAAACAGTTTAAATTTTCGTCTTTTAATTTTAATGTTTCATTAGAAAAAGGAAAGTTTTCATGCCTTAAAAATCCGCTTAAAATTAGTTCATAAAAACTTTTTTTATTTTTGCAGTGCGATGCAGGAATTATTATATCTTTAAATTTACTGTTTTTTATTTTTTCTAGTTTATTTTTTGAATCTATTGCTGTTAGAATTAGTTTATCTTTTGCTCTTGTCATTGCAACATAAAGTAGTCTTAGTTCTTCTTCTTTTTGGATTTTTTTTTCAAATATGGCGGCTGAGTTAAAGGGAAGTGTGTTATATCTTATTAAATTTTCTTTTTTTGAATGTTTTAAGGTTAGATTAAATTTGGAAGAAATTAATATCGGTTTTTTAAAGTCTTGCTCGTTAAACATTTTTGCTGTTTGTGCTAAAATAACGATCGGCCACTCTAGCCCTTTGCTTTTATGTATTGTTGTTATTGTTACGGCATTTTTTTTGTTTTTTGTTTTGTTTACTATTTCTATTTTTTCGCTTTCTATATCTTTTATATATTCTAAAAATCCTAAAAGTCCATATTTTTCATATTCATCGTAGTTTTTTGCTATGTTTAAAAATATTTCTTTGTTTTTTTCTTTTGTTTCATCAAAATCAATTTGTGTATAAATTTTTAAAAATAAATTGCTGTTATATATTTCTTCTATTAATTCGTCTAATTTTTTTGTGTTTAACGAATTTGTTATTTCTTCTATGAAATTTATTATTTCTTGATATTTCTTTCCTTTTGTGTTTTTAAATGATTCATAAAAAGGTTTATTAGGGTTTTTTATTTTTATGTTTAATATTTCTTCTTTTGAAAAATTAAACATAAAACTTGTTGCAATATGATAGAAAGGAATATTTAAATAAGGGTTATTAATAACTTTTAAAATTGAAATTAATAATGAAATTTCATATGAACTAAAACAGTTTATGTCACTATAAGAAATAGAACTAATATTTAATTCTAATAGTTTTTTAGAAAGCAATTTTGTGTTGTTTTTTCCAGAACGAAATAAAACCACAAAATCTTTTGGTTTGCAAATTCGTTTAGTTTCTCCTTCTAAAACTTCAAATTCACTATCTATATAATTTTTAATTAGGTTTGCTATATGATCTATTTCAAATTCTTCATTTTCTTTTTCACTTTCATTTTTTAGAATATGTATTTCAGTTGCATTTTTTTCGTTTAATTCTAGGTTTTTGTTAGAGATTAATTTTTCGGATTTTATATAGTTAACTTTCCCAAAATCTAAAGACATAATTTGAGAAAATAAAAAGTTAACCGAATTTGTTACTTCTTTTCTGCTTCTAAAATTTTTATTTAAAAATATTAGTGTTCCTAAAGAAGGGTTTTTTTCATATATATTGCGCCTATTAACAAAAATTGAAGGGTTAGCATCTCTAAAGCCATATATGCTTTGTTTTAAATCACCAACCATAAAAAGTTTTTTGTCGTTGTTTGAAAGAATTTTAATTAATAAATTTTGAGATTCATTTATATCTTGAAATTCATCTATTAAAATTTCGTCAAACTTTAGAGAATATTTTTTTCCTATTTTGGTGAGTTTTATTTCGTTTTTGTTAGAATGCTCAGCAAAAAGTTTTATTGTTTTTATTAAAAGGTCTGAAAATTCTAATATGTTTTTTTTTCTTTTTTCTAGTTCTAGTTTATTGTAGAATTTTATCGAAAGATCTATTAATTTTAAAGCAAAGTTTTTTTGTTCGCTAAAGTCTTTTAAATATTGTTCTTTTGGGGTTAAATATTCTTTTAGTGAATCTTTAACTATTTTTGCAGGAGTTATATAGTTTTTTTTAATTTCTTCTGCTAAATCTCTATCAAATGGGTTTGTTTTTTTGCTATATCTTTTAAAATTTTCAAAATTAAAATTTTCTACAGTGTTTTTGGTTTCTTCATATGTTAAGTTTTTAATTTCATATTCAATTTTTTCTATATTTTTAATTGTTTGTTCTAAAGAAGGTTTAAAACTGTTTTTTGTTATTATGTCTTTTTCTAAAGAATATATTGCCATATTTAAAAGGCTTTTTATTTCATCTAGTTTATCTTTTATGTCGTCTTTTATTTCTTCTAAAAAACTGCTTTTTTCTAAATTTTCTGGAGACTTAAAATTTTCTTTTAGGTTTTTTATATATTCTAAAGGAAAGGGCATGGTTTTAGATTTTTCGTAAATTTTAATTATAGATTCTTTTAGTTCATTTTCTGAACTGAGGCTAAAATAATCAACAAGTTTTTGAAAACTATCTTTATTTTTATTTATTTCTTTTTGAAATATAAAATCTAGAACAAAATTTTTTAGCGGATTTATTTCTGCGTTAGAGACTATTTTAAAATTGGGGTTTATATCGCAAAGTTTAAAGTTTTCTTTAACTATTTTATAGCAAAAAGAATCTATTGTTGTTATAAAATTTTTAGATAACATATTTTTAATTTTTATTATATTTTTGTTTTGTTGTGATATACTTAAAATTTCGTCGTAGATTCTACTAAACATTTCCTGAGCTGCAGCTTTTGCAAAGGTTAAAACCAAAATTTTTTTAACTTTTTTTATGTTTTTGGATAAAAGAATTTTATATATATATCTTTTTGTTAAAATAAAAGTTTTTCCACTTCCAGCAGAAGCAGAAACCAAAATTGGGGTTTTTGTTTCTAAAACTGCTTGTTTTTGAGAATTTGTTAAATTTTCTATATTTAAAATTTTAAATATATCTCTTTGCTGCATTTTAAATCTCCTTTAAATTTTTATTTACAATTTCTAAAAATTCCTCTTTGTTTAAATTTTTTTGTTTTGTTGGTTTTAAAATTTCATCTTCATTACAAATTTCTCTAAAATCGCAATAGTTGCAATATAAAAAGTTTTTTTGTGGAAGATTTTTTGGTTGTTTTTTAAAATCTAATTTTTCAATTGAATTAACCATAAATTTAATTTTGTTTTCTATAAAGTAAGATAATATTTTTAGCTCTTCTTCTGAAATTAGGGTTTTTTCTGCATCTATTTTGTTAAAAGTTTTTTCTTTTGTAACTCTAATTGGGGTGTATTCTTTATATGAATCATTTTTTATTTGTTCTAAAATTTCTTTTGTTTCTTCTGAATTTATAATTAAAGCGTTTGCTGTTAGTTTTTTGTTTTGTGAATTTTCTTTTTCTTCATCTGGCTTTTTTTTAAATGAATTATATTGCTTTAAAACTCCTATTGTTGGCATATAAAATATTCCTAAAATATTCGTGTTTTTTTGATGTTTTACATTTTTTTGTATTGCTAGAAGATATAAAATAATTTGCAGGTTTAGGCCATTTAAAAAGTCTGAATAGTTAAAAGTTTTTTTGTTATATTTATAGTCTATAATTCGCAAAAACTTTTTTGCTCCTATATTTTTTATGTCTATTCTATCTATTATTCCTGTTATGAAAACCGAAAAATTTTTGTCTATTTCTATTTTTAAAGGTTTAATTTTTGATTGGCTAGATATTAAATATTCAAAATATTTTGGTTTAAAACCAATTGCTTTTAGCTCGTTTTGAATATTTAAACAAATATCTTTTAAATATGCAGTAAGGTTAAAATATTTTTGTAGAAAATATAGAGATATTATTTGCTTTTTAATAAAATTTGAATTTAAAATATTTTTTAAAATTTTTGTTATTTCTTCTAGAATTTCTTCTTCGTTTAAATTTAAAAAATTGGATAATGAAACAATTTTTTCTAAAACTTTGTGTGTTAAATTTCCAACTATTTTTTCGTCTAGGTCTTCTTTTTCTATTTTGGTCATATTTAAAATATATCTGCAAAAATATGAAAAAGGGCAGAGGCTAAATTGTTCTATTTGAGAAGGTGAAAGGTTGCTATTAAAATATTCTTTTAAAGAAATGTTTTTGGCATTTTTAATTTCTAGATTTTTAAAGAAACCTTCTTTTTTTTGGAAATATTCTTTTAAAGCTTCAATTTCTTTTGTTTTTTCTTTGTAGTGAATTAGTAGTTTTTTAAATGCTATTTTTTCTGTTAGGCAGCTATTAATATAGCTTTTTTCATCTGTTTTTTTTATTATTTTTTCACCAAAAATTTTAATGAGTTCTTCAACAAATTCGCTATTTTTTTTATTTTCATCTGAACTTTGAGAGCAAAAAACAAAAAGATATTTTAAAGGGCAACTTATTGCTTTATATGTTAAAATTGCTTCTAAACTAATTTTTTCTTCTTCTATTAAAAGAAATTTAAGCCCAATTTTTTTTAATTTTATTATTTCTTCATCTTTGAAAAATTCTTCTGAACCTAAATTTTTTAAAGGTAGCTCTTCATTTGCACCAAGAATAAAAACTGCTTTTTTGTTTATTGGAATTGAAGAGTCTATTTTAGAAATTAAAATACAGTTTGATATTTCTGGAACTTTTTTTATTTTTTCTGCTTCACATGTTGAATTAAATATAAATTTAAACTGCTTTTTTAAAATTGTTTTTTTTTCTGTGAAGCTATATATTTTTATTAAAATGTTAATTAATGTTTCCCATTGGAGTTTATATTCTTCTTCTTCCACTTCATTTTTTATTTCGTTTTCTATTTTTTGTTTAATTCCCAAAATATTAAAACTTTCTATTAGTTTTAAAGATATTTCTTTAGAAGAATTTTTGACGTTTTTAAATAGATTCAACAGTTTAAATAGCGTTTTTTTAACTTTGTTTGCGTTATTAATTTGTTTTTCATTTTCGTTGTTTTTGTTTTCAAATGGAATTTTAATTGATTTTTTTGTTGCACTAAAACTAGTTATTATGTTTTCAAAATCTAGAATTTCTTCTGTTTTAAATTTTGTGAGATTTGTTTTTAGAATTGTTAAATATGTTTTTATGTTAAAATTTGTTATTAGTTCTAATATATTGCTTGCAACTTTAATTAAAGGCATGTTTTTTATTGATGTGCTTTCGTCAAAAAAATATGGAATGCCAACATTTTCAAATGCTATTTTTATTTGTGTTTCGTAGTCTTTAATATGTTTACTAATAAATATAATATCCTGCCATTTAAGCCCCTTTTTGTTTAAATAAATAGCTTTTTCTATTGCTGTTTCAACTTCTTTTTGTTTATTGTTTGCTATATATATTTTAATATTTTTTGATGAAATTTTATTTTTTATTTTTTTGTTTTGTCTAAATATATTTTCTTCTAGTTTTATAATATCATTTGCTTTTTTAGAATCTTTATTTATATATTTTTGTTTTGTTATTTTTATGTTGTTTTTTTGCGCTATTTCAATTAGAGAATTTAAAGTTTTTTGTGTTGCTTTAAAGATGTTTTCTTTTTTTTCATATGGTATTAAAAAAAATAAATTACCTTGTTTTAGCATAACTTCAATTAGTTTTAGTTCCAAAAGATTAAATTTTAAAAAGAATAAAAAATATATGTCTTTTTCTTTGAAGATGTTGTGCTTTTTAGAAAATTCTAGAGCTTTTTTTATGTTTTTTGTTGGGTCTTTAAAGTTTCTTTCTAGATTTTTTTCATATAGTTCAAATATCTTTAAAAAAATTTCACATTTTGTTTTAAGTTCTAAATCCTTTATTTTTCTAGTTTTTTCTCTAAATAAAATAGGTGAAATTCCATTTTTTGTTAGTTCTTCTATTAATTTTAATATAAGTTCTAAAAGTTTTTTATTTTGTCCCATGTTGTTTTTTTTTAGTTCATTTGAAAGAGCTAAAAATGTTTTATTTAAAGCTAAAATTTTTTCTGTTTTGGTGGCAAAATCTCCTGCTATATAGCCATATTTTTTAAAAATTCTAAAGCATAATTTTTTGAAACTAAAAACATTTATATCTATTTTTGGGTTATTTTTTTTTATTTTATCGTAGGTGAATTTTTCTGTATAAAATGAATATTGATCGGGAACAACTAATATTGTTTTCGAGTGTTTTTTATTTTCGATTTTTTTTAAAATTTCGGTTAGAAATGAAATATCGTCATTTCCAAAATACAAAGAAAGCATATAAAAATCCTTAAAGTTTTATTTTTCAAGGTTAATTATAACATATTTTTTAAATTTAAAATATATTTTATTTTTAAATAAAACTATTGACTTATCAATGTTATTGTAATATAATGTGGTTGTATCTAAAATTTATGTTAATATATTGACCTCTGTTTTAGAGAAAAGGGGAGGAAGATTTAAAGTGCCAGAAGTTCGTATAAAAGAAAATGAGTCTTTAGAAAGTGCACTAAAAAGATTTAAAAGGTCTTGTGCAAGGTCTGGGATAATAGCGGAAGTTAGAAAAAGAGAACATTACGAAAAACCTTCTGTTAAGCGAAAGAAAAAAGCGGAAGCAGCACGTAAAAGAGGTTCTAGGTAAATTTAAAGCTCGATTATTTGTCGAGCTTTTTTTCTAACAAAAATTTGGAGTAGGTTGAAAATGTTAAAGCCAGATATATATTTAACGTCTGTTTTAGAAATAACTCCTAATTTAATTAAAAAATTAAATGGGAAGGCAATAATACTTGATGTTGATAACACAATTCGTCAGCATAAAGACAAAAAAATTTTTGATGGCGTTATAAATTGGGTTAATGTTATGAAAAGCTGTGGAATTTTTATAGTTATTGCTTCTAATAACTATAGAAAAAGTGTTGAACCTATTGCAAATGAATTAGGATTACCATGTGTTAGTTTTTGTTTAAAACCTTTTCCTTTTGGGCTTAAAAAAGCTGCAAAAATGTTAGGGTTTAAAAAAGAAAATATAGTTGTTGTTGGGGATCAATTTTTCACTGACATAATTGGAGGAAAATTTTTAAAATTTAAAACTATTTTAACAAAGCCTCTAAAGCAAGAAGAAGGTTTTTTTTGGGGGATACGGCGTAATATTGAAAAAAAGATTTTAAAAAAAATTTTAAAATAAGGGGAAAATATTGAAAGCTATATTTGGGCCAGCTGGAAATTCAATAAGTTTTAAACAAGAGAAAAATTTGAGTCTTTTAGAATATTTAGAATCTTTTAATTTAAAAGCTTATGAATATCAGTGTGGTATGGGAGTTAGAATAACAAAAGAAAAAGCAAAAATTTTTGGTGAATCGTTAAAAGGAATAGCAATTTCTATTCATGCACCATACTATATATCACTTTCTAGCGTTGAAGAAGAAAAAAGAAAAAAAAGTGTTTTATATATTTTAAAAACAGCTGAAATAGCAAAAGAGATGAATGCAAAAAGAATTGTTGTTCATTCTGGTTCTTGCAAAAACATCGAAAGAAAAAAAGCTTTAGCTTTGGCAGAAGAAACTTTAAAAGAGGCGGTTTTAGAACTAAAAAAAGAAGGGTTAGAAGATGTTTTAATTTGTCCTGAAACTATGGGAAAAATAAATCAACTGGGGGATTTAGATGAAGTTATTAGTTTATGTAAAATATCTGAGAATTTTATTCCGTGCATTGATTTTGGACATTTAAACGCCAGAAGTTTTGGAGGAATTAAAACAAAGGAAGATTATTTAAAGATTTTAGAAAAGGTTGAAAATGAATTAGGTTTTGAGAGGTTAAAAATTTTTCATTCACATTTTTCTAAAATAGAATATAAAGAGCCAGGAGGAGAACGAAAACATTTAACTTTTGAAGACAAAATTTATGGGCCAGAATATGAGCCTTTGTTAGAGTTGGTTGTTAAAAAAAATCTTGAGCCGGTTTTTATTTGTGAATCGGCGGGAACTCAAGCAGAAGATGCTATGAAAATGTTAAAAACTTATGAAGAATTTTTACATAAAAAATAATTTAAAAAGGAGCAGGAATTTGAAAAATAAACTAGTTAAAAGTAGGCTTTTAATAATTCATGGGCCAAATATAAATTTATTTGGTGTTCGTGATGTTGCTATATATGGAAAAGAGAGCCTTTCTTCAATTAATAGACAAATTGTTAACATTGCTAGAAATTCTGGGTTTGACTGTAAAATTTTTCAGTCGAATCATGAAGGGGAGATTATTGATGCTATTCAACAATCTAAAGAGGAAGCAGATGCAATAATAATAAACGCAGGAGCATATTCACATTATAGTATTGCAATACGTGATGCAATAGAAGCTGTTTGTTTGCCTTGCATTGAAGTTCATTGTTCTAATATATTTAAAAGAGAGGAATTTAGAAAAAAATCTATGATATCGGAAGTTTGCGCTGGAGTTATTGCTGGATTTGGAAAAGAAAGTTATTTTTTAGCAATTAAAGCTATGGAAAATTTAGTTTAAAATTTGTTTAAAAGGGGAGAATTTATGGATGTTTTAGAAAAATTAATTAGAGAAATCCCGGATGAAATAGACGGACTTATTATAAAAGAAGGGCAAAATAGGAGATATTTCACGAACTTTTCTTCAACAGAAGGGACTTTGGTTGTAACAAAAAAAAGAGCATATTTGTTGTTGGATTTTAGATATTTTGAGATGGCTAAAAAGACTGTTAAAAACGCCGAAGTTTTGCTTTACAATAATCTTTATGAAAAAATTAGAGAAATTTTTAAAAAAGATTCGGTTTCAAATGTTTTGGTGGAAACCAATTATGTTTCAATTAAGCAATTTAAAGAATATGAAGAAAAGCTAGAAGAGTTTAATTTTAAACAAGTTTCTTGGCTTGATGATATAATTTTAAATTTTAGATCTGTTAAAACAGAAGAGGAAGTAGAAAAAATTAAAAAGTCTCAGGAGGTTGTTGATGCTGCTTTTGCGCATATTTTGGATTATATAAAAAAAGGTTTAACAGAAAAACAGATTGCAAGAGAAATTGAAAATTTTATTTTAGATAATGCTCAAGGGGTTTCTTTTCCAGCAATTGTTGTGTCTGGAAAAAACACTTCTTTGCCTCATGGAAAGCCATCTCATAAGGCTTTAGAAGATGGAGATTTTGTTACAATGGATTTTGGAGCTGTTTTAGATGGATATTGCAGCGACATGACAAGAACGATTTGTGTTGGAAAGTCTTCAGATTTTCAAAAAGAGCTATATAAAATTGTTTTAAGTGGGCAGCAACTTGCTTTAAACAAAATTAAAGAAGGTTTGGTTTGCAGTGATGTGGATTTATTAGTTAGAGACTATTTTAAAGAATTTTCTTATGTTGAAGAATTTGGGCATGGTTTAGGGCATGGCGTTGGACTTAATATTCATGAAGACCCTTATTTAAATAAGGTATGTAAAACAGTTTTAAAAGAGAATATGGTTGTGACCGTGGAACCTGGGCTTTATATTTCTTCTAAAATGGGGCTTAGAATAGAAGATTTAGTTGTTGTTAAAAAAGAAGGAATTTTAAATTTAACAAAGAGCAGCAAGGAATTAATTTATGTTTAAAATTAAAAATTTATCGCAAATGTTGTAATATCAAAAAAATTAGTGTAGAATAAGTTTAAATTAAAAAGCAAATTATTGTTGTAAAAAAAATGAGATGTGATATAATTATGATAGATTTGTGTTTTTGAAATATTTATTATACTTATATTATGCTTAGTTTAACAGGAGGATTGTATGATTTCTGCAGGGGATTTTAAAAATGGTGTAACTTTTGAGATGGATGGTAATGTTCTACAAATTGTTGAGTTTCAGCATGTTAAGCCGGGAAAAGGTGCTGCTTTTGTTAGAGCAAAAATAAAAAATATAATAACAGGAACTGTTCTTGAAAGAACTTTTAATCCAAATGAAAAGTTTCCGCTTGCGTATGTTGAAAGGAGAATTATGCAATATTCTTACACTGAAGGGGATTTAAAATATTTTATGGATGTTGAAACATATGAGATGGTTCCTATTGATTCTTCAAAGCTTGGAGATAATTTTAAATTTTTAAAAGAAGATATGGAAGTTAAGGTTTTATCTTTTAAGGGAAAAATTTTTGGTGTTGAGCTTCCTAATTTTGTTGAGTTAGAAGTAACTAGCACGGACCCTGGTGTTAAAGGAAACACTGCAACTAATGCTACTAAGAATGCTGTTTTAGAAACAGGAGCAGAAATAAAAGTTCCTCTTTTCATAGAAAGTGGTGAAAAAATAAGGATCGATACAAGAACAGGGGAATATATGGAAAGAGCATAAGTTTAAAAAAAATATAAAGGAGATTGTTATGGATTTAAAAGAAAAAGCTTCATATATAATGGGCTTATTGGAAGGTTCTAAATTAGATTTTTCTAAGGAAGAGAATAAAATATTAAAGTCACTTGCTGATTTGATGCAAAAGACAACAGAAAAAATTTATGAGTTAGAACAACAAAATGAAGAAAATTCAATTTTAATTGATGAATTAGATGAAGATTTAGCAAATGTTGAGCAAGATTTATATAGTGGGGAAGATTTTGGTTGTTGTGCAAAAGAAGGGTGTGATTGTTCTCATGAAGAAATGCATAATGTAGGTGAAAAAGAAGAAAATTATGAGATTTCTTGTCCTGAATGTGGAAGAACAGTTGAACTTAATGATGATATTTTTGAAAAAGAAGATATGGTTTGTCCTGAATGTGGAAAGAAAATAGAATTTGATTTTGATGGAAATGATTAGATGATTTTTTAAAAATTTGTAAATTAATTTTTTGAATAACGTTAGATTTTAAGGTTAACATAACTTAAAAGTTAATATAACGGAGAATTTGAGTAAAATTTTGTTTTTCAATTTAAAATACCACTTATGCCAAAAAGATTTTTTCTTTTTGGTTTTGTTGTTGTTAAAAAATATTGTAAATAAAAGAATTATGAATTGTGATATGTTGACATATATTGACGTTTTTTTTTAGAAAAAGCTTGCTTTTAAAAGAAAAATATAGTATAATGACTTCTGTACTAATGGATAGAGTTATGAGTTGATTATTAATGTTTTATTATTTGGTAGAAGATATTGTTTAAATTGATTATTTATATTTGAAAGGATTTATGAGTTTTTGTATTGAAAGTTTTTTAAAGATAAATTTTTATATGATTATTAGAAAATTAATTGATGATTATGATTTCTTTTATCAAGTGTGGGACATTTTTTTAATAAAAAAGAGGAGGAATACTTATGTTTGACAATAGAATAAAAAGAACAATTTTGTATATATTAGTTTCTGGTTTATTTGTTGGAATGAATTCTTTTGGCGTTGATGCACGAAATGAACTAGAACAAGAAGAATTTATAAAGATTAAGGAAAGTTTGCGAAATCTTGGAAAGCAACTTTACAAGTTAGATGATAGAAAAATTGAATCGATGTATGATTTTTTTAATCAGATAGACGATATGGGTTATTTTCAAAAAAATGAGCAGCAGAAAAATATAAATTTACAAGAAAAGGTTGATACAAAATCTATAAAAGAAAATAAGAAAAGCGGAAAAGATGTTAACGTTACTGAAAAGAGCGAACCTACAAAAGCACAGCGTATAGCTGCAATAACTGAATTTATAGAAAAATTTGATTATGATAAAAATTATGATAAAACACAGTATATGGTAGAAGGGTTTAAGGTATATCCTTTTAGAAAAGATGGTGTTGTTTTTCTATATTATATTCATGAGAATACTAATTTTCAGGCTATTGTGCCTTTAGAAAAACAAAGATTTACTAGTTTGCAATTTTCTATGTCACCTGAAAATGATGAGGGAGAAGCACATCTTATGGAACATACACTTACTTCTACTATTTTTGAAAAGTTAGCAGATAAATTAGGTTTTGTTAATCCTGATATGTTTAAAGCACAAACTGATGATTATGGTTTTTATTATTTAATACTTAATGAAATTTTGGATTCAGATGTTTTAAAATGGATTTGCCAACAATTAATAAACCCTGATTTTTTAAATGATAAAAACTTTTTTAATGCTGAGAAAAAAAGAGTGTTTCATGAGATTAAAAATAAAGAGGTTTCTCAAAAAGATGCACCATTGTTTTTAAAATATTTAAATAAATATAAAAATGGTGGAGTTTCTGAGGAAATTCTTAAAAATACTCATGAGAAAATGGTTGAATTATGGAAGCAGTACATTAGGCCAAATAATGCGCTATTAATTCTTTCAGTTGGAGATGATCCGGAAAAGATTAAAAAGTTTTTGAAAACAATTGATGAAGAATTTTTACAAAAAGCCCCAAATAATGAAGCGGTTAATATAAAATCTCCATTAAAAGCTGCTGAACAGCATGTTAAAGTTTCTAAAGATTCTCCTGTTTTTAAGGGAGTGAGAGATTGGAATAGAAATATAAGAGAAGATATTAAATATATTGGAAGTGTTTGTTTTGATGTTAAAAATTTAAGTTTAGAAGAAAAAGATGCTTTGAATTTATGGGCTAATGTTTTGGAAAGTTTAACTGGTTTACCAGAGAAGATTAAAGAAAAAGGTTATGAATTTTCTTGTTATGATGGCAGTGAGATTTTAAATGAGGAAATTGTAATAAATCTTTACGGTAAAACAGGGGATAAATTTTCAGTACCTACTTTAACTTCCAACGTAAAAAACATATTAAAAGAGGTAGGTAGGACTTTTAGTACACTTGATAAGGATTTTTCGAATGGAGAAGAAATTTTGGTAGGATCAAACCAATTAATTAATAAGACATATATAGAAAATGGAAGTTTTAGTTCATTAGATAAATATAGGAAAGATTATGATCTTTATAAACTTTTCTTTTTCTCAAAAAGTAAATATAAAACTCCAATTTCTGATAAAATTTTCAAAATTAGAAATGGTGAAATGGTTGATAATAAACAAGAAATTGAAAAGAATGTTAGAGAAAATGTGAAGACAGTTTTACAAACTTTGGCGGATCAACCCGTTAAGTATGTGAGTGTTGTTGAAAAGAGTGATAAAATTAAAGAAAAGCCAAAAGAAGATTTATTAAAATTAACAAATTATAGGATTAAAGGTTGTGATGGTGACAATAATTTGTTTAGGTTTATTGAATATATTTTAAGAATGAAAGCAAATAGAAAGGTGGAATCACTTGGTCTATCTTACAAAGGATTGTTGAAAGCGCCTTATTTTAACGGAAATTTAATGTGTATTGCACATAAGCAGTCTAAAGAAGACATAGATAATTATTTAAACGGAGATTTTAAGAACGAAATAAGAGAATATGATTTAAAAAAGGCACAATTTGATTTGGAAAAAGTAAGTTATAAAGAAACTTTGTCTAGAGAGATAAAAAGAGCAGCTAATTTAAGAGAGATATTAGGAACATACTATAAAATTGTTACTAGATGTGTGCAAAACAATCTTGTTCTTTCTAATAAGTATAGTTTATTTATAAAATTAAAGAATAAACTTCAAAAGTTAGGCGTTATTTTTGACACGGAAGAAGAATTTTTAAATTATAGGAAAAAGATTAAGGAATTTGAAGAAGGATTTGATTATCATTATAACCACCAAGAAAATAATAAAGGTGGAATGGAAGATAAATTTTTAGAATTTTTGATTAATTATATTAATTTTAACATTAAAAATGTTGTTACTATACACAATAATTTGGTTAAATTGCATAATAACGTAAATTCTATTAGTTATGATGCAGCAAAAAAAGCAATTGATATGAATAAATAAAAATTTAATAACAGAAAAATATGCATATAACCTGTTTGGTTTAGTGCATATTTTTTATTAATATTAATTTTAGTGATTTATTACCTGGGAAATTGTTGTTTAACGGGTTGAAAAGATCATAACGAAATATAAAAATATGTGTGTTTTTGTGAATAAAATTTAAATTTGAGTTATTAGATAAATAATAAAAAATTCTATTTAGAAGTTTGTAAAAATAGATAGTTAACTAGATAATATCGAAATGAAAATATTATTATAAATTGTTGATATATAAAAAATATTTAAAATAATAACATTTAAATTTTGATAAATTTATTATGTAGTTTAAATGTAATAATTAGAGAAAGAAGTTTTAATATGAATAAATTTAAAGTTTTATATGTTTTAAATGTTGCAGCTTTGTTGATGTTAATGATTAGTGTTTCAACATATGCAAAAGGTGATAATTTGATAGGAACGCAGATTAAGGGAGTAGATTTTGAGAATAATTTAAAATTAACCGGAAAAGTTGTTGAAATAGAAGGATTAAAATTTATAGAATTTTTACAAAATAAAAAAAATGGGAAGAAAATATATCTATCTATGGATTATTTTTGTCCTTTTTTATTAGAAATAGGAGAATATGGATATAATGAAAATATTAAAAAAGGTGTTATTTGTTTTTCTTCTCCTATCAAAAATAATAAAGGGCTTTTGCATTTTATGGAGCATTTATTAGTTTCTTGTATTGAAAATAGAAAATGGTTTACTTTAGGTGTTAGTGATAACATTGAAGGAATAGGGCTTAATGCATACACTGATTATTTAGATGAAAAAAATAATATTGCTGAAATGGAACTTGACTTAAGTGAAAAGTTTTTAAATGATGAAGATTCAATTAAAAAGTTGTCTAAAACATTGCTAGGGGATGCAGATTTTTTAAAAAATCCAGAAATGTTAAAAGATGAACAGGCTCGTATTATGATTGAACAACATGGTAGAAGAAATTTAAAAGAAGGAGATGGTGTTGAGGCTTTTGTTGAACTAGAAGGAAGAAAAATTCTGGATAAAACTAAATATGATGTAGGTGGAATTTATGATGATATTAAAAATGTTAGTTTTGATGAAGTGAAGGATTTTTATAGCAGATATATTGTAGATGCAAGCCCAACTTTATGGTTTAAATTTAGAAATTTGAAGGATGCAGCAAAATCTGTTGCTTTGTTTAAAAAACATTATTTAGATAAAAAGAAAAATTTTAGGTTAACAGAAACAGGAAGAGATAAATCAAAAAAAGATTTTGTTGAATTTGAAATTAGCCCAGAATATGATAAAGCAATTAGAAAGTTTGAATTTTTTAAAGAAGAAAAAGGGAACAAAAAAGTTTTTAAAACAAAAAATAGGGTTGACGTTGAATTTTCGGTGTATGATTTTTTATATTATAAAAAATTGTGTTTATTATGTATTAATAATGATTATTTTGATAATATAAAAGAATTGCAAGAATTAAAGAAAAAGTATGGATTTGAAAAAATAAGGTTTGCAAAAGCTAAAGATACATATAATTTAAGTATTTTTACTAATAATGATAAAATTTTAAAAGAAGAAAATATTAAGAAAATTGTTGATGAAATTTGTGAAATTTTAATTAATCATATAGATAATGGAGAAATAAAATTAGAAGATATTTTAAGTGTTAGAGATATGGATATAATTAAAAAGCAGATAGAAGAAGAAGATTATGCTTTATCTGAAATTATTAATAATATAAATATGTCATATATATTAGAAGGAAAACCGTTTTCAAAAAAGTTTTTTAGGTTCAATAAAGAAGGAAAATTAGAAAACAACCCTAAGGTGTTTGAAGAATATTTTAAAGAAAATTATAAAAAGATTTTAAAAGAGATTTTTCAACATTCAAAAAGAAGGTTTTTGTTATATAAAAAGAAAGAAGGAAGATGTTTTAAAAAATCTGGTTTTAGTAAGCCTAAAAAATTTTATCTTCCCATTAAGTTTATTTTTAAAACTTCTAGTGGAGAGAAATTAGACAGTGCATTGCAAACAATTTTAGAAGAAATTATTGCAGAAAAAGTATTTAATGAAAAATATAAAAGATTATTTTATACTTCATTTCGTGGAAGTAGTGAGCTTAATAGATTTGTTTTTCCAATACAATCTAATTTAGAAATAGAAACATTAAGAAAAATTTGTAAAAAAGATCTAAAAAAAAATATATCTGGTTTAAATCTTTCTGATTCATATATAGATAGAAAAATTAAATTATATATAGATTTTTTAATTTCATCCGAAAAAAATTTATTGGTGGCAAAAAATTCTTTAGAGAAAAAAATAGAATCACAGAAAAAATTATTAAGAAAAAAAGAAATAGGTTTTGGAGATATAGAAGATTTAGAAGAAGTAGTTGTGAATAAAGAACCAATAAAGGAAGCAGACTTTTTTTTGAAAATAGATTATGATGAATTAATTAAAAGGAAAAAGATTATTGAAAAAAATAATAAAATGAATTTAGAAGCAAATTCACAGGCAAAAGATATTTATGCTAATATTGAAAATAGAGCTAAAACGTTGGATAAAAAAGCCATAAAAATATATAAAAAACAATTAAAGGCGGATATCAAAGTTAATAGTTTTCATTTAGATTTAATTAAAGATCGTTTAAAAAAGATGAAAGAGCTTATTAATGGTCAGGCTAAAAAAATAACAAAAAAAGATATTAAAGAATGTTTAAAAAATGTTGTTGTTGAAGATTTTGATTTGGTTAACAAAAGAGAAAGAAAAAGAGATGAAGATTTAGATAAATTAATTAAAAAAAATAAAAATTAATTTAAGTTAATATATCAGTTTTATTTTTGGTTAATTTAAAATAGAGCTGATATTTTTTTGTTTAAATTGTTAATTAAAAAATTATTTTTATTATAAATTTTAGAGTATTAATTTTTTCGACAGTATTCGGTGTTATATTAAATAGAAATTTGTATATAATTCAAAGAAAAGGACTTAAATTGGAAAATTTTGTAATTAATTTTAGAGGTGAGTTATATGAAAATTTCTTTTAAAAAATTTTATATTTTATTGTTTGCGTCTTTTTCTTTAAATATTATTTGTTTTAATAATGTTAATTGTATGCAAAAAAGTGATTGTATAGAAAAAAATATAGAAGAAAAAAAAGAGGAAAAAATAGATTTAAAAGAAAAGGTGGAAAATAAAAAAAATAAACTTAAAACAAGCACAACAATAAAAAAACGAAATAAAAAAAAAGTTGAAAAAAAATCGGATGATTTTGAAAAAGAAGATGTTAAGTTAGATTCTAAACAAAGCAGTGGCAAAGAAGGAAAAGAACAAAATAGCAAAGAAAAAAAAGAGAAAAAAGTTCAAGAAAATCAAAATGGCAAAAAAATAAAAGAGCAAAATAGTCAAAATAATAAAAAAGAAAAAAAACCAAGTGAAAAGAAAGAAACAAAGAAAAGTGAGTTTGAAAATATATTAGAAATATTTCAAGATTTAAAATTATTTGGAGAATCAATTTTTGATGATGAAAATCAAGATGGTTTTAATTTAAATAATTTTTTGGATCCTTTAAAGGTGCCTGGGTGTGAAAGAATGAATGAAGCTTTACGGAATCAAGCTCTTTTGTGTATAAAAGATAATAAAGGAAAAAATGTTCCTTTTCAAGATTCGCTTGGGTTAAACATAGAAAATGATGCAGTATATGAATGGTCTAAAATTTTTCGTAATATTTTTTATAATGAATGCACATTGGAAGACTTTAGAAATTTTGGAAATTTAAAAACAATTAAAGAAAGAGATGAATTTCTTCAAGAAAGATTTAAAAAAATTATGGAAAAATATAGGGGTAAGGTTTATGACTCAAAGAAATTTGAAATATTAAGGCTTCATGAAATATATCAATTTATGAATGAAATAACAGAAAAAAGATATTGTGATGTTTTGAATGATGAAGATATGTTTTGTTTACAACGTTTTTTGAATGACCATATGGTTGAAGGTTTTAAATTAATAGACTGGATTTCAAAATTAAGGCATGGATATTTTATATTTGAAGATGAAGAAACAAAAATAAAAATTGTTGCTATTTTATATGGAAAGGGTTTAGATAATTTTATTTTTTTAAGAAAACCAACAGAAGATGCTTTAGAGGAATATAGAAAAATAAAAGATAAAGATATAGAAAGAGAAATAACAGAGGATGGAATATTAATAAGAGTGGATATATTTTCTAAGGATCTTATAAAAAGTATATATCCATTAATGAAACAGCAATATTATGATGAACCTAGTAATATTTTAATAATAGTTAGGGATGCGTCTTCATATGAGCGTGGTAGAAAAAAAAGTTTGTTAGATTGGGTGGACTTTGACCATAACAAATATGATAAAATTATGGAAGGTTTAAAAGAAAATTTGTTTAATAGGTTATATGAAGATAATTATGGTGATTTTAAGCTTAAAAAAGTTGTTGAAGAACAAGAGCCAGAAAATGTTGTTGAAGAAAAAGGTTTAACATATGATATTAAAGAAAGCGATAACAGAAAAATTTTTACGGTTAATGGGGTAGAGTCTAAATTTTTAGCAGAAGTTACATATAATCTAAAAGGAGATGCTAGATATAAAGATATTTTTAATTTTGATTCTGAAGTTGTTAATCAAAAAATTGAAGAAGATAAAAGATATGTAGATTTAAGAAAATATATGATAGATAAAGAAATAAACTATGTTGAATTTGTTCCGCAAAATGAAAAAGAAATATTAAAAGTTAAATTTTATGGAGATGATGAAAAATTTTTCTCTAAGGATGATATGGTAATGGTTAGTAATAATATTCTTTCTTTTATTGTGAAGAAATTTTTTGCACCGGATGTGAAAAATAATGTTAGTTTTTATGAAGGTGTTAAAAATTTAAACGTGGTATTAAAAACATATAATGAATATTGTAAAGATCATGAAAAATTAGGAAAATATATCGATGAAAAAGAAAAGCAAAATTGTTTTTATTGTCATGGAGCTATTGAATATATGCCTAAAATAATTGAAATAAAAGAAAGGCTTGTTACAATTCCAATCGATTGTTCTCCAAATTATAGGGGATATATTCCAATTATTCCTCTTATAATTGAGTCTTTTGGTAAATATGGTGTTCCATTTTCTAATAAAATATTTGATATGGATAATAAATATATAGAAGACTATTTGTTAAGAATAATTGAAAATTTATATGATGCTAGTTTAAATGGTGAAAAAATAGCTAAGGATGTTATATATAAAAATCCATTTGATATTAAAGTTTTAAAAAATTTAAATATTGATTAAATTATATTAAAAAACTTAAATATGTAAGGCTATTAAATGTGTTAAAAAATATTTTAATATATTTAGGTTTTTTTGTTTAAGAGTTTTTGAAAATTTTGTTAGAACTTCTATATCATATTTTAATATTTTTGTTGTAAAAAAATTTAAAATATGATAAAATATCTTTGTGTTATTTTAGAGTGTTTATTAGAAAGAGAAGAAGTTTTATGAAAAGGAAAAAATCAAGAGAAAATGCTTTTATTGTTATTTTTGAGTCTTTTTTCTTTGATGAAAAAGAAGAGGATTTTTTGGCGCGTATTGAAAGAATGGAAGATTTAAGTTTTAGTTCCTATTCAAAAGAACTTATTAGTGGAGTTTTAAAAAAACGGGATGAATTAGATTCGAAAATTAAATTATATTTAAAAAACTGGGAAATTGAAAGAATATCGAAGATATTAATTGCTATTTTGGAAATTTCTTTTTATGAAATACTTTATGTTGATGATGTTGATTTTCCTGTTTCTATAAATGAGGCTGTTGAACTTGCCAAAAAATATTTTGGTGGGGACGGGCCTTCTTTTGTTAATGGGGTTCTTGGAAGTTTTGTTAAAACAATTTAGAAAAATTTTTATTTATGGTGAATTTAATATGCAAAAATTTACTGTTTCGCAGATTAATAGATTTATAAAACAGATTTTTTCTTTTGAAGAAATTTTTTATGGAATTAACATTGAAGGTGAAATTTCGAATTTTAAATATCATAAAACAGGGCATATGTATTTTACTTTAAAAGATGAAAAGTCTTCTATTTATTGCGTGTTTTTTAAAGAACAGGCAGATGTTGTTAGTTTCATGCCTGAAGATGGAATGGTTGTTGTTGTTCATGGTGATGTTGGAGTTTATGAAGCATATGGTAGATATCAAATTTATGGAATTAGTATGAAAAAGGTTGAGGAAGAAGGAAATCTACAAAAAAAGTTAAATATGTTAAAAAATAAACTTTCAAAAGAAGGATTATTTAATTTAGAAAATAAAAAAAAGTTACCACAATTTCCTAGAAAAATAGGGGTTGTTGCTGCAAACAAAGGAGCTGCCATTGAAGATATTTTAAAAATTATTTCTAAAAGATTTCCTGTTGTTAAACTATATGTTTGTTATGCTATAATGCAAGGGAAAAGTGCTGTTAAATCTGTTATTAAATCTTTAAAGCTTTGCGAAAAAAAAGAAGTAGATATAATAATTTTAGCAAGAGGAGGAGGTTCTAAAGAAGATTTAGAAGTTTTTGACGATGAAGAAATGGTTCGATTTATTAGTGAAATTAAAACTCCAATAGTTTCTGCAATTGGGCATGAAAACGATTGGAGTGTTGTTGATTTGGTTTCGGATTTTAGAGCTTCAACTCCTTCTTCTGCTGCTGCTAGTGTTTGCCCTGATATTGTTAATATATTTGAAAGAATTAATACATATAAAGATTTATTTAGACGTGTTTTAATTAAAAAAATAGAGGACTTAGAATTTAGGTTGATGATTTATAAAAAAGATTTAAAATTTTTCCAAAGAGAAAGAGGTTTTTTAAAATATTTTGAAATTGTTAGAAATTTTAAAAAACAGCTTAGATATCTAATTTATAAAAAATATGAAAAATGTTATTTGGTTTTTGAAAAGAAACGAATTTTGTTGAGTTCTTTAAATCCTGAAAATATTTTTAAAAAAGGGTTTGCTTTAATTTTGGATGAAAACGAAAAAAAAATTAGTTCTGTTAAAAGAACAAAGGTTGGAAAAGTTTTAAATGTTTGTTTTAAAGATGGAGACCTTTTAGTTGAAGTTGTTAAAAAAAGTTTGCGATAAATTTAATTTAAGGAGTTTTTTATGGAATTTGAAGGGGAAGAAATAGATTTTGAAACAGCTTTTAAAGAGCTAGAAAAAATAACAAATAGGTTGGAGAGCGACAAAGATGGGTTGGAAGAAAGTTTAAAGCTATATAAAAAAGGATTGAATCTTTGTAGAATTTGTGAAGAGAGATTGAAAAATGCAAAATTAGAAATTGAATATGATGGAGAAGAAAATTTGGAGGAATAAAATTTGATGTTTGAAGATAAACTGAATTTATATAGAGAAGAAATTAATAAAACGTTAAGAGAATTATTAAAAAGATTAAATAACAAAGATTGCAGCATTATTTGTGATGCTATGGAATATTCTTTGTTGGAGGGCGGAAAGCTTTTAAGGCCGGTTTTAACGCTTTGTGTTTGCGACATGTTTAAAAAAGACTTTAAAATGGCTTTGCCTTTTGCTTGTGCGGTTGAATTTATTCATGTTGGGTCTTTGGTTCATGATGATTTGCCATGTATGGATGACGACGAAAAAAGAAGAGGGAAAGCGTCTTGCCATATAAAATTTAACGAAGCAGCAGCAGTTTTAGCAGGAGATTCTCTTTTTTGTTCTTCTTTTGAAGTTTTAACATATGCTAAAGAATATGGTTTAAAAGATGAAGAAATTTTAAAAGCAGTTTCGTTTTTAGCAGAAATGTTTGGAACAAAAGGGATATTGGCAGGGCAGGATATGGATATGTTTTTAAACATTGAAGATTTTAAAAAAGATGCTAAAATAACTGTTAAAAAAATAGCAAAATATAAAACAGCTTCTTTAATTAAGGCAGCTTGTAGATTAGGAGCTATTGCAGCAAAAGCAAGTTTAGAAGAAATTGAAATTCTAGACCGGTTTGCCGATTATTTTGGGGTTTGTTTTCAAATTAAAGATGATATTTTAGATTTTAAGCAGGCTGAAAAAAAAGAAGAAGAAAAGTTAGATTTCATACATATTTTTGGATTAGAAAAAGCAAATGATTTAGCAGTTGAATATACAGAAAAAGCACTAGAATGTTTAAAGAAATTAAATGGAAGTGAATTTTTAGTTGAGCTAACAAAAAAAGCGCTCTACAGAAAAAATTAATTTTTAAAATTTATTTAAAAGGAATGAAAAGATTTGATTAATTTGAGAAATTGTGTTTTAAATAACTATTTTTTGATGTGTGCTATGGTTGCTTGGGTTGTTGCGCAGGCATTAAAACTTATTTTTTATTGCATATCCGAAAAACGTTTCGACATAGGGCGTTTGTTTGGTTCTGGTGGGATGCCTAGTGGGCACTCTGCTGCTGTTGTTGCTTTATCTTTTTCTATTAGCAGACAATATGGCGTTGAATCTCCTATTTTTGCAATATCTGCAATTTTTGCGGCAATTGTTATGTATGATGCTAATGGGGTTCGAAGATCTTCAGGGGAACAAGCAAAGCTTTTGAATAAATTGGTTGATGTTTTAGATATTCCTGAAATAAAGCAAACTGAAATAAAAAGAAAGCTCAAAATGTTTAATAAAGATGAAACATATAATAAAAATATAAAACTTTTAAAAGAGCAGTTAGGGCACACTCCAATTGAAGTTTTAGGTGGATTTTTAATTGGGATTTTGGTTGTTTTGTTTATTCCATATTAAAATTAGTTTTAAAAATATAATTTGGTGGTGTTAAATAAAATGGAAAATTTTCAAAATATTGAAAAAGAAAAATATAAGATACTATCAAATATTAAATCTTTAAAAGACTTGAAAAATTTATCTTATTCTGAACTAGAAAAACTTTGCAGAGAGATTAGAAAAAAGATAGTTTACACAGTCTCTAGAAATGGGGGGCATTTAGCTTCTAACTTAGGAATTGTTGAGTTAACAGTTGCGCTACATAAAGAATTTAACTCTCCTGAAGACAAAATAGTTTGGGACACTGGTCATCAAGGATATGCCCACAAACTAATAACAGGAAGGTTTTTAAATTTTGATACTCTAAAAAAAAAGGATGGAGTTGGAGCTTTTATTAGCCCGTTTGAAAGCGAGCACGATTCTTTTATTGCAGGGCATTCTTCAATTTCTTTGTCTGCTGCATGTGGAATAGCAAAGGCTTTATCGCTTAAAAATTCAAAAAGCACAGTAATAGCAGTTATTGGAGATGGCGCTTTAACTGGCGGAATTGCTTATGAAGCTTTAAATAATGCATATAATCTTAAAAATTTAATAATAATTTTAAATTGCAATGATATGTCTATTTCTAAAACTGTTGGTAGTTTTTATAGATATATAGCTAGCATACGGTCTAATGAAACATATGTTTATATGCGAAATGGGTTTGATAGATTTTTAGAAAAAATTCCTTTAATGGGTGAGTTTTTTAAAAACACTTTATTTTCTTCTAAACAAGCTTTGAAAAAGATGGTTTATAAATCTAACTTTTTTAATGAGCTTGGATATTCTTTTTTGAATTTTGTTGATGGACACAACATAAAAGAAATTGTTAAAGCTTTAAGATGGGCAAAAGCAACCGAAAAACCTGCAATTGTTCAAATTTGCACTAAAAAAGGAAAAGGATATTCGTTTTCGGAGGAACGACCTGAGTTATATCACGGGGTTTCTCCTTTTGACGTTAAAACTGGGGTTGTTGAAAAGAAAGATAAACTAAATTTTTCTGCTGTTTTTGGAAAAGAAATTGTTGAACTTGCTAAAAAAGACGAAAAAATTTGCGCTATAACTGCTGCGATGGGGGTTGCAACAGGGCTTTTTGAGTTTGAGAAAAAATTCAAAGAAAGATATTTTGATGTTGGAATTGCAGAAGAACATGCAGCCACTTTTGCGGCGGGTTTGGCAAAGGAAGGGATATTGCCTGTTTTTGCTGTTTATTCGACGTTTTTGCAAAGGTCTTATGATCAGTTGATACACGACATTTCAATTTTGAATTTACATGTTGTTTTAGCAATAGATAGAGCTGGAATTTCTGACGAAGGGCCAACACACCAAGGAGTTTTTGATGTTTCTTTTTTAACAACTATTCCAAATATTAAAATATATTCTCCTGCCACATATAGCGAACTAAAAAATATGTTTGAAAAAGCGCTATATAAAGAAGAAGGTTTAGTTGCTGTTAGATATCCAAAAGGGGTTGAAATTAGTGAAAATTTAGAATATTTTGACGAAGATTTCTCTGTTTTTGGAGAAGGGGAAATTGTTTTAGTTTCGTATGGGATATTGTTTGAAGAGGTTTTAAGGGCAAAAGAAAATTTAAATAGACAGGGAATTGAAGTTTGTTGCATTAAAATAAACAAAATTTTTCCTATTACAGAAACTTTAATAGAAAAATTAAAAAAATATAAAGAGATTTTCTTTTTCGAAGAAGGTATGAAAAATGGCGGGATTGGGGAGCATATTTCTTTGGAGTTAACCAAAGGTTGCTATGAAGGGAAATTTAATTTAACGGCAATTGATGGAGTTTTTGTTAGGCAGATGAGTCGGCTTGAAGCTTTAGTAGAATTAAAACTAGATTCAAAACATATTGAAAAAGAGGTTTTAAAAAGTGCGGTGGTTGTTAAAAATAGTCTTTTGGTTAATGAGAAGAATAAAGGGTAATTTAAAATAAATTTATATGATGTTTTTTTAAATATTTGTTATTATAATAGAATTTTCTAAAACTTCAAATTGTTTAATTATATCATATGGGTTATTATCAAAATTTAATTTAAAAAACTTTCCTTCATTTTTATCGTTTAGTTGTTTATAATATGGCATATAAATATGGCTATTTTTTAACATATCTAACCTGTAGTTTAATTCGTCTATTATTTTGATTTGAATTTGTCATTTTAATATTCCTTTCTTTTTTAATTACTAAAATTTTCCTGCTAATTTTTCAAATAAAAATACTCATGAAATTTTTTTCATGATTTTATATGTAATGTTGTAAAATTGGAATTTTTATTATGAATATAGTATTTTTAAATATTTAGTTTTTCACAAGAGAAACTTCTGGTTCTTTATTTTTTTTGTTTTCTTTTATGTCTTTTTCTAATTCTTCTTGATTTTCAATATCTTTTTCTAGTTCCTCTTGATTTTTAATAATTTTACCGGTTATGCAATTAGTAAGTTGAATTTGGCCGTTTTCTGTTATGGTTTTATAAAATTTTATATTTTTAAAATTTTCATAAAATTCTTTATTTTGTTTTTTTAGTTCTTCTAGTTTTTCTGTTTTATTATTGAAAAAGAGGTTAAGAGAATCATATAATCTTTGATAATAGGAACTATAAATAAATGATAATTCACTTTTTGGTTCCGCATGGCTTATAAACTCTATAATTTTTGATATATCTTTTGCAAGTTTTTTTATTTCTTTTTTAAATTTTTCTGGATTATTTTTACAAAAATCTTTTATATCTTCTTCTAATTTTTCAGGATTGTTTTTACAAAAATCTTTTATATCTTCTTCTAATTTTTCAGGATTGTTTTTATAGTTTTCTATATTTTTTAGTTCGTTAATATTTCTAAAAAAATATTTAATTTTAGAATATACATATTCTAAAACAAAAATATAATAATTTTTTTTTAAAATATCTTTATCGTATATTTTTTCTTCAAATATATATTTTATAATTTTTTCTACATTTTTTTCACCAAAAATTTCAGTAAATTCTCTTTTAAATTTTAATTCAAATAAATAGAATTTAAATATACCTCTTACTTCTGGAATTAAATTTATTAATAGGTTTTGTTGTGACTGATAAAATGCAATAAAAATTCCATTACTTTTATTATATTCTTCATTTTCTTCGTCATTTTCATTTGTTATAGTTTGCATAATATATTCTATTAGTTTTAAATATTCATTAATATCTTTCTTTAATTGTTCATTTATGTTTTTTTTATTAATATTTTCTTCAAATTTTAGTAACATATCATTTATTATTTTATTACTTTCTTTTATTAATTTCACATTTATTTTTTTCTTGAAAATTTTTTTGTTTTCATGCATTTTTTCTAATACATTTTCAGATTTTATTAATGAATTAATAAAATCTTCGTAATCATTGTTGTATTGTTTTAAGTATTTATTAAAAATTTCTAAACATTTTTTTTCTAAATCGCATCCTGCTATTAAACAAGCGATTTCTTTATGGCTATATTCAAAAAAATCATAATTATAAGATTTATTTCCTTTTTTTCTAGAATTTTCATTCATTTTGTAGATTTCTTCAATATTATGATAATTTTCTTTTTTAAATTTTTCATTCATTTTGTAGATTTCTTCAATAATTTTATTTATAACTTCATTTGAATTTTTATTTTTATCATCTTTACTAATATCATGAATAAATTCTTTATAAAATTTTTTTAAATCTTTATAAGGGCAAATAGTTTTTTCTTCTTTAGAATCTGTAGTTTCAACTTCACTAATATTTTTAATAAGTTCTTCTAAATTATTTTCTCTTAAAATGCATTTTATTAATTCAAATTCTAATTCTTTTTCAGAGTCTACTAAAAAAAAGTTACGTTCGTCAACTATTCTATATTCTTCTTCTTTTTCCCAATATTCATCTTTATAGAAAAAACTTTCTTTTATTTTTTCTTTTAATGGTTTAATAAGGTTTTCATATTCTTCATCTTTATAACTTATATTATCTTTTTCAAAATAACCCTTAAGTTCATCAAATTCTTTAGTTATATTTTTAACTTTTGGTTCGTTAACATATTCAATTTTTCTTGCTTCATTAAATACTTCATTATTTGTTTTAAATCCTATGCAAATCCCTTCATATGTTTTATTTAATGAATTATATCCACCTGCATATCGGTCCCACATACTTTCATTAAAACAATCTTTAGTTAATGAAAGAATTCTAAATTTTAGTTTTAAATATTTTATTAATGGATGCTCATTTTCTTGCTTATCTATTGTTTCTTCGTTTAAAATTATATTACAATTATTGCCTTCTTTCGGATCGTTTAGTTTTCTATAATCCGGAAAAAATATCTTATTTTCTGTTAGCATAGTGTTAATATTTTCATTTCTATAATAAAAATGTGTTAAATCCTTTAATGGAAGATATTTACAAAGAATTTTTGGAAGGTTCTCGTTATTTTGATTTGAATTTGTCATTTTAATATTCCTTTCTTTTTTAATTACTAAAATTTTCCTGCTAATTTTTCAAATAAAAATACTCATGAA
>CACXZI010000005.1 GCA_902772105.1 Oscillospiraceae bacterium | reverse complement strand
TTATTTTGATTTGAATTTGTCATTTTAATATTCCTTTCTTTTTTAATTACTAAAATTTTCCTGCTAATTTTTCAAATAAAAATACTCATGAAATTTTTTCATGATTTAATTAAATTTATTTTAATATATTGTTTATTTATAAAATAATCTTTTAATTAATTATTTTTATATTTAATTCTAAAAACCTATTAAATAACTAATCTAAAATTGAATATTATAAATTAATATATTTGTTTAGTTTTTTAGTAATATATTAATTCTTTTGTGTATATGTTTTTATCTCACAAAGATTATTTATCATGTCTTTTAATTTTTCAAATATTAAACTTTTTAATATTTTATTTCCATCTTTTAGTTGAATGTTATTTTTTTATTTTAATTTTACAAAAATTCACATCTATCTATTTTTAAATAATAACACCTAAACAAAACTCATGCAGCAAATCATAAAAATATAATATTTTTTATATTTAAAAATAATTAAACTGTTAAGTATTTTTCTCCCATTTTTTAAGTATACATAATGCTTAAACATCATTACGCAGAATATCATACGAATCAGATATGTATATTTCTTCAAATATTAAACTTTTTTTAGTTTTGCATAGTTTGCCATAACCTTTTTCTTTCCTTTTTCTTTAAAATCTATCTCAATTAGGTGGTCGTTTCCAAGAGGGGTTATAGACAAAACAATCCCTCTTCCAAAAACAGAATGCAAAACAATTTCATCTTTTTTAAAGTTTATTGCTTGTGGTTTTTCAGATTTTAGTGTTTTATATTCATTAACAGAAATTTTTGGTTTGTGACTTAGCCTTTCTTCAGCTGGCAGCTGCTTTGTTATTCTGTTTTCAATTTCTTTAAACTGCAAAGATATTTCAGCTAAAAATCTTGATGGTTTAGAATATTTAATAGACCCAAATATCATCCTCTGCGAAGAAGCTATTAAAAATAATTCTTTTTTTGCTCTTGTTATTCCAACATAGGCAAGACGTCTTTCTTCTTCTAAATCCTGCGGGTTTTCCATAGATAAATTCCCGGGAAATATTCCTTCTTCCATACCAATCATAAAAACAACAGGGAACTCTAGCCCTTTTGCTGCATGCAAGGTCATTAGTGAAATTTTGTCTGAATCTTCGTTATATTCGTTTATGTCTGTATATAAAGAAATTTCAAATAGAAAGTCCGAAAGGGTTGCGTTTTTGTTTTCCATTTCGAATTGCATTATGTTGGTTTTTAGTTCCTTTATGTTTTCTATTCTATATTCTTCTTGCGGGCCTTGTTCTTTTAAATAATCTATATATCTAATTTCGTTTAATAAAACATCAAAAATAAACGACAATGGTTTATCTTTTGTGATTTCTTTTATATGTTCTATTAAATTATAAAATTCGGTTAGTTGAGATAGTTTTCCGTTTAATGTTTCATAGTCTTTTGCATTTTTTAATATTTCATATATAGGAACATTTAAGCTTTGAGATAGTTTTTCTAATTTTGAAACCGTTCCTGTTCCTATTCCTCTTTTTGGTTCGTTTATTATTCTGGTTAGTCGCAAATCGTCATAGCTGTTGTCTAAAATTGTGAGGTATGATATTATGTCTTTTATTTCTTTTCTATCGTAAAATTTTGTTGAACCAATAATTTGATAGGGAATAGAGTGGCGAACTAAAAATTTTTCTATGTTTGCCGATTGAGCGTTCATTCTATATAAAACAACATGGTCTTTGTAGTTCATATTGTTTTTTGAAACGTTTTCGTTTATTATGTTACACACATATTCAGCTTCTTCATTTTCAGCGCAAACATGTATTTCTCTAACTTTTTTTCCTTCTCCTTTGTTTGTCCAGATTTTTTTATTTTTTCTAAAGTTGTTGTGCGATATTAATGAATTTGCTGCAGATAAAATGTTTTGTGTTGATCTATAGTTTTGCTCTAACTTTATTGTTTCAACATTTTCTAACTGCTTTTCAAAATTTAAAATGTTTTCTATTGCCGCACCTCTGAATTTATATATGCTTTGGTCGTCATCTCCAACAACGCATAAATTTTTATGTAGGCCAGAAAGAAGTTTAATTAATTCATATTGAACATGGTTTGTGTCTTGATATTCATCAACCATTATATATAAAAACTTGTTCTGATATTTTTCTAATATTTCTTTGTTTTCTTTTAATAGCTTAACCGTAAGGCATAATATATCATCAAAATCTAGTGCGTTTGCGTTTTTTAGGCTGTGTTGATATGCTTTATATATTTTTGCTATTTCTTTTTTATAGTAGTTATCTTGAACTTCTCTTTCATATTCTTCTGGGGTTAAAAAATTGTTTTTAGCTTTACTAATTTCATATAAAACCGATTTTGGTTGATATTGCTTTATGTTTAAATTTAAATTTGAAATAATATCTTTAATTAAATGTTTAGCGTCGTTAGTGTCATAAATTGCAAAGTTGTTGCTATATCCTAAAAGATCTATATGTCTAACAAGAATTTTAATGCACTGTGAATGGAATGTTCCTGAATTTATTCTTCTAGCTTTTTCCCCTAAAGCATCTTCCAATCGCAAACATAATTCTTTTGCGGCTTTATTAGTAAAAGTTATTGCAAGAATTTGTTCTGGATATGGAACATCTACTCTTAAAAATTTTTCTTCCCAATTTATTTTTTCTAGTTGATTAGTTTCATAAAGTTCTTTATATTCATCAAAACCTTCTTCAGAATAATATGAATTGCCGTGTTTTAGAAGATATAATATTCTGTTAACTAGAACTGTTGTTTTTCCTGATCCTGCTCCTGCTAGGATTAAAACTGGCCCTTTAACTTTAAATATTGCTTTTCTTTGCATATCGTTCATATGCGAAAATTCTTCGTTTAATATTTTTTGTTTTTGGTCTAAAAAATTTTTAATTAACATAACTTTAGGCGACCCTTCTTAGTAATTTTTTAATTTATTATGTATTATTCTATCACAAATTAGGGCAAAAGTAAATTTTTTGATGAATAAATTTATAGGAAAAATTTTAAAAAATTTTATTATGTTTAGTTAAGAATAAGTCATATATCATTTTGTTTTTTTATTTATTGATTAATTTAATTTGTATATGAAATTTAGATATAGGAAAGATATTATTAAAGAAAATTTTATTGTTTTAATTTATTAATTGTTCGATTTAAAATATTAGGATTATTAATATTATAAAATTAAAATTTTAAATAATTATATATATTTTTTATTTCAATAATTTAAGTTTTTTATAATTAATTTATTTAATATAATGTTTTTAAAATTTTGTTAGTTTTGATTGCTTTTTTCAATTTATTTATGTGTTCTTTAATTGTTAGTGTTTAATAGTTTAAATTAATATATTTTATTTTAAAAAAAATTTAAATAATTTTTGATGTTATAATATTTTAAATGGTTTTTTTTAGTGCAGATTAATTAATAACTAAAATTTAAAAGTTTTATTTATAATGATGTGTTTATTGATATTTTTTAAAAATTTAGTGAATATAATTAAATATTAAAAATTAAAATGTTAATTAATTAAATATGTTAAATAATAAAATTAATATTTAAATTTATGTTATTTTAATTTTTATAAATATAATAAATATTAAGAATCAAAATAAAGATACTAAAACAATAATTTAAAAAGTGTGTGTTAATTATAATGAAATAAAAATTTTATGGTTATTTTATTTATTTATATTTTTATACTTTTGATTTAAAATAAAGATAATTTTTATTTTGAGTGTATAAAATCAAAATGTATTAAATAATAATTTAACTAAATTATTATAATTTTTAGATATACAAATAAAAAATTAATTTTATTATTTATAATTTCGATTTTTTATTTTTAAAAATAAAATTAAAGAATTTATTATTATATTTTTTTCTAGAATATTAAATAAAATTTTAAATAATTATTAAATAGCATAGTAATTTTATCGTTTTTATTTTTATTGTATAAAGTAAAAAACATATTAAAGATTAATTAGTTTATTAATAATATACTAAATATTAATTTAACTAAATTATTATAATTTTTAGATATAACAATAAAAAATTAATTTTATTATTTATAATTTCGATTTTTTATTTTTAAAAATAACTAAAATATAAAATTTATTAAATATAATATTTTTTCTAGAATATTAAATAAAATTTAAAATAATGATTAAAAAGCATAGTAATTTATCGTTTTTATTTAATATAAAGATAATTTTTATTTATAAATTTTTGTCTAGAAATTATAACAAAAAAGTTAAATTAAAGATGTGTATATAAAAGTTTATTAATTCAAATTAAAAATATTATATTTTTTGGAATAGAATTTAATTAAATGCTATATAACAGTAATTCTTAATTTTAATATTATATATTTAATTTTTTATAATTCACCTTAAAGTTTTGAAAAATTTTTGTAGTAGCTCTTTACATTCTTTTTCACATACCCCAAAAGAAATTTCTATTTTTTCTTTTATATAGAATTCATCTAAAAATTTAAAAGAAGAAAAGAGCCCATTTTTGTCGCACCTTGTTCCAAAAACAACTCTTTTAATTTTTGAATTTATTATAGCACCAGCACACATTATGCACGGTTCTAATGTAACATATATTGTTGAATTTAACAATCTCCATGATTTTAATTTTCTGCATGCAGAATTAATTGCAACAATCTCAGCATGAGCTAGTGCATTGTTTTTTTTTTCTCTTTCGTTAAATCCGGTTGAAACAATTTTATTATTAGAAACAACAACTGCACCAACAGGAATTTCACCAATTTTATATGCTTTTTTTGCTTCTTTTATTGCAACTTCCATAAATTCTTTGTCTTTTTCTTGAATACACATATTATGAATTTTCTACTTTTTTATAAAAATCTTGCCACATTTTTAAAACATGTTCTGAACTATAAAATTCATGTCCTTTTTTAGACATTTCTTTAGCTTTTTTATAAAAATTCTCATCTTCTTTTAAATTTTTTAATATTCTTGTAAACCCTTCAACATTTTTTTCTTTTAAATAAAAATCAAATAATATTTCTTTATATAAACTAATATCTCTAACAAGAATTGGAACATTACAGCTCATTGCTTCTAGCAAAACCATTGGGAAAACTTCCGATAAAGACGGAAAAAGCAAAACATCTGCCAAGTTATATATTTCGTTCATATTTTTTCTTTCTATATTTCCCAAGAAATGAACATTTTTTGGTGGGTTTTTAAGATATTTTTTAATTTCACTATATCCTTCACTCATAGCTCCAAAAGGGAAACTTCCCGCCCAAACAAATTCAAATTCCTTTAAATTTTCAGCAACTTTTAAAAAGTCGAATATTCCTTTTCTTTTTTGTAGATGGCCCACTCCTAAAACAACAAACGAATCTTTTTTTATTTTATATTTATCTTTTAGTTTTTGCTTTTCGTCTACATCAACCGGAAAAAACTTTTCTTCATCAACAAAATTCGGAACGTATGAAATTTTGTTTTCGTCAATTCCATATTCTTTTAGTTTATGAACAAAATATGGGTTAACCGTCACTAAATAGTCCATTTTTTTATATATTTTTATTATGTAAAAATAAAATATTTTTCGTATGAATTTTGGCATGTTAAAGCTATTTTCCAATGTTTCTGGGAGATAGTGAACGCTCCCTATAACTTTGCCGTGCTTTTTTAGGCTATCTATTTTTAAAATATAGTTCAAACTTTTTAGATTAATTGAATGCAGATGTGTTATATTTGCATAGGTTTTTTCATTCTCTAAAATTTTGTATTCTTTTCCTATTCCTTTTTTTATTAGGTCTATTGCTTCTTCAGATGCTGAAGCAACGCCTCCATCCTTTCCTTTAACACTATCGCTTTTGTTCAGCATATTTATGGTTCTAATCATTTATTATACCTCTTTACTTTTTATTTTGTATAGGCTAAATGCATTATTTCTGGTTTTTTCTAAAACCTCTTCATAAGAAATATTTTTAATGTCTGCTATTTTTTGTATTATATGAGGAATCATTGAAGAATTACAAACGCTTCCTCTTAGTGGTTCTGGAGCCATATATGGGCAGTCTGTTTCAACAACCATTTTATCTTCATCAATTGCAAGGGCTGCTCTAACCGTTTTTTTTGCATTTTTAAACGTAACAACCCCGGTAAAGCCAATATACCATCCCATTTGTGCATATTTTTCCGCTAGCTTATCATCACCAGAAAAACAATGTATAACTCCTTTAACTTCCGGGAAATTTTTTATTATTGCTAATGTGTCATCCTGTGCATCTCTGCTGTGCACTATAAATGGAATATCTAAAGTTTTTGCAATATCAAGCTGTTTTTCAAAAAGGTTGAATTGATCTTTTTTAGAAAAATCTTCTTGGCTGTAGTCTAAACCTGCTTCTCCAATTGCAACCACTTTATCATTTTTCAAAAGGCTTAAAAATTTTTCTTCCCAATTTTCTTCTAATTCCGAAGCATAAAATGGATGAATTCCAACCGAACAAAAAACATAATCAAATTTTTTAGCAAGCTCTATTGATTCCATGCTTTCTTTTATGTTTGCTCCAACATTACAAATATAGTCAACTCCATTTTCGTGCACAAAAGAAATTAATTTTTCTCCTTCTCCTTCAAATTTTTTGTCGTTATAATGCGCGTGCGTGTCGAAGATTCCTTTTTTCATTTTTAAACCTCTTTCATTTTAATTTATATTTTAGTTTTTTGTTTTTATTACAATAGAATTTTATTTTTTGTTTAAACTTTCTTCTATTTCTTTTAGTTTTTTTTCTGGATCTATTCTTTCGAATATAACTGTTGGCTTTTCTATTTTTATTTCTTTTTTAGATTCGTTGAATTTTTTTAAAGAATCAAAGTTTTGCTCTTTTGCACCAATTTGTTTTAGAATTTCTTCTGCAGTTTGAGGAATAATTGGTTTTAACATAATTGCAATAAAGCGTATTGATTCTATTAAATTAAACAATATTTCTTTTAATTCTTCTTTTTTTGTTTCGTCTTTTGCAATAACCCAAGGAGTTGTTTCGTCAATATATTTATTACACTCTCTTGCAAACTTTAAAATTTTTGAAATAGCTTCCGAAAGTTCATATTTTTCCATTAAGTTTAAATATTCTTCTTTTGTTTCTAGTCCTAATTTTTCTAGCTTATTTTCGTTAGATAGATTAGAATTATCTATAGATCCATCAAAATATTTGCAAATCATGTCGCATACTCTTTTGGTTAAATTTCCTATTGTGTTTGCTAAATCCGTGTTATAAACCGAAATTAAATTTTCATATGAAATAGATCCATCGTGATCTAAAGACATAGATTTTAAAACATAAAATCTAACCGTATCAACAGAAAAAACATCCGCTAAATCATCAGCATAAACAACATTTCCAGAAGATTTGCTCATTTTTCCGTCTTTATATAAAAGCCATTGATGAACAAGAATATGTTTTGGAAGAGGAATGTCTAACATCATTAAAATTATTGGCCATATTGTTGCGTGAAAACGAAGAATATCTTTTCCAACTATTTGAAGGTCTGCAGGCCAAAATTTTTTAAATTCTTCACCTTGTTTTTCTGTGTCATATTTTAAAGCTGTTATATAGTTAATTAGTGCATCAAGCCAAACATAAATAACAAATTCAGGGTCGGATTCTATAGGAATACCCCATTTAAAGGTGTTTCTTGTGATACAAAAATCTAAAAGGCCAGGTTTTAAAAAATTATTTATAATTTCATCTGTGTAGAAATTAGGAATTAAAAAGTCTTTATTATCTTCCATATGTTTTAAAAGTTTTTCTTGATATTTTCCAACCTTTAAAAAATATGCTGTTTCTTTTGTTTTTTTAACCTCTCTTTTGCATTCGGGGCAATTGCCATCAACTAATTGGCTATTTGTCCAGAAAGATTCACAAGGTGTGCAATACCATCCTTCATATGAATCTTTATATATATCTCCTTTATCTTGAAGTTTTTTAAATATGTTTTGAACAGCTTTAACGTGATGATCGTCGGTTGTTCTAATAAATATATCATAGCAGCAATTCATTTTGTCCCATATATTTTTAATTATATCTGAAACTTTTTTGGCATATTCTTTAGGGTTAATTCCTTCTTTTTCTGCTAATTCTTCAATTTTTTGCCCGTGTTCATCAACTCCTGTGCAAAAACAAACATCAAAATTTTGCATCTTTTTAAAACGAACTATCGCATCTGTTAAAATTATTTCATATGTGTTTCCTATGTGTGGTTTTTTTGATGCATATGGAATTGCTGTTGTTATAAAATATTTTTCTTTATCTTGCATTTTAAAATATCCTTTCGGTTTTATTTTTTCATAGAATGGTCTGAGTGGCGAGATTTGAACTCGCGGCCTCCACCGCCCCATGATGGCGCGCTACCAAGCTGCGCTACACCCAGATTCTATTTGTTTTAGACGATTTTAGCATATCTATAGTTTTTTTTCAATATTATTTTTATTATTTTAGTTGAAAAATTTAAATTTATTTGAAAAATTTAAAATTGGGAAAAAATAGAAAATTTATGTTTAAATAAAAGCTTGTAAAAAGACTTTAAAAATGATACAATAAAAAGAAATTGTGTTTTGTTAAGGAAGAGTGGATGTTTTAGTGTGTGGTAACAAAAAATTTTTATTTTAAATATGATAAGTTGTATACATTTATTTTTTTTGTAGAAAATTATATTGGAGAGATTTTATGAAATTTAAAGCTGCAATTTTTGATTTGGATGGGACGTTAATAGATTCAACATGGGTTTGGTATGCTATGATGAAAGATTTTTGTAAGGAATATAAAGTAGATTTAGAACTAATTTGTTTAAAAGATACAGTTCATATGCCTCCAACAGAGTTTGTTAAATTTATAAAAGAAAGATATGGTTTAAAGCAAAGTGTTGAGGAAATTAAAAACAAAATAGGGGAAACTGCATATAGGTTTTATTCAACAGAAGTTAATTTAAAAAAAGGCGCTAGAAATCTTTTGAATTTAATGAAAGAAAATTCAATTAAAATGGCTATTGCAACCTCTTGTTTTGTTGAATTAACAGAGGTTGTTTTAAAAAAATGTGGTGTTTATGATATGTTTTCTTGCTTTTTATATTCTGAAGAGTTAAACACAAATAAAAGAACAGCTGATTTATATATGGCTGCTGCTAATAAACTTGGTTTTAAATATGAAGAATGTGCTGTTTTTGAAGATATTTCTATTCCTTTAAATGCCGTTAGAGCTTGTGATATGGGGTATTTTGGTGTTGCAGATGAAAGAAGAGAACAAGAGGTTAAAGATGAATTAAAACTAAAAGCAGACTATTATATCGAAGATTATGATGAATTTATAGAAAATGGAAGTTTTAAAAAATTTTTTCATTTGAAAGGAGAAGTTGTTTGAAACCTTTTTTATTTATAACAGATTTTGATGGAACCGTCACAGCACAAGATTTTGTTTATCAGATAATGTATCGGTATGAGCATGATAAAATTTTTTCAAAAGATAAAAAAAGAGGTGTTGAGCTTTTATCTAGTGTTTTTTATGAATCTGGCTTAACAGAAGAAGAGTTTTTAAAAGAGATTAAATATATCCCAATGGATAGAACATTTGTTCCTTTTTTTAAATTTGTTAAGGAAAAGGGAGGCGATGTTTTAGTTTTAAGTGCAGGAGCAAAATATTATATTAAAAAAAAGTTTTCTTTTGAAGGAATTGAAGATATTGAAGTTTTTGCAAATGATTTGGTTTTTGAAAATGGACATTTTAAGTTTTTGGTTAATGAAAACAAAAATTTTCATTGCCCGGTTTTTGGAATTAACAAAGAAAAAGTTGTTGCATCATATAAAGAAAAATATAAAAAGATTTTTTATGCTGGGGATTCATATGTTGATTTTTATGCAAGCAAACTGGCAAATTTTATATTTGCAAAGAAAAACTTAGTTAAAATTTTAAAAATGTTTAATTTAAAATTTTTTGAGTTTGAAAATTTCGATGATATAAGGGAAAATTTGATAAATTTAATTTAAATTTGAAAAAACACTTGACAATATATTTTTTTTTATATATACTAGCAACAGTTGTTAAATGTTGTTGGGAGCTTAGCTCAGCTGGGAGAGCATCTGCCTTACAAGCAGGGGGTCACAGGTTCGAGCCCTGTAGTTCCCACCAAAAATTGGCCTCGTAGTTCAGTTGGTTAGAACGCCTGCCTGTCACGCAGGAGGTCGACGGTTCGAGTCCGTTCGGGGTCGCCATTTTAGCCCCTGTAGCTCAGTCGGTAGAGCAAAGGACTGAAAATCCTTGTGTCGGTGGTTCGATTCAAAAAAAAAAAAAAAAAAAAAGGTTAGGAGAAAAGAGATGAAGTTTTGCGGATTAGTTGAGGATGTTTTAGTGGTTTTGGATGTTATATTCACATTTATAGCTTTAGCATTCAAGAATATGAAAAATGAAAGTCTTTGTGATATGTTTTTTGGAATTAGTGGAGCGTGTTTGATGTTGGCTTTGGTTTTTTTAATAATAAAAAGAGTTATGAAGGCTAGAGCATCTTAGGGTTTTGTGGATTAATTCAAAATTAAATTTGTAGAGTGAATTTTTGTTCACTCTATTTTTTATGTATTTAGTTGATTTGCTATTGTTTAAAAATTAAATGTTAGGAAAATTATTTTATATGGATAAAATTTTTGTTT
Source organism: Oscillospiraceae bacterium (assembly GCA_902772105.1). Lineage (GTDB taxonomy): Bacteria > Bacillota > Clostridia > Oscillospirales > Ruminococcaceae > RUG12519. Next base: position 39,149 of record CACXZI010000005.1, on the reverse strand, counting down.
TTAAGCTGTTTTTTATATGTTAAAAGGTTAGAAGTTAGATATATCTTATAGATTAAAAAATAGTTAATAATTAAAGATCTATAAATTTAATTAATTTTAATTTAGATAATTTTTTTGTATATAAAAAGAAAAAATTTGTTTTTTACATATATTATAAATATGTAAATGTATGATGTGGTGAAAATATAAATTTTATTTTATGATAAATTAAAATGTGATTTAAAAAAATTAGGATATGTGTTTTATAAAAAATGAAATGTTTTTGAAATAGTTTTGAATATAGTAGTTTTTTTATCAACAGGGTGAAGTTGACGTGAAAAATATTTAATTGTCTAAACAACTGAAATATATATTTTTTGGTTAAGGAAGATGTTAAAGAAATTTGGTATTGATTTTAAGTTTTGAAAATAAATTATAGTTAGATTTTTATGTAGCAATAACAATAAAATAAAAGTTTTATAACTTTGTGTTCTTTGATATAATGAATTAATAATTAAAAATGTATTCATATGAAATATAAAAAGATAGAATAATTAATATGTTTTATTATTTTTTGGAGATGATTTAATTTAATAATTGACATAACTAAACGTATGACTGTTTAATTATTGATTTTACGAAGATAATTGTAAAATTTATTTTATTGTAAAAATATGTAAAACTTCACACTACGTAATAAATGCCTATTTCGTGAAAAATATTAGGAATATATAAAAAATCGATTTTTAGAAATTGTAGTTATGAATATAATAAATTGTAGTTTTTATTTAATAAGTTTGTATTTAATAATAAAATATCTTTTGTTAAAGACAAATATGAAATAAGAGATTTGTAGATTACAAAAATTTCAATATTTTATTACAAAGATAGTTACATAGTGAAATTTTTTTATTTTTTATGAATTAATCTAAAATATTAAAAATTTGTCAAGAAAATGTTAAATTGATGTAAATTTTATTTTTTTGGGAAAATATACCTAAAATTATTGACATTTTATAATATAAGATGTATAATAATATGCGTATTTGTAGAATGAAAATGAGTTATTTATTACATATTTTTATTAAAAAGATTGTGAAATGGAGGAAAGTTAAATGAAAAAAAAGATTTTAAAAATTTTAATGATGTTGTGTATGTTTAGTTTATCTGCCCCTGTTTTTGCTAATAGTGCAGAAGCTAAAGCGGAAAATAATGTTAAAGAAACATTTAAAACAAAAAATATATTTGAGTGGTTGACTAATATATATAATTTTGAAAAAATGGATGATACTACTAAATGTGTGATTTGTGATTTTTTAGCTAGAGAAATTAGGCGAAGTGATAAATATAGTGAAAATTTGAAAAAATTTGTAAAAAACAATAAAATATTTAGTAAAAAAAAAATAATTGAAAATTTTGAAAAGATATTGAGAGAAATAAAAAAAGCAAAAGAAGGAAGAATAAAAGATTCAAAAGGTGAATTGTCTAAGTTTGGAAGTTATGTTGAAACAGATAAGTTTAAAAAAGAATATACGGAATATAAATTAGCACAAGCTGACAGTTGGGAAATGGTTGGTGAGTCTTCAAAAGCTATAAAATATGTAGAAAAAGATTTAATTAAGAAATATGGAAAAAAAATTGAAAATATGACAGAAAAAGAAAAAATTAAATATAATGAAGAATTAAATGAAAAGGCTAAAAATATAGATAAAAAATTTAAAGATAAATTTAATAAAGAGGTAGAAAATGAAGTCAAAGACATGAGAACAAATGCTAAAAAATTTAGTGGAAAACATTTTGAAGAATATGTGAAATTAAGAAAAGAAGAACTAGAACGTGAGATTAAAGGTAATGAAGGTGATTTAAAATATTTGGAAAAAATTTTGAAAAATAAAGATATATTGAAAACAGCAAAGGAAATTTTTATTAAAGTTAATAAAACTTTGCCAGATGATCAAAAGGAAAATTTTGATTATAAAAAGATGGTGGACTTGCCAAAAGCTAAAGAGGTGAAAAAATTAAAAAATAAGAAAAATAAGTTAAGATAAAATTAGATCAAATTGTTTTTTTAATGAAAATATATTTTTATTTGATATGTTCGTAAGTAATATAGCAATATTTAATGTTTGAAGTATACAATTCTTCGAGGAGGGTTGTATACTTTTTTTATTTAATTTTAATAAACAAATAATAATATATTTATCAATTCTATTTTATATGATAAGTTTAAAAGAAGAAAAGTTATTTTTTAAGTTATTTTAATTTTTTTTGAAATTTTATAATATGATTTTTTCTGAAAATGGGTTTTAAAACTTCAAATTTTATTTCTAGCTTTTTTATTTAATAAAATATTTAAAAAATAACTTCTTTATAAAATAGACGAAAATGTGTTTTGCTAAAATTTATTAAACAATTTATTAATATTTTCTAACTGAAAATAAAATTTATATTAAGGTAGATTTTATTATTTATTTTAATTTTTAAAATTATTGTTTATATGAATAAATTAATTTATATTTTTTTATATGATAATTATTAGAATTTTTATATTTAATTTTAAGTTTAATATATTTTTTATTGTTATTTTATATGGTGTTTTTTAAAATATTAAAAATTTTTTAATTGTTTATAGATTATTAATTTTATTTAGCTTATTTTATAAATTTTTTTTATTTAATTTAAAGTTAATTAATTATATAAAAATTTAGATTTATATGATTTTAATTTTTTTAGATAATATTATTTTAATATTTAAAAGTTTCATATTTATTATGAAAAATTTAAACTTGTTCTATGATATTTTAAAATTATGTAAATATTTTTGTATCAGTTTTAAATTTCTTGCATACATATTAACTAAAGTTAGTATTTGTGTGAGGTGTTATTTTTGAAGAGTGCTGTAAACTTAAAAAAAGCATTAGATGTAAGGTGTATAAAATTCGGAAATTATATTGTAAATAACATGACTACAGTTAGGGCAACTGCAAAAAAATTTGGTATTTCAAAAAGCACAGTACATAAAGATGTTAGTGTTCGTCTAAAAAAATTGGACTTTAACTTATATGAAAAAGTACATAAAGTTTTGGAAAAAAATAAAAGAGAAAGGCACATAAGAGGAGGGATTGCAACAAGGAAAAAATATAAAGGAGTTTAATAATATAAGGAGGAAATTCAATTATGGTGTGTAAATTGGAGGACCTTAAAAATAAAAGTGTTGTTAATATAAAAAACGGCGTTAATCTTGGTTTTGTGGATGATATTTCTTTTGATACTTATTCTTCACAGGTTCTTTCTTTAGTTATTTATGGTAGAAAAAGATTTTTTGGTATATTTGGAAGGGAGGAAGATATTTTAATTCCGTGGGATAATATAAAAATAATAGGGGACGATGTTGTTTTAGTTAATATTGAGTCTTTGCCATATTTTAAAAGCAATTTTAAAAAGAAGAGTTTTTTACAGAATATATTTAAATAGTTTGGTGTTGAAATTTTTAAAAAAATATGTGAAAATATAAATATAGTAAAAAATTAAAGGGAGTGGTTAAAATTTTAAGAAAAAATACTTTTTTAGGAAAAATTTTATTTTATTTATTCTTTTTTGTTTTTATATTTTTTATATTTCCGTTTTTTGTTGTTAATTTTTCTGGTTCTTTAAATGTTGTTAGTTCTAAAAGTTGTTCTGAAGTTGTTAATAAAAAAAATACAGGAATTTGGTTTTCCTTTATAGAATGGAAAAATTTAAATGCTGGAAAAAATGAAGAAGACTGGAATAAAACAATTGATGAAATAATTAAGAATTTACAAAGTTTGAAAATAAATAATGTTTATGTTCACGCTATTTCGCATTCGGATGCTTTTTATAAATCTGGTTTATATCCTATGTCTAAAACTATTTCAAAAGATGGAAAGCCTGTTGAATATGATCCTTTTAGAATTTTTGTTGATAGATTAAAAGAAAAAGGTTTTAAGGTTCATGCTTGGATAAATCCTTTAAGGGGTATGTTTGATGAAGACTATAAAAAAATTTCTGATTCATATCAAACAAAAAAATGGTATAATGCTAAAAATAAAAAAGATTACTATATGAAAGATAAATTAAAAAGATATTGGTTAAACCCTGCTAACGAAGAAGTTAGAAATTTTATTAAAAAAGCGGTTGAAGAAATCATTACTAGATATAATAATATTGATGGAATACACATAGACGACTATTTTTATCCTGCAGGATTAAGTGAAGCAAATGTTTTAGAAGGTGATGAAGAATATTTTAAAAAGCATAATCCTAAAAAATTAGACATAAAAAAATGGCGCAGAGAAAATATAACAGAGCTTATTAAGGCTTTTTATGAAACTTGTTCTAAACATAATAAAGTGTTTGGAGTTTCACCACAAGGGAATATGAATAATAATTTAAATGGCATGTTTTTTGATCAAGAAGATATTATAAAAAAAGGTTATTTAGATTATATTATGCCACAAATTTATTTTGGTTTTAAGAATGAAAATATGAATTTTTGCGATTGTGTTAAAAAATGGAAAAAATTAATCAAAAAAAATAAACCTAAGGACAGAAAAATAGGTTTTTATGTTGGTTTAGCAGCATATAAATGTGGAATGCAAGATGATGTATATGCAAAAAAAGGAAGACATGAATGGAGAGATAATAATGATATTTTAAAAAGGCAGGTTTGTTTTTTAAATGATATAAAAAATTGTGAAGGGTTCACATTTTTTTCATATGAAAGCTTTTTTAATCCTAAAAAAGAGGTTGAAAATGTTGTTAAAAAAGAAAAAGAAAATTTGTTGAAAGTTTTAAAATAAAATTTTGCAATTTTTAGTTATTTTAAATAACTTGAAATTTTGATAGAAGTATGTTAAAATCAAAGCAGTTTTATTTTATTTAGTTGAAAAAGTTAAAAGTTTGTTTTGTAAAAAAAGGAGGAGTTAAAGTGAAGGATGAAACAGTTACTTTTTCTCTAGAAAAAGAACAGGAAAGTGATACTAAAAAAAATTTATTGATTGTTTATAATGCTTTAAAAGAAAAAGGATATAATCCAATAAATCAAATTGTTGGATATATTTTGTCTGAAGATCCAACATATATCACAACATATAATAACGCTAGAAATTTAATAAGAAAAATAGATAGAGATGAACTTTTGCAGGTTATGGTTAAAAATTTTATAGATGGTTGATTTTTTGTTTTAAAAATGGATTTTAGTTTTAATTTAAAGGGTTTTTCACTTTATAATACTCTTTATTCTGGGCAGTGTTTTAGGTTTAGAGAAATTAATAAAAATAGATTTTTAATTTTTTCTGGATGTAATTCTTGTTATGTTTGGCAAGAAGGGGAGAGTTTATTTTTTGAAGAGTCTAGTTGTGATGGATTTTTTTGGAAGGAATATTTTAACTATAATTTTGATTTTATGGGTAAACTGGAAAAGTTCAAAGGAGATAAAATTTTAGAAAGGTTAATTGGTTGTTGCCCTGGAATTTATATTTTAAAACAAAACCCTTTTGAAACTTTGATTTCTTTTATTTTGTCTACTAATAATAATATAAAAAGAATACAAAAAATAATAGAAATTTTGTGTGAAAATTTTGGTGAAAAAAATAAAAATGGTTATTCTTTTCCAAAAGTTGAAGTTTTAAAAGAGTGTTCTGAGAAAGATTTTGATGTTTTAAAAGCAGGATTTAGAACAAAATATTTAGTTGATGCAATTAAAAAGGTTTATACAAAGGAAGTTGATTTAGATGAATTATATAATTTAAATTTCGAAGAAGCTAAAGAAAAATTGAAAAAAATTCATGGAGTGGCTGAAAAGGTTTCAAGTTGTGTTTTGCTTTTTGCATACAACAAAATGGAATCTTTTCCTGTTGATGTTTGGATTAAAAAGGTTGTTGATGAATATTATAAAGAAGGATTAACAAAACAGGTTTTGAGTTGCAAAGGCTTAGCACAACAACTCTTATTTTATGGAAAAAGAAATGGGTTTATTTAAGGTTTATTTATATTTATTTTAATTTGATTTAATGTAGATAAAAATATTTTTTTAATATAAAGGTCAATTAGGTTTTATAATTATTATATTAAAAAATCTAATAGTTTTATGTTTTCTATATTTTTGAGTTATTTAGATTGTTTTTTGTGTTTGAAAATTTTTGCATTTGATTTTATTTAATATAAAAAAATAGAAATAATAATTTTATTTATTATTAAAAAAGAATTTATTAAAAATAAAAACTTGGGTTAATATTTATTTATAGTTAAAAATATTTTTTGTTGATATACAGGTTAATTAGTTTTTAGTTAAAAATATTGAAAGAAACTTTTAATAAGATAAATTTTTTTAATATTTACGAGAAAAAATTTTAGAAATAATGATTAGATTTATGATTTTATTTTAATAAAAAATTATTTATTAAAATAAAAAGCAGAAGTAGTAATATTATTTATTATTAAAAAAAAGAATTTATTAAAAATAAAAACTTGGGTTAATGTTTATTTATATCTTAATTAATATTTTTGTCTGATATAAAAATTGATGAGATTTTATGTTATGTCAAAAATTATTTTTAAAATAATTATAAACTAATATGTTTATAACTGATAAGATGTTGTTATGAAATTAATGAATATATTTAAATGTTATGTATATGTGATGTTTATTTTAATAAAAAATTATTTTTATGTGATAATTTAGTTAGTTTTTGTTCTTAATTAATATTTTTTAAATTTATTTGTCTAAATATTTTGTTTTAATATTTAAAAAATAAAAACTTGTCAAAAAACTTTAAAAATGATATAATACTAAAGATTGGAGTGATTTTAATTTTGCTCTGTAAATAGGGTTAAATTTAAAAAGAAATATAGAATCTTTTAATCCTTTAGTGTTTATTATTTTTTATAAAGTGTTTTGGAGGTTTTTTATATGCCAGTTGTAGATTATAATCAATATTGCGAAATGTTAAATAGAGCTTATGAAAAAAAATATGCATACCCTGCTTTTAATGTTTCTAATATGGAAACTGCTAGTGCTGTTCTTAGTGGTTTGCAAAAAGCTAATTCGGATGGAATAATTCAGGTTTCAATAGGTGGAGCGGCGCATGCAAGTGGAGCTGATGTTAAGGATAGTGTTTTAGGAGCAGTTGCATTGGCTGATTATATTCATCTTGTTGCAAATAAATATGATATTAATGTTGCAATACACACAGATCATTGTAGAAGTTGTGATTTAAAAAAATTTTTGCTTCCGTTAATTGATATAACAGAACAAAGAAGAAAAGAAGGTTTAAAAAATTTATTTAATAGTCATATGTTTGATGGGTCGGATGTTGTTTTAGAAAAAAATTTAGAAATAGCAAAAGATTTATTAAAAAGATGTTGTGAAAATGAAATAATTTTAGAAATTGAAATAGGAGTTGTTGGTGGAGAAGAAGATGGCGTTAACAATGAAGGAGTTGAAAATAAAAAATTATATTCAACACCAGAAGATATGTTAAAAGCATATGAAGCATTAAATAATATTTCCAAAAACTATATGGTTGCAGCAACATTTGGAAATGTTCATGGGGTGTATAAGCCAGGAAATGTTAAGCTAAAACCTAAAGTTTTATTAGAAGGGAAAAATGCGATAGAAAAAAAATATGGAGTTGGGGAGAGTTTTAAATTTGTTTTTCATGGTGGTTCTGGTTCATCAGAAGAAGAAATTAAAGAAACGCTTCAATATGGTGTTGTTAAAATGAATGTTGATACAGACACACAATATGCATTTACTCGTCCTATTGTAGATCATATGTTTAAAAATTATGATGGTGTTTTAAAAGTTGAGCAAGAGGTTGGAGTAAAGTCGCTTTATGACCCAAGGTCATATTTAAAAAAAGGAACTTTAGGAATGGCACAAAGGGTTGTTAGAGCATGTGAAGATTTAAATTCTGTTAATTCACATATAAAATTTTAGTAAATATTGATAATTTAATTTAAATTTGATATAATAAAAAATATTGAATTACTAAAATTTGTATTGAGGGTGATTTAGTTGGAATCAGAAAAAAAAACTATTTTAACTTCGGAAGGTTTAAAAAAACTAGAAGAAGAATTAGAGATTTTGAGGACTAAAACCAGAAAAGAAGTTGCTGAGAAATTAAAAGTTGCTTTATCTTTTGGAGATTTATCTGAAAATAGTGAATATGATGAGGCAAAAAATGAGCAAGCAAAAGTTGAAGCTAGAATAATGCAGCTTGAGAATATGTTAAAAAATGTCACTATTTTAGATTCTAATGAACTAACAAATGATGTGGTTCAAATTGGGAGTAGAGTTGAAATAAAAGATTTAAAAACCAATGAAACATTAAGTTATAGAATTGTTGGTTCTATGGAAACTAATCCGGATGAAGGAAAAATATCTGATGAATCTCCTGTTGGGAAAACTTTAATTGGCCATAAAGTTGGGGAAACTGTTAAAATAAAAATTCCAGCAGGGTTTGTAGAATATGAAATTTTAGATATTAGTATATAGATTTTAAAAAGATGGGATGTTTTTATGTCGAATAATAAAGAAAAGCTAAATGGAGAGGTTTTAGCAAGAAAAGAAAAGTTAAAGGTTTTAAGAGAAAAAGGGCAAGATCCGTTTTTTATAACAAAGTTTGATGTTAACTGTAATACAAAGCAGGTTGTTGATGAATATGAAAAGTTTGAAGGAAAAGAAGTTAGTTTAGCAGGAAGAATTATGAGTAAACGTGTTATGGGAAATATTTGTTTTGCTCATTTAAAAGATTTTTTTGGGGAATTGCAGTGTTATATTAAAAAAGACTGTATGGAAGAGGATAATTTTAAAGCTTTTAAAAAGTTTGACGTGGGGGATATTATAGGAGTTGTTGGGGAAATTTGCAAAACGAATGCTGGAGAAATTTCTATTAAAACTTTTAAAATAACTCTTTTAGCAAAAGCATTAAGGCCACTTCCAGAAAAGTTTCATGGATTGCAGGATACAGATTTGCGATATAGGCAGCGATATGTTGATTTAATTGTTAATAAAAATGTTAAAGAGACGTTTTTAAAGCGGAGTGAAATTTTATTGCAGATTCGTAAATTTTTAGGAGAAGAGGGTTTCATTGAAGTTGAAACTCCGATTTTGAGCAGTCAGGCAAGTGGAGCATTTGCAAGGCCATTTTTAACTCATCACAACAGTTTAGACATAGAGATGGTTTTGAGAATTGCACTGGAGTTGCATTTAAAACGTTTAATTGTTGGGGGATTCGACAGAGTTTTTGAAATAGGTCGTGTTTTTAGAAATGAAGGAATAGACACAAAACATAATCCTGAATTTACATTGTTAGAGCTATATAAAGCATACACAGATATAGAGGGAATGATGGATATAACAGAACGTATGATAAAGTATGTTGCAAGAGCTGTTTTGAAAAAAGATGAAATAGTTTATGGAGATTTAAAAATAGATTTGAATAAACCTTTTGAAAAAGCTACTATGAGTGATTTGATTTTAAAATATGCTAAGGTAGATTTTAGTAAGATTAAAACTGTGGAAGAAGCCAGAAAAGTTGCAAAAGAAAATGGGGTTGAATTTGAAGAAAGACATAAAGTAGGGGATATTTTAAATTTATTTTTTGAAGAATTTGTTGAAAAGAATTTAAAAAATCCTACATTTGTTACAACATACCCTATAGAAATTTCACCTTTAGCAAAGAGATGTAGAGATGATTTGAATTTCACAGAGAGGTTTGAATTATTTATTGATGGAAAAGAATTTGCTAATGCTTTTTCAGAACTTAATGACCCTGTTGATCAGCGAGAAAGATTTGAAGAACAAGCACGTTTGAAGCAGATGGGTGATGAAGAAGCTTGTGAAGTTGATGAAGATTTCTTAACTGCTTTGGAATATGGAATGCCTCCAACTGGTGGAATGGGAATTGGAATAGACAGATTAGTTATGCTCATAACTAATAGTGAAAGCATAAGAGATGTTATTTTGTTTCCAACTATGAAATCTATGGAAAAATAGATATATTTTTATTGACTTTTGGGTGTTGATTGATTGTTTTATTATTTTTTCAAAAATTAATTTAGCGCTATCATTGCAATGAAGTAGAAGGTTTTTTTGATTGCGTTGTGTTAATTTTACATAGAATAAGTAATAAAACAGTTTTTATTATATAATAAATATTTAATGTTAGTGTATTCACTGTGATAGGCGCTGAAATCTTATAAATTTATTTAAGTATGTATGAATTTTTTAGAAATTATTTTATTAAAAATAAAAAAACAGTTAATTTTGATTGTTCAAAAATTAACTGTTTAAAATTTATCAGTTTTTTTCAAGTGTTTCAACAGTTCCACTAACTTCTTCTATTTTTCTAACAATTGACTCAGTATTGTTTTTGAAATCAACAGATTTAACTGATTCTTTAAATTTATCAAAAGTTATGCTTTTAAGATTTTTAATATCTTTTATTCCTAATCTGTGATAAGTATCTAAACATTCTTTGAAACTATAATTGTCAACATGTTTTAATTTGTAATTAAAATCATCTTCATCTTCATCTTTATTTAAATAGTAATCATCATTAAAAAAGTCATAACTATTATAACGATTATAGTATAAATCGTCTGAAAAATCTGAAAATAGCTCATCTTCATAATCTTTATCTTTTTTTCTTTTTTTATCTAAAAGTTTGTTTTGTTTCTTTTGTTGTTTATGTTTCACAATTTCTAACATAGTTTTAATAAGTTTTCTCATATTTTTAGATTGATTCATAAAAGATAAAACATCTTCACTATGTGATGTATCTTTGTAATGCAATTCTAAAATCTTTTTTAATTTATCTAATTCTCTTCTTTCATATTTTCTTCTAATTAAGTATGAAAAAGCTTTAAATCTTTCGAATAAACGATTACAATAGCTATTTAAAAATTTTTTATATTCGTCTTCACTAAAAATTGTTTTGTTATTATTAAAATCACCATAACTATATTTACTGTTACCAAAATCATATTCGTTAAAATATTTACTAAATTCTCTATCTGCCATATTATTTTTATAGAAATTTTTTAAGTCTTCAAGATTTCTTTTACTGTTATTAAACACATACTGGTTTGAATAAAAACTTTCGCCATTATATCTATAGTTACAATTTCTAAAAAATGAATTCATGTTAATGCCTTCTTTTTCTTTATAGGGAGTTTTTTTAGAAAATATATACATAAAACATTTATTAAAAAAATCTATATAATTTCCCGGAGCATTTTCTGGCCTTTTAACACTCATTGAATATGTAAATCCTTTTTGTTCTTTAACAGATTTAGTTTTTATGTTTTTTCTTTTCACTTTGTTACCTTCATCGTAAAACTTATCTCTATCTCTGTTAATATATTTAAAAGCACTAACACTACAACAAAAACTATTTATTGTAATAAGGCTAATAATTAATGTAGTAATTTTTTTATATTTTTTCATTTTATAATCTCCTAAAATTAACATGTTATAATGTTATTATACAAAAAAATACAAAAAAGTCAATATATTAATTTTTATTTTTTGTCATATAACATAAAAAAAATAGGGGAATGATATAAAAACATACCCCAAAAATTTATCTATTTAATATTTAATTTGTGCTAACAGATGAAATACTTTTCGATATTTTAATGTATTGTCCATCTGAGTTTAAACTTTCAATATTATTTATTAGAGCGGTAAGATCTTTTAAATCAGTTTCTTTATTCTTTAATTTCATCAATCCTGATTTTTTCTCTTCTATTTTATTAATAATATCATTTTTTTCTTGTTCTTCTCTTTCTTGTTTAACTTCTTTTTTTATGTCATTTAATTCACTATCTTTAAATGGATCACTGGTAAATAAGTCATTAGCAAAAAATGAACTATCAAACATTTTTTCTATATTACTAAACATGTTATTGATTCCAAAAAAACCTTGCATAGGACTATTGAAAAAACTTCTTCTATTATCGTATTTTGTCTTAATTTCGGCTTCATATTTATTTAGTTTATCTATTTCTTCATTTATTATTTTTTCTTTTTCAATTTTCATATCTTTTAAATTATATTTATTAATTATTTCATTTAAATTATTTTTTGTTTTATTTAAATCTTTAGGAATAAAAATAGATGACGCAAATTCTATTATTTTATCTGATATTACTTCTTCTTCAGTAGGAACCGATAATTCGAAGTTAATGTAAATATTACCATTATTTCTACTAATGTTTATGTTTTTAAATATATTTCCTAATTCTATTTTATATCTATCACTAAATTCAGTTTCCAGAATTTTTAATATATAATCAAAATATATTCTTTCTTTGCATGTTGATGTACTACCACTTGTATCTTTTATAACTAAATTGTAAATTTTTCCTTTATCTTTTTTGCTTTCTTTTTTAATTTCGGTTATAACACCATTATTTTCTTTATATTCGGTAACTTCTTTATTTCCTGTGATGGCATTATTAGGATTATATTTAACCAAACTATTTTCTTTCATAGCTGTGGCACTCGCTTTAAAGCAAATTCCACTCAATAAAGTGATTAATAATAAAACTTTTAAATTCAATTTTTTCATATTTAACACCTCGATATTTATCTATGTTATATTATTATTATCTCTTTTTTATTAAAAAATATGAAGACAATATTGCTTATTTTTTTTGTTAAATTTTGTTTTTAAATAATAAAAATTTTTCTATATTTAAGCTTGTTTAAAGTCAAAGCTCATTTTGTAGAGGATTTCTCCAAAATATTTTTTTTGTTCTTCCTTATTAAGATTTTTAATTCTATTAATTTCTTCTATAAATCCTTCTGGATATTCAGGATGTTTTTCTTTAAATAACTCAGAGTTTTCTTTAAATTCAGGTTTATTTTTTAGTTCATTATATCTTGAAATTATACCATTAAGTATTTTATCTAATGCTCCTTTGTTTATGTATTTTTCAATTTTTGGTTTAAATTGTTTATTATAAACACAATCTAATCCTGTTTCAAGTATATATCCTACATATCTACCTAGTATATTAAATTTTTCTTGACCTAAATTTTTAGTAATATTTTTTGCTATATAAAAATTCCAATCTTTTGAATTAACAAGTTTTTTGAAAATTTCAGGAATTGATTGTTGGTCATTTCCTAGTGCTAATGAAGAATTAAAAGCAAATAAAACATTATTTAAATCAACTTTTTCATAATCTTTTATTTTAAATTCATCTAAATCTAAATTATAATTTTCCTTAATATTATCAATAAAAACATTGGTTATTAACTTACTAAAAATTTGTAAATATATAGCATTAGTTATTTGAGGTGTTTTATTTTCTTCGTTGAATTTGATTAATAAATTACAATCTTGAAAATCGTTACACAATTTTGTATTTATTTCTGAAAAACTTATAGTATCTTTAGGATTTGCTGTTGAAATACAATCTTTTGTTGTTAGTAAACCGAATTTTCCTTTTGCGCTAACTTTCATAGCAAATGGTAGTGTTGCCACTAAAATTAAACTTAATAAAATTCTTTTTAATTTCATATTAAAACCTCCAATTTTCTCTTCATACATACTTAAATTATACCATTTTTCTACAAAAAATCAAGCTTTTTGACAAAATAATAAATCAATTATTTTGTCTTAGTTCAATTTTTTCATATTTAATCAAATCTTTTGCTCTTTGTATATCTTTAAATTTAGCATTTTTTAGTTGTTTTAACCAATCATTTATTTGAGATTTTTCATATTTATATTCATCTAATTCATTTTCTCTTTTTTCTTCTCCAATTTCTCTTAATTCTTCTCTATCTTTTAATTTTTTTTCGTTTTCTTTTAAAGATTTTTCAGCATCTTTTATGGTTCGTTTTTTATTTACATATTTATCTTCTTTTTGTTTTTTAACATTTTCTAAGTGTTCTTTTTGCCATTTAATGTTGTTTTTTATGTCTTCTTCTCCTAAATTTAAAGTATTTTTTCCCATTAATTTATCTTTGGCTATTTTAGTATATTTTTCTGTAAATTTAATATTTTTTAACAATCCACTTTTTAATTTTTCAAAGCGTTCTTTTGTTAAACTTTTTTTTAGCTTTTCTTTAAATTTATCGCTTTTTATTATTTTTGAAATAATTTCAGTTAAACCTTTTTCTAAACTGTATAAATAAATTGAATTATTAAGGCCACGCCTTACTGAATAATCAAAAACTGTTGGAGGAATTACACTACTTTTACAATATTCTACATATTCTTTCATGTCTTTTATATCTAAATTTTTTATATCTTCATTTTCTTGGCATCTTTTCACCATTTCTTTATATTCTTTTTCTGTTTTTTTCATTGCTCTTTTTACACATTTATTTTTTTTTCGTTTTTCTAATTCTTTATCCAATGTTTCAAGAAAATGTCTTGAATATAGATGGTTAATAACATCAGTGTTATACGAAGAATTTTTAAAATAAATATCTAAACTGTATCTATTTCCATAATCACTTATAAAAAACGCATTGTTAGATTTAAAAATTCCTTTTAAAACAGAATTCAATTCTGATTTTTTTATTTTTTTTGTATCTTTTATGTTTCTTTCTAACTTTTCATTGATTAAAGCTATTCTTTTAATTTTTTTCTCAGCTCTTTTTTTTCCGTTTTCTATTAATATTTTATCATCTTTAAATTTAATTTCTTCTATAATATTTTTGTGATCATATTTTTCATATTTTTGTTTTTCTTCTTCTTCTTTGTCTCTTTTAGCAAATTCAATAAAAAATTTATCATTATTAGGCTTTTTTAATTCTTTTTTTAAATCTTCAATTTTTTTTTCGTTTTCTTTTATTGTATTTTCAATTAATTTTATATATTTATTTTTTAGGTTATTTAAATTTATATTTTTTTCTTCTACCATTTTCTCTATATATTTTTCAATGTCTTCTTTAGTATTGTTATTATCTTTTGTATATTTCTCAATTTTTTTTGATATGTCTTTATAAAAATTTTTGATTTTTTTCTTATCTTTATTTAAAATAATATAGGTATTTAAATAATATCGTCTGCCATGGCCTTTATTCCAAGATAAAACAACATTTTTCAGTGTTTCTTTAGATATATCTGGAATTTCATATAACAAAGAATAAACAGCAAGATTTCCTAAATTTTCGTAATATTTTTCATTATCTTCACAGTTTTTGTTTTTTGAATCGCATTGTACGGTATATGTAGAAAATTCTTCATTTTGATTTTTTTCTTCATTTTTTGCAGAAACGTTGTTCGACATTGTTAAAAAACTTAAACTTACTGTTATTAACAAATATTTAAAACATTTTTTCATTTTATATAACCACCTTTAAAAAATTTTTATACAATGTTAATTTAAAATGTTAAAAATCAATATTTTTTTAATTCTGCTTTGGTTATTTCATAATCTTTACATATTTTTTTGAAATCTTTATTAGATAAATTTTTTAATTTATTAATCCATTTTTCCGCTTCTTTATATGTGTTATCTTTTGTATCTTTTCTATCTTCTAAATTACACATAGCATCTTCTTTAATTTGTTCATAATTTTTTAAATATTCTTTCGCTTTTTTTATGGATCTTTTTTTAGATTTTATACGTAGAGGATTTTTTTCTTTTTTTAATCTTTCTTCGTAGTCTCTAATTTTTTCTCTTGTAGTTATCTTTATATTTTCAATTTCTTTCTCTAAGCTGTTTGATTTGTTTTTTTGTTTTTTATGATTTTTATATTTTCTATTTTTTTCTATAAATTTAATGGCTTCATTTTTATGTTTTTCAAAATTTTCTTTTTTTAAATTTTTCTTAACGTTTTCTTTAAATTCTTTGGAATTTATACAGTCTACAATCATTTTTGCTTCTTTAACATTTTTAACAGATTCAAACACAAATAATATGTTTTGTTTATTTCTATAATCCATATGTGCTCGGAGTCCCATTGGATATTTGTTTATTAATTCGGTTGGATTTATGTAATATATTTTATTCTTTCTTTTTTTGTTTTTTTCTTCATATTTTTCTTTATTTCTTTTAATGAAGTTTTGAGCTACTTTATTTTTAGTATCATTTTTTAATGTATCGTAAAGACATTTTGCAAAAAATGGTGGCAGAAAATTTTGGTAAATTTCATTTATGGATATTCCTTCTAGAGATATTTTTATGTTTAAATTTGAGTAGTTGTCGTAAGCATTTTTTTCCTGTAACATTTTAGCGTTTTTATCTTCTGAAAATTCTTCTATTTGATAATCTTTTAAAAATTTTTTAAATATTTCTTTTGGAATACTTTTAATTTCTTTTTTTTCATATTCATACTGATCTATTAATATATCAGCAATTTTAATTTCATCTCCAACGATTTCTTTTGCTTTTTCTATTTTTTCTTTTTCGCTTAATTCTTCTTCATCATTATTTAAAAAATTAATTTCTTCTCTATTTCTATTTTCAACTTGTTCTAGAATTTTAAGATACGACTCATTTGTTTTAATATTTTTTAAATATTTAATATATTCTTTTATTTCATTTATATTTTTGTCATATAATGAAATAACTTTTTTATTTAATTGGTCGTAATTTTCAATATTTCCTTCTAATAAATCTTTCACTTTTTCTTTTGTATAATATTTATTTATTTTTTTTACTTCGTTGTTTTTTAAAAATAAACTGTGACTATTTTTTGATTTTTCGCTAAATTGATTCAGAAAAAAACTTGCCTTTATTGTTTCATCTTCTATTCCTGGAACTTTTGATGATAGATAATATAAAAATAATTTTTCTAATAAATTGGTATTATATTCATTTAAATAACTTGTGTTGTAATATAGTCTAATGTTATATACATGTTTCTGATCATTTCCAATATTTGTTTCAAATAAGTTTTTGAATTGGTTATTTTCTTTTGCAAGAGAAATGGTGGGCACAGCTAAAAAAAGGTTTAAACCTAAAAATGCGGCAATTATTTTTTTGTTTTTGGTCATTTTTTAACAACTCCTTGAATTTATTATTATGAGCTATATATAACGCAAATTAGATATGGCGTCAAGTAACTATTAAATAAAAAATGTATAATTTTTGGCTATTTTTTATCTAATAAAAATTTATATTTTTTAAACTTATTAAATAAATAAAATTTTAGGGTTTATTTAGAATGGATTTTCGTTATTATCAATTAGTTTATTTAGTTTATTTAATTCAATTATATTAAAAGCTTCTTTAACATCTTTTAATTTAACGTTTTTAATTTTTTTTATTGTATGTTTTATGTGTTTCATTGTGTTTTTATATGCATTAATTGAATTTTGATTTATTTCATTTCCTTTTTCTTTTAACAAATTGCTATCTTTTAATGTTTCTTTGATTTCGTTTAACTCTTCTTCATATTTTTTGATTTGGTTTTTATTTTTTTCTTTTTTTGAATTATCTAGCCACTGTTGTTGATATTTCATATATTCTTTTAAATCTTTCTTTCCGACTTCTACTAAATTTTCTTTTTTGGTTTTTTCATTTTCTTTTTTTAAGTAGTTATATATAAAATTAAGATAATTTATGTGATTTTGTTTTATTTTTTCTATATATTCTTCTTTTAAATTTTTCTTTAACCTTTGTTTAAATTCATCACTTTTTATAATTGAAATAATAACATCTAAAACGTCTTTATCATTTTCAGAATAAAAATCTAATTTATTTAAAAATTTAGGAATTGTTGGATATTCGATTATGTGGGTTGGCGATAGCCCATTTAAACCAGATTTATTCAAGAATTTTAGATGTTTATGAAGACTTTTTGCTTCTATTTCACTGAGATTATAATTTTTTTTGTAGTCTTTAGCTGTGTTATTAATATTTTTTTCATTCTCTTTAAAGTAATTTTTTATATGTTTATTGTTTTTTAAATTCATCATTTCTTCGTATAAAGTTTCGTCAAAACATTTTAAATATATATATCTGGTTGGTTTATTAACCTTATTTGTATTTTTAAAATCAAATCGTAAATAATATCTCATTTCATGTGGTTGGCGATTTTTTAAAAAGTTATCATTTTTTGTGTATGTGGTTAATAGGTTTACTAAAAAATCATCAAGATGTTTTTTTTCAATTTTTTTAATTTCTTTAATATCATTTTTTAATTTTCCAATAAAAAGTTTTTTATATTTAATGTCTTTTTTAACCGACTCTTTTCCTTTTTCTAAAAGTTTTTCATCACTTTTAGGTTCAGTTTTTTTTAAAATGTTATCATTAATAGAGTTTTTAATTTTTTTAATTTCTTTTTTCTTTTCAAATTCAATGAAAAATCTATCTTCTTTTTGTTTTTCTAAATTTTTAATGTTTTTTTCCAATTCTTCTATTTTGTCTTCTATTATTTTTATATAGCTGTTTTTAATTTTTTTTATATCTATATTTTTGTTTTTAATAAAATTTTCGAAATATTTTATAATTTTTTTTTCATCGTTATTATTTTTGTTTATTTTATTTTTTATTTTTTTTAGATGTTTTTCAATCTTTTTTTTGTCTTCATCTGAAATTAAAAAATTTTCAAGTAATAAAATTTTATCCGAGTTTAGTTTGTTTCTAGAAAAAATTATATTTTTTTTTGTTTCTTCTGAAATTTTTGGTGTGTTTTTAAAAATATAGTAAACTGCTAAATTACCTAAATTTTCATAGAAAAAGTCATTTTCAAATGTATTATTTTTTTCATTTTCTTTATTACAAAAGACGTAATTTACGTAATAAATTCTATAGTTTTTGTTTTTAGCAAAAGTGTTTAAAGGGATAGTTAAAATGCTCAAACTTGCTAATATTAGGATATATTTTAAATTTCTTTTCATTTTAAAACCACCTCTTGAGATTTTTTAGAATTAGAATGCAAAATTTTCTATATTTACGTCTGTTAATTCAACTGTGTCACAAATAGTTTTAAAATTTTTAAAAGATATTTTTTCCATTTGGTTAATTCCTTTATTTACATTTTTTTTAAAGATATCAAAATCTTTTTTCATTTTTTTTAAATTTTCTTCGGCGGTTTCTTTTATTTTGCTTTTATCATTCAAAAATTTTTCCGCTTTTTTAATTTCTTTTTCAGTTATTTTTGGTTGATTAGTTTTTTTCAAATTTTCTTTATTTTCTTCTATGTTTCGTTTTTTGTTAGTTTTAATATATTCTATTTGTTTTTCTACATTTTCTCTTTCTAAAAATTCTTTTTTTAACTTTAAACTTTCTTTAATTTTTTTAATTATTTCATTTTTAAACTTTTTAAAACTTTTTTCGGATAGATTTATTTTTAATCTATCCTTAAATTTTTTAGAAGTTATATATTTTTTAATTAAATTTAGTTCTTTTTTGTTGTCAAAATCAAAACGACATTTTAATGATTCAGGTGTGTTATTTTTATTTTGTTCCCAACTAATGGCGGTTATTGGGCAAAAACGTATTAAAGAAGAACTAGTAAAATCAAAAAAATTAAACATACCATTTTTTATTTCTCTTTTAAATCGTTTTTTAGTTTTTTTAAGTAGATTTTGTGCTATTTTATTTTGTTTATCTTCTTTTAGTAAATCGCCTAGTGTATATAAAACAAATGGAACATATAAAGACAGATGATTCTTATTTAAATATGAATAGTCCATTGAAAAAGTTAGTTCTAATTCTTCAGGGAAGCAACTAATAATGGAGTCATCTATTGAATTTTTAAAGAATTCTTCTATGTTGCATGATTTCATAAATTTTTTGAATTTTTCTTTTGTTGATGTTTTTGTGATTTTTTCTATATATTTTTTATTTTGATTTATTAAAGATGCAGCGATAGATATCTCTTTTATAGCTGCTTTTTTTCCTTTATGTATTTTTTGTTTTTTGTTTTCTTCTTTTTCTTTTAAACAACTTATTTTTGTTTTGTTTCTATTTTTAATTTTATCGAAAAATTCTGCGTAAAAATCATCTGTTTTATTCTCTTTTAAATATTTTATATATCGTTTTAATTCATCAATATTTTCTTTATAAAATGAGGTAATTTTTTGTATGAATCTACCATAATCTTCAAAATTACTGTTTACTAAATTTTCAACATTTTTTTTATTATAATATTTATCTATTTTCTTATAATCTTCTTTTGTTAGTGACAAAATTTCTTCTGGAATTTTATATCCATAAAATTGATATAGTAATAAATTTTCTTTTATTGTTTCATCTGATATTCCTGGAACTTTTGCTAATGCGTAACAATTAAATATTTTTATTAGTAATTTTTTGTCTTCTATCATTGATTCGTTATTAAAATATAAAACAAATTTATAATTTTGTTTTTTTTCGTTTCCTAAAATAGATGTGAACATTGTTTCAAATCTATTCATAGAAAAAATAGGTTGGGGGAGTGCTAAAAAAATGCTTAAGCTCAAAAAAATGGTGATAAATTTTTTGTTTATAGTCATTATATTAACAACTCCTTATAATTTTTAATTTGATTTTTTTGAAGTTTTATTATTAGTTTTTTTTGAAATATTATTTATTAAATTTTTCATTGCTTGTAAGTTTTTAATATCTAAGCTTTTATTACTTAACTTTTTTTGTTTTTTTAAATTATTATTTTTTAAATTTGCTTCATTAAAATTTGTTTGGCTCAACATATCTTTGCTTAAATTATTTAAATTTGTTTCATCCATAGTTGATTTTTCTGAAATATCTGTGGTCGAATTGCTTAAATTTGTTTTTTCTGAATTTTGGTTCTCTATAAATTTACCTTTTATATTTTTTAATTTTTTATTATTTAATAAATTTTTAATATATTTAACTTTAATAGGAAGCCATTCTTTTGCTTTTTTTGTTAATTCTTTATCATTTTGTTTTTTATTTTTTTTGAAAGTTTTGCTTAAATGTAAAGAATCTAATGTTTTATTCATTTCATTTTTTAATTCTTCGCTTCTACCACCTTTATCTTTGTTTTCTTTTAATATTTTTTTAATTTTTTTGTAATCGTTTTTTAAGCTGCCTACCACATGTTCTATATCGTTGTTTAAATAAATTTCTGAGTCATCTTTTTGTTTTTTGTTTAAATTTATATTTTCTAATATAAGATTAAGTCGTTTCATGTATTTTTCATATTCTTTTTTATTTTCATTTAATGTTGCAATATTTTCTTTTTTCAATTCTTTAAAAGTAATGCTATTTCTAATAGTGTTGCTTAATCTTTTAGTTATTTCGTTAATTTTATTTTGGTATTCTTTTACTTTTCGTGTTCTTGAATTTGTTATTCCAAATATATTAAAATCATCATCGTCATCATCATCGTCGTCAAATATGTATTTTCTATCATTTTTAAAATAATATTTATCAAAATAATATTTATCATTAAAAAAACTAAAAATTGAGTCTGTATCTTTTTTTGGCATGAATCTTGAGAAACTTGATTTTAAGCTATTCATTTTGGATAATTTTTGTTTTAAGTCTTGTAGCGTATTTTTGTAAATTTCTTTACCGATCATGTAAAATATATTATTTTTATTTTTTTCATTTTTTTCGGTATTTAAATTTTGTTTTAAAAAATTATGTAAATTTGGATTTAAAAAATTAACAAAACATTTAAAATCTTCACTGTCAAAGAATTGTT
Organism: Oscillospiraceae bacterium; assembly: GCA_902772105.1. Lineage (GTDB taxonomy): Bacteria > Bacillota > Clostridia > Oscillospirales > Ruminococcaceae > RUG12519. The sequence continues at coordinate 17,557 of CACXZI010000005.1, read as the reverse complement.
GTCCTTTTAATATATAGAAATCTTTATTTGAATATGTTGATGAACCATTTATTTTTTTAATTTCGCTATTTATGTTTGATATTTCGTGTGTTATTTCTTGATCGATATTTTTCAATATATCTGTTGTTGAAGTTGCAGTCATTTTATTCGTAGCAAAAGATTCACATAGTTGTTTAAAGTTATTTTTTAAATAATTTTCTAAGTTATTATTTGCTTCATCAAATGCTTCACTTTTGTCATCAGGTAATATAATATGTAATTCAGGATCCTTAGAACTATTCATATAATCAAAAAAAGATGATTTTTCTTCATTTTCTCTTTTTAATATGTTTAACTTTTTATATATTTCTTCCATAATATTGTTATTAACAAGCCATAAAGCAACACCATTTAATAATTTATCTCCTGAAGAAAATTTTAAATTTATTCTTTGATTATAGTTTTTACCATATTTTTTATTGTATTTATTTACTGAAATGTTAAGTAATGGATTATTATTATTATCTATAAATGAAGATTTATTTTTGAGGTTTGAAAGTAAAGATTGAAGATTTTCATTAAATTTCGTTGAATCTGTTGGATTTTTTGTATATGTTTTATTTAAAATATTATTATTAGTTTTTATTGTTGGTTTTGGTTTATGTTTTATTTTAGCATTTGTTAATGTTGTTATATTTAAAGCCATAAATAAAGATAAATATACTGGTATTAACTTTCTTGTTTTTATGTTTTTTTTCATTTTTAAAACACTCCTTAATTAAAAAATTTTATACTTCTAAATATATATTTTAAATTATAAAATTAAAAAAAACAAGTTACAATTTTATTACAAGAAAATTACAAAATTTGTAATAAAAAAATAACAAAAAGAGGCTGTGAAAGTAATTTAGATTCACAGCCCTTTAATAATAAAAATTATAAGTTTTTATATAATTATTATGTATTTTTTATAATTTGTTTACAAATGTTTCATAATATGTCGTTTTGAAATTTTTGAAAATATCAAAAAAATTAGATATATTTTCTTCTTTTTCTATTTCGTTTTTTTGTCTTTGATATTCTTCTTTATTTAGATGTTTTTCTAAAAATGAATTTTTTCCAAAAAATAAATCTACAACTTCCTTCATTTTCACCTTATTTTTATCATTAATATTTATTGTTTTTGCTTCATCTAATTTTCTTTTATAATATTCCTTAAATTCTTTTTTTTCATTTTCATTAAGTTTTAAAGCATTAAAATATCCATATGCTATAATTTCTGGTGAATACAAGAAATATCTGTTTGTTTCTTCAATTCCACAAAGGTTTATTGTTCCTCTTTTATTATTATTCATATCATATTTTTCAATATCTTTAGATTCAATTTTCATATTTTTAATTTCATCGTTATATTTCAATTTATTAAGTTCTTCCATAAATCCATTATTAGAATTTATTTTATTTAATGTTTCATTTAATTTTTCTATTAAAAATTCTTTTGAATATTTTAAACTATCTTTGAAAAATGCATTATCAAATGCAGAATTTTTTATTCTTGCTTCAACTTTTTCATACAACTTGTTGTCATATTTTTTCAAAAATTCTTTAATTCCGTCATTATAGATTATATTATTAATTTCAATTTGATTTTTAGATTCACTTAAAAGATTAGATAAATCTATTCTGTTATTTTTTTCATCTTTTAATTCGTTGATATTTTTTTCTATGTTTTGTTTTTGTTGTTCTAAATATTTTTTTATTCTTTCTTTAGATTCGTTAAAATCTTTTTCTGTTATTTTAATATTTTTTACAAAGTTTTTAAATTCATTACTTTTTACTATGTTTCTTAAATTATTTAAATTTTTTTCATCTGTTGAAATGTTTATTCCAGGAATAAAGTTTTTATTTAATAAAATTGAAAATAAATCGTAGTTTTTATTTGGTGTGTTTTGATTATATTTTAACATATCTCTGTCTAATTTTTTTTCATTAAATAGTTTATTTAACAAAATATCCATGATTATAGCTTTTGTGTAAGGTGATGTGCTTTTAATAGAAATTGGAATAAAATTAGAATTAAATTCTGTTACATTATTTTCAATTTTGTTTTTGTTTATTTCTGTTATTTTTTTATTTTCTTTTGCTTTTTCTTTGTTTTCTTTGACATTATTTTTAACCTTATTAATATTTTCGTTTATATTTTTTTTAATATTTTCTTTTGTTTTGTTAAATTTATCTTCAATTTTATTTTTTCCTGTTTCAATTTTAGTTTTTACGTTATCTTTTATTTTGTTTAAATTAGGAATTTTGTCTTTTGATTTATTATCGATTTTATTTATTATATTTTTTGCTTGGTTTTTTATTTTGTCTTTTAAAGCCATAGCTTCACAGGAATAACATATTCCTCCGATTAAAGAAAAGCTTAATATTATAGACAGTATTTTGTTAAATTTTTTCATAATAAAAACTTCCTTTCTCTATTATTTCATATATTACTTTGTGTTCTATTTAATTTATTCAAATTAAGTGTGTTAAACATAACGTATTTTAAATTATTCTTCAGGGTTGAGAATAGTTTTTCAAAATATTTATTTTTTAATGAATATAAAATGTATGTATTATGCTAGATCTCATATTAAAAAATAGAAAAAAATTTAAATTTCTTCTATCTAAAATTCTATTTTACTGTAAAAGTTTATATAGACTAGATTAAATGTTATTTTTTTTTAATCTTTCTAATAAAAAATTAAAATAAAAATGACATAATATATAGAAAGAACAGGCTTACAAACAAACCTGTTCTTATATTTTAACCATATATTTTATTTTTATTCTTAAATGGACATTTGAAATATTTGCTAAATAATATTTAAAAACTATGCAATATCATAAATAGTTCAACTTGATAAAATGTTATATAACCGATCTTAAATTTAAAAAATTTTAAGGGGAAAATTCATATTTCTAAAGCGAATTAAAAAATTCGCCTAGTTAGTTTAACCTAAAAATAAATTTATATTCATAGTAAATTTTTGGTAAATTTTTGGATTTTAATATCTTATAATTTTTAAGTTTTCTTCCACCACAGCATCACAACATTTTAAAACGTCGTTTTTCTTAACGTTATTTAAGTCTTTCTTGAATTTATTAACAAAATTTTCAACTTCTTTGGGTTTTTGGTTTAATATTTTCTTTTTATAGCTTTCAAAAATTTTACCTTTTAAATTTAAAGTTTTGGCTTCTTTTTTTAATTCTTCGGCATTTTTATAGAGTTTGCGCATATCTTTAATTTTTTCTCTGTTGAAGATGTCATATGAATTTGCGGTTAAATTAGAAAATCTTTTAAAATCTTGCATAAATTCTCTTTTTTTGTTTGAAACAGCAGAATTAAAAAGCTCTTCTCTTCTTTTGTAAAATTTTTCCATAAAATTCAAATCACTTTTTATATGACTTTTATATTTTTCAAAATTTTTATTTATGTCTTTTTTTGTTAAATTTGTAATTTTTTTAAGTTTTCGCTTGTTTCTTATAACTTCATCCATATATTTTTGAAACCTTATTTTTATTGTTCTTGTAAATTTATTTTTCTTTTTAAGATCTAAGTTTATTTTAAATTTATTTTTCAAATCTTCCTTTTTGATTAAAGGTATTTCATTATCGTCAATATAATTTTTGATGTCAATATAGTAGTTTTCTCTAAAATCTTTTATTAATTGATTTTTAAAGGCCATATTAAAAATTTGAGCAGTGGGTCCATTAATATTAAAATCTGTTTCGCTCTTTAATGAAACTAAGAAACTTTCTAGTTCATTTTTTTCTAAGGTTGAAGGAGTGAACATTTTTTCATTAGGACGAAAACTGTCTTTTTTTTGCATAGCTCCAATTGAAATACAAAATGTTGTTGAAATAAATAAAGTTAGAGCTATATGTAATATTTTTTTAGTTTTATTCATTAATAAAGGCACCTCCTAGAAATTTTATTTTTAAAAAATAATATTAAAAATTCCTAAAAAATATTCTTCCTTTATTTTTCACATACTAAAGTTAATCTTTTGAATTAACTCCAAATATTCCTCCTAAACATGAAGCAATCATTATAACAATAATTTTTGTTAATTGTCCAATGCTAAAAGCAACAGTTGTGTTTAAAAACGTTAAGGTGAAAATTAAAATGCTGGCGACAGCTCCAAAAATAAAACCTATTAACATTCCATTTTTGTTTGCAATTCTTGAAGTTATAAATGCAGATAGGAAAAGACATATTGCACCCAAAATTGTTGTTACTTGAGATATTAAAGAAGGTTTTATATTTGCATATAAAATAATAGCACTAAATCCTGCAAACAAAATTGCTAATATAACCAAAGCAGTTATTGTTCCAAACATAGTTAATTTAAAAATTTTCTTAAATTTTAACTTATCCAAAACCAAAGCCTCCTATACTATTTTTTAATATTATATGTCTAACAATCTTTAAAAATAACGTTTTTTTAAAATAAATCTATTTTTCTTCTAAATTTTCTATTTCTTTGACGGCCCATTTTTTAATTCTAACTTTATTTTTATCATTTCCTGTTTCCAAAATTATAACATCTTCTTTAATTGAAGTTACAATTCCAACTATTCCGCCTATTGTTATCACAACATCTCCAATTTTTAAAGAATCTCTCATTTTTGCAAATTCTTTGTCTCTTTTTTTTTGTGGCCTTAAATATAAAAAATAAAATGTTACTACAATAACTGCTAAAAATAAAATTGAAGTATATATATTTCCTCCTGATGACTCCATAAAAAACCCTCCATTATTTTTGTTTTGGTTTAAAATTTCCTTTTAGATTGTACAATAAATTTTTCATTAAAACAAGCATATTTTTGTTTATTAATAAATATGCTAAAATATTTAAAAAAATTGATTTTTAAAAACAAATTTTCAGTTTAGAATATTGACTTTGAAACTTCTTGATGTTAATATTACTTGAATATTTTTATTTTTTTAAATTTGGAGGTTTTTATTTTGGATTTAGTAAAAAATTTTGGGTCTTTAGTTTTTAGTGATGAAGTTATGAAAAATCATCTACCTAGTGAGACATATAAAAGTTTAAAAAAATCTATCGAATTTTTTCTTCCATTAGAGCCAGAAATAGCGTCTGTTGTTGCCTGTGCTATGAAAGATTGGGCAATTAAAAATGGAGCAACACACTACACACATTGGTTTCAACCTATGACAGGTAGATCTGCTGGAAAACATGATTGTTTTATAGATTTAAAAAATGGCAATGTTACAATAAAATTTTCTGGAAGTGGATTAATAAAAGGTGAACCAGATGCATCTTCCTTTCCAAATGGAGGGCTTAGAAACACCTTTGAAGCAAGAGGATATACAGTTTGGGATTGCACATCTCCAGCGTTTATTAAAGATAAAACTCTATATATTCCCACAGCATTTTGTTCATATAATGGAGAAGCGCTTGATGCCAAAACTCCACTTTTAAAATCTATGGAAGTTATATCAACTCAGGCTCTTAAAATATTAAAATATTTTGGGGATGAAAAAACAACAAGTGTTATTCCAAATGTTGGAGCAGAACAAGAATATTTTTTAATAGATAGAGCTAAATATGAAAAAAGACTAGATTTAAAAATTTGTGGAAGAACTCTTTTTGGGGCAAATCCTGTTAAAGGGCAGGAGATGGACGATCATTATTGTAGTAGGATTAAAATAAAAGTTTCTGATTTTATGAAAGAGTTAGATGAAAGACTTTGGGCTTTTGGAGTTTGTTCTAAAACTAAACACAACGAAGCTGCTCCTGCTCAACATGAAATGGCTCCTTGTTTTGAATCTTGCAATGTTGCTGCCGATCATAACCAACTAATTATGGAAACTATGCGTGTTTTGGCAAAAGAAAAAGGTTTGGCTTGTTTATTGCATGAAAAACCATTTTTTAATGTTAATGGGTCTGGCAAACACAATAATTGGTCTTTAAGCAAAAATAATGGAACAAATCTTTTAGAAGTTGGAAAAACAAAAGAAGAAAATATACAATTTTTGATTTTTTTATGTGCTATTATTCGTGGAGTTAGTTTGCATGCAGGGCTTTTGAGGATGACCGCTGCACATGCAGGAAATGACAGAAGATTAGGTGGAAATGAAGCGCCACCATCAATTATTTCTATTTTTTTAGGAGAACATATTTTTTCTATTTTGGAAAGCATAGAAAAAGGTGGGGAAATAACCGGAGATGAACTACATGAAATTTTTGTTACAAAAGCAAAAACTCTGCCAAATTTTTTAAAGGATAATAGTGATAGAAATAGAACTTCTCCTTTTGCTTTTACTGGAAATAAATTTGAATTTAGGATGCTTGGTTCTTCTTCTTCAATTTCTTTTTCAACAACTGTTATAAATTTAATTGTTGCAGAATCTTTGGAATGTTTTGCTGAAATTTTTGAAGAAGAAAAAGATTTGGAAAAAGCAGCAACTAAAATTATTTCTGAAACTATGAGAGAGCATAAAAAAATAATTTTTAATGGAAATAATTATTCAAAAACATGGGAAGATGAAGCAAAAAAAAGAGGGCTTTGTAATATTAAAGACACTGTTACTGCTGCTCAAGAATTGATGAAAAAAGAAAATGTTTTTATGTTTGAACATTTTAATGTTTTTTCTAAAGGAGAATGCGAAGCAAGATATAAAATTGCTTTATATAGCTATTGTGAAACAATTGCAATTGAAGCTCACACAATGCTAGAAATGGTTGGAAAAGAAATTTTGCCGGCTATTAATAATCATACTAAAAATGTTTGCGATTTGTTTTTGAAAATTGAAAAAACTTGTGGTCTACAAAATAAATCTTTAAAGAATGAAGTGGAATTTTTAAACTCGTCTATTGAAAAAATAAATGAATATAAAGAAAAGTTAAAAGAATCGTTAAAAGAATCAGAAAATTTTAAAGAAATAAAAGAAAAAGCTGAGTTTAGTAGAGATGTTATTTTAAAAAACATGGAAAATTTAAGAGAAATTGTCGATTCTTTAGAACAAATAATTCCTAAAGATCTTTTAAAAATTCCGTCAATAACCGAGATATTGCATAAGGTTTAAAGTTTTGTGAATGAAAATTTGTTTTTGTTTTAATGAAAAATTGATAAAATCAAATAAATATAAATTTTTATAATTTTTTTTTATAAATTAATTTGATAATTTGTGGTATGTGGGATTAATATTTTTTAGATTTTTTAAAATTGTTGAGTTGTATAGTAAATTTAATAAAAAGCGTATTTTACTATGTAAGTTATATAATTTTAGTTGTTTTTTAATAGATATTTTTATGATATTGATATTAATTAAATAGTATTTTATATTTTGTTTATCTTGTGAATAAAAAAACTATTTATTGATATTTTTGTATTATTAGTAAAAGTTTAGTGCAATATTAGCTTATGATTTTAATTTGTATTTATTTGTTTAATAATTAATAAAATTATATTTTATGTTTTAAATTTTATTAATTAAAAATTTAATTTAAAGAAATATTCTAAACGATATCTAGAAGTTTAATGTATAGATTTATTTTAGGTTTTTTTGAATATATGAGATGCTGAATGGTTTTAATGAAATAAATTAATAGTTAAATATGAGTAATAAAATTTTTAAGATTAATTAATATAGTGTTGATATCTTATATTTTATTTTTATAGATAGGTATTATTTTAAATTTAATTTTAAAGTTTATAATTTTTGAAATATTTTCGTATGTAGTTTTATATTTTTTTAAAAAATATACTTAATAAAATCAAATTGAGTGATTTAAAAAATTTAAATATTAGTTTATAACTAGAAATATTTATATTATATTTTGTGTTTATTTTAATTTTGCTTTTTTAAATATATTAAATATTTAATGATTATTTAAGTATTATTAGTAAAATTTTTTTAATATATTCATATTTATTGATTAATAATTAATATGGAATATAAGTTTTACACTATTTTAAATTTGATTTTAAAGTTTATAATTTTTGAAATATTTTCGTACGTAGTTTTATATTTTTTTAAAAAATATACTTAATAAAATTAAATTGAGTTATTTAAAAAATTTAATTATTAGTTTATAACTAGAAATATTTATATTATATTTTGTGTTTATTTTAATTTTGTTTTTTTAAAAATATAGATTATTTAGTGACATTTTACCATTAATATTAAATATAAATTTCATATTTTAAAAAATTATTAATTAGTTGAAAAGAAAATTTAATTTTGATATAATGAAATAAAATATACTTGGAGGGTTTACATATGGAAAATATAATAACTTTAAATGAAGGTGGATTAATAAAAACTGCATGCAAAGGTGGATGTGGTGAATGTCAAACTTCATGTCAATCTGCTTGCAAAACTTCTTGCACAGTTGCGAACCAAAAGTGTGAAAATGAAGAACAAAAGCAAAATTAATTGGTTTTAAAAGGAGGATGGCTGACGACTAGTTCGTTAGCTTTACTTTTGTTATGATACATAAATTTAAATTATTTGATAATTACATAGTTTTAGATGTTGAAAGTGGTTGTGTTCACATTGTTGATGAATTAACATTTTTAATTTTAGATTATGTTGATTTTAGAAACAAAGAAGAAAGTTTAAAAATTATTTTAGAAAAGTTTAAAGAAATTGAAAAAAATGAAATAATAAAAAGGGTTGATGAACTATTTTTTCTTTATGAAAAGGGAAGTTTGTTTTTTGAATTTGATTATAAAAGTTTAAAAAATGTTGCTAAAGATAGTGTTATTAAGGCTTTGTGTCTTCATGTTGCGCATGACTGCAATTTGCGCTGCAGATATTGTTTTGCATCAACAGGAGATTTTAAGCAGGGTAGAAAGTTAATGCCGCTTGAAACTGCAAAAAAGGCAATAGATTTTTTAATTGAAAAGTCTTTAAATAGAAAAAATTTAGAGATTGATTTTTTTGGTGGAGAACCTCTTTTAAATTTTGATGTTGTTAAAAAAACAGTTGAATATGCAAGAAAAATTGAAAAGAAACATAATAAGAATTTTAGATTTACAATAACAACAAATGGAGTTTTGTTAGATTCTGAAAAAATTGAATATATAAATGAAAATATGAGTAATGTTATTTTATCTCTTGATGGAAGAAAAAGTGTTAACGATTCTTTTAGGGTTACTAAAAATTTAACCGGAAGTTACGATATAATAATGCCAAAATTTTTAGAATTTGTAGAAAAAAGAAAAGATAAAGAATATCATATTCGAGGAACTTTCACAAGAAATAACTTAGATTTTTTTAATGATTTTGTTCATTTTTATGATATGGGTTTTAAAAATATTTCAATTGAGCCGGTTGTTTGTGAAGAAGAAAAAGAATATTCAATAGAAAAAGAGGATTTTCCTAAAATTTTTGAAGAATATGAAAAAATAGCAGAATTTATTGTTAGAGAAAAAGAAAATGGCAATGATGTTAATTTTTTTCATTTTAATATAGATTTAAACTATGGCCCTTGCATTATAAAAAGGCTTCGTGGTTGTGGAAGTGGTTGTGAATATTTAGCTGTTTCTCCTGAGGGAGATTTATATCCTTGTCATCAGTTTGTTGGTGAAAAAGAATATTTAATGGGGAATTTGTTTGAAGAAAGTTTTAATGAAGAACTAAAAGAAAAATTTTCTAAAACAAACCTCCTTTCTAAAAAAGATTGTGAGAAATGCTGGGCTAAATATTATTGTGGCGGTGGATGTAATGCTAACAACGTAAAATTAAGAGGAAATATGCTAAAGCCATATTTAATTGGTTGTGAAATGGAGAAAAAAAGAGTTGAACTTGCAATTGCAATTAAGGCTTTTCTTTTTAAAAAACAAAAACTTAGTTTAAAAAATAATTAGGAGGAAGAAAATGAACGAAATTGGGTTTATTGGTGCGGGAAAAATGGCAAAAGCAATAATAACTGGCATTTTTAATTCTGCTGATAATTTAAAAATTTTTGTTTATGATAGGAGTAAAAATAACTATTCCTATTTAGAAAAACTAAATGTTAGTTTTTGTGAAAACGGAAAAGATGTTGTTAAAAACGCAAAATATGTTGTTTTAGCGGTTAAACCTCAAAATTACGTAGAAGTTTTGGAGGAAATAAAGGAAGAAGTGAATGAAAAAACTGTTATAATTTCAATTGCAGCTGGAATAGGGGAAGAGTTTTTAGCTTCATATTTTGATTTTAACATAAAATTTGTTCAGGTTATGCCAAACACTCCTCTTCTTCTAGGGGCAGGAGCTGTTGCGATTTGTAGAGGAAAAAATGTTTTGGAAGATGAATTTAAATTTTCAAAAGAAATTTTTTCAAAAAGTGGGGTTGTTTGTGAAATTCCAAAAGAAAAAATGAATGATATTGTTTCAATTAATGGGTCTTCTCCTGCTTTTATATATTATTTTGCAAAAGGATTTTTAGATTTTGCAGAAAGAAAACAAATAGAGAAAGATAAAGCTTTAAAACTTTTTTGTTATTCTTTAATAGGCAGCGCAAAGATGATTTTAGATTCTAACAAAACAATAGATGAATTAATATCTGATGTTTGTTCTAAAAAAGGGACAACAGAAAAAGGAATTGAAGTTTTAAAAGAAAATAATTTTTTAAAAATAATTGAAAAAACCTGTGAAGAAACTGCTAAAAGGGCTTTTGAGCTTTCAAAATAGTTAAAATAAAATTGTAATATTAATTGCACGTCCAACATAAAATTTTATATAAATAAAAAAAAGGATGTGCATTATGTTAAATTTTCCTATTTTAAGAACTCGAAATATTTTTTCTTTAACTTCTTTTAAAAAGGTTAATCTTTTTAAAATTTTGTTTATTATTTTCACTTTCGGTTTTATTTTTGGAGCGATTTTAATTGCATTTAATAAACAAGAAGCTTTAAATCAGCTTGGGTTTGTTATGCAAAATTATATAACAACTAGGGTTAAACAATCTTTTTTTGCGGTTTTCTTTTCATCTATCTTTAAATTTTTCCCATTAGTTTTGCTTATACTTTTGGCTGGATTTATTCCAGTTGGGCAGCCTATTTCGTTTTTTGTTCCTATATTTCATGGGCTTGGTCTTGGAATTTGCACATCTTTTTTATATTATTCCAGAGGTTTTAATGGGTTTTTGTTTTGTATTTTATTAATAGCTCCTTGTGAAATAATTTTTAGTTTTATTATAATTTTAGCTTCAAAATGTAGTATTCAACTTTCAAATAAAATGTTTAAGAACATATTTTATAGAAGATTTAGACAAAAAAATAATTTGTGTTTAAAAGAATATTTTTCTTTATTTTTAGTTTTACTGATTCTTTTAATTGTGGCAGCGTTGGTGGACACCTTAACTACTTTAATTTTTGCAAGATTTTTTGTTTAAAATGTTTGACTTTTTTTATTTTTTCTGTGATAATAAAAAGAAAGAAGTTTAAGGTGGTTGTGACATTGGAATTAGAAAATAAAAGTAACATATTAAAAAATTCTGGTGATTTACATTTACACACCAGGAATTCTGATGGTTCTTTAGATGTGGAACATGTTATTTATTTAGCTTATAAAACAGGTCTTTCATATATTTCTTTAACAGATCATGATTTTTTATATGACTATGAAGAACTAAAAAGATTGGGTGAAAAATATAATATAAATTTAATTTTTGGTGTTGAACTTTCTTGTATGGATTTAAAAAGAAATAGAAAGGTTCATATTCTTGCCTATAATTTAAAAGAACCTAATATTTTAAAACCATATTGTGATAAGGTCTTGGAAGATAGAACAAAAGCTTCTGATGAATTTATTAAACATATTGTAGAAAAATATAATGTTGTTCCTGAATTATTTGAAAAATATCGTTCTAAAGTAGGTTGTGTTTTTGAGGTTAATATTTTACGTGTTTTGGCGGAATGCGGATATTCAAATAAGGTTTGTGGTGAGTTATATAACGAAGTTTTTAAAGGAGAAGATAGACTAGTTTTTCATCATAATGAAGTTAGAGAGGTTTTAAAGGCTATTAAAGAAGCAGGTGGGAAATCTGTTTTAGCCCATCCTAGTGTTCACAATAGTTTTGAACTTCTTGATGAATTGGTTTTGGAAAAAGCAATAGATGGTGTTGAGGTGTGGCACCCAAAAAACAAAAATGTTGATAGAGAAAAACTATATAGTATAGTTAAAACAAATAATTTAATAGCAACAGGTGGAACCGATTTTCACGGGCTTTATAATTCTTCTGTTGTTAGAATTGGGGATTGTTTCACACCACACGTTTATATTGAAAAAATTTTGAATTAAAAGGAGAGTTTAAAAATGGAACATGTCTACACAACAAAAGGGGTTTGTAGCAGAAAAATAACAATAGATATGGATGGAGAAATAATAAAAAATGTTGAATTTGATGGCGGATGTAATGGAAACACAAAGGGGCTATCTGAAATGGTTAAAGGTCTAAACGCAAAAGATGTTATTAAAAAATTAAAAGGAATACAATGTGGATTTAAAGGAACTTCTTGTCCAGATCAATTAGCAACTGCATTAGAAGAAATTTTGGCAAAATAAAAGATTTTATTTTTTGGGGGAAATATGAAGGTTAAATTAATTAGCTACACGGCTTTTCCACAAAATTTGGTTTCTGTTGCGGCAAAGCTTTGTTATAGTGAAAAAAGTATAGATAAAGTTATAGAGAGAACAACAGATGAAGATGCAGAGAAGTTTGTTGAAAATTTGCTCGATTTTGGACATGAAAGCCCAATAGAACATGTTAGTTTCACCTTTGCAATTGAAGGTGTTTCGCGGTCGCTTTTGGCTCAAATAACAAGGCACAGAATAGCATCTTTTAGTGTTAAAAGTCAACGATATGTTAGCGAAGAAAATTTTTCCTTTGTTATTCCACCAGAAATAGAAAATGATGAAGAGGCAAAAGAGGTTTTTTTAAAATTTATTAAGAATTCAAAAGAAAGTTATAGTAAGTTGTTAAAAATTTTAACTAAAAATAATAAAGAAAGGTTAGTTAAAAGCGGAGTTAAAGAAGATATTGCAGAAAAAAGGGCAGCAAAAAAAGCGGCAGAAGATGCTAGATTTGTTCTTCCTAATGCATGTGAAACACAATTTATTGTTACTATGAATGCTAGAAGTTTATTAAATTTTTTTAGGCTTCGTTGTTGTAGTAGAGCTCAGTGGGAAATTAATAATTTGGCGTGTTTAATGTTAAAGCTTGTTTACCCTATTGCTCCTGCTATTTTTAAGCATGCGGGCCCTGCTTGTGTTTTTAAAGGATGTGGAGAAGGAAAAATGTCTTGTAAGCAAGCAGAAAAGGTTAAAGAAAAATTTGAAAATTTAAAGAGAAGGAAAGATGGGAAAGTTAATTGTTTTTGATGGATTAGATGGAAGTGGAAAAGAAACTCAATCTAAAATTTTAGAAGAAAGTTTGAAGAAAAAAGATTTTAAGGTAAAGCGAGTGGAATATCCTAACTATAGTAGTTTATCTTCGTCTTTGGTTAGGTTATATTTAGATGGGTTTATAGATAAAAATCCGTTTGATGTTAATGCATATGCAACAAGCAGTTTTTATGCTAGTGACCATTACATATCTTTTGTTAAAGAATGGAAAGAAGAGTATGAAAAAAACTATATAATAGTTGCAGATAGATATGTTAGTTCAAACATAATTCATCAGATGGCAAAGTTAAAAGAAAAAGAATGGGAAGGTTTTTTAGGTTGGCTTTATGATTATGAATTTAAAAAATTAAAACTTCCAAAAGAAGATATTTTAATATATTTAGATGTTGACGTTAAAATATCTTCAAAATTAATTGAAAAAAGAAATTTAAAAAAAGATATACATGAAAAGAATTTGTTTTATTTAGAAAAATGTAGAGATGCTGCTTTTTTTGCTGCTGAAAAATTAAATTGGAAAATTGTTAGGTGTTATGAAAACGAAGAAATGCTAGAAAAAAAAGAAATAGCTAAAAAAGTTAGTGATTTGATTTTAAAAATAATTTAAAAAGAGGTGGAATATGGTATATTTATTTTTGGCTGATGGATTTGAAGAAGTTGAAGCAATAACTCCTTTTGACTATTTAAAAAGAAGTGGACTAGATGTTAAATTAGTTGGAGTAGACAAAAGCGAAATTGTTGGATCTCATAATTTAAAAGTTTCAACAGATTTTAAAATTAGTGAATTTAATTTTGAAATTTCAAAAGAAGATTTTTTAATTCTTCCGGGTGGTTTAAAAGGAACCGAAAATCTTTTTTCAAACGAGAAGGTTTTAAGTTTATTAAAAGAAGCTTTTAAAGTTGCTTCAATTGGGGCGATTTGTGCAGCGCCTTCTATTTTAGGCAGACTTGGTTTTTTAAAAGGGCTTAATGCTTGCTGCTACCCTGGTTTTGAGAAATTTTTAGAAGGAGCAAACCCAAAGGAAGATTCGGTTGTTGTTGACAAAAACATTATACTGAGTAATATCCCCCAAGTCTTTTAACGACATTACGACACCGTTGATCTTAGGATCACTTACCAAATATACAAGGCTATTCTCGTGTATGAAGGCTGTTGACTTAGTAGTTGTTATAGCAACTTCTCCACTCTCATTCGGTTCAAGGTGAGAATATTCCAAATTGAGACTGTCAGGCTGTTCAACAAACGTAATGAACCTATTTATTTCATCACAATTGTCCTTGCTGCCATCAAACTGTTCTATGAAAGCAAGCAAAGTGTTCAAGTCTTGAAGTATAATATCTTTTCCGGGCTGTATATTATTCTGTTCCAGAATGTTCAGAATTCCCAATGTCATGGAGTCATTGTGTGAATAGATCACATCTATACCGTCTACTCCATATTTATCGAGTATCTGCAACGCGCATTCCTCGCCCTTGGAGCGCAGAAAATCTCCGGAAATACTGTCAATGATCGTAAAACGCGAATCTTTTTCGATTGTGTCTTGGAATCCTTTCTGCCGGTCGCGCATAGGCGTTGAATCGATCGTTCCGCTGATCTCTACAATGTTAAGATGTTCGGCATTCATGGCATCTGCTTTGTGGATCAGATATTCCCCGGCTTTTCTCCCTTCCGCATAAAAATCCGCCCCGACATACGATGTATACAGGCTTTCATCATTTGTTTCAATCATACGATCCATCAGGATCACAGGAATCCCGGCACTTTTCGCCTCATTCAGTACATTGTCCCATCCGTTTTCCACGATCGGCGAAAAGATGATTACGTCTACCCGATAAGCAATAAAAGACCGGATTGCGTCGATCTGTTTTTCCTGCTTCTGGTTAGCGTTTTCCATCATAAGTCCGAAACCCGCTTCCTTTGCAGCAGCTTCCATGCTTTCTGTGTTTGCAATACGCCAGGAGCTTTCTGCCCCCAGCTGGGAAAAGCCGACAACCACAGGAGCTGTATTTACTTCCGTTTCAGTTTCACGTGCACAGGATGTGAGACACAGGCACAGCAGCAGTGCCGCAGCCAGGCAGATGATTCTTTTCATGGTCCGGTTCTCCTCTTCCCTCTCATTTCTCACAGATCACGTATATCCAGATCTCCGCACTGTTCAAGTGCATCGCTGTGTGCAACAACACAGACGGTCCCTTCTTCCGCAAACCGATCCAGCCATTCGCCGCATTCAATGAGCTGCCCCGGCGTTGTATTCAGAACTTCCCTGCGAATACGTTCGTTTTCCTCGCGGGTGTATCCCGTCAGCATCCTCGCGTCTGCGAGCGCTCCCTTGTCCCTGGGGGACAGCAGCGGATTCATCTCATTCAGGGCTGAGATAATGTACTTGTCCAGGCTTTCTCCGCCGGCAGCAAATTCACGAAGATATGCAGAGGCACCGCTGTCCGCCTCCAGTGTCCTCCCCGGGCTCGGGTCCCGGAAGGAATAGGAAAACAGATTCCCGCTTCTGTCGATCTGAATCCCGGCACCGTACGCACCGCCCTGCACCCGTATCCTGTTCCAGTAATATCCGAGAGTCAGAATACCGCCTGCCAGCCACATGCTCCCGGAAAACTCTTTCCCGCATCGGCTCAGCTGGTATCCGCGTGCAGCAAAGCCGGTCTGTGACGGTATCCGGAATCCGATCCTGTTCGCGTCATCCTCCCGGTACGAGGCATATTCCGGAACCCCTGTTCCCGCCGGGAAAGCTCCGGCCAGCAGGTCCGGCACCATGTCATTTCCTGATGTCACGCTGAGCGTAAGCCTTGCGCGGCAGGCACTTTCGCACCGGATCCTGCAGGCCGTCCTCAGGAATGCTTCCATTTCCCGTCCCGGATCCGATGCAAAAGCATGGACATACCGCACCGCACGTTCGCCGTCAATCGCATTTTTCACCGCGGCATCTGCGGTGAACAGGCTCATACACTTCCTGACAGCAACCATATGTCCGCTGCTCACAATCCGCTGCCGGGAATTCATATCGTTCTGGCGGACAATCTCCAGGATCCTGTTCTCCTGGCCTTCGGTCAATGTATTCAGGAGGATCTCTGCCAGCAGTTCCTGCGCCTGCTGCACATTTTCCTCAAGGGCGCTTGCAAAAGCGCCGAGACACGGTACGCAGTGCTCCGCGTCTCCCTTTTTGCTCCGTGTCACCACCGCAAAGCCGAGGCTGCCGGTCCGGCGTTTGATTTCCTGCTGCAGCCGGAGCGCATCATACCTGCGTGTCGGAAGCTTTCCGAGCATCCCGGCATAGAGCGCCGCCCTGGTCAGATCCTCCAGTGGCATGTCCGTCAGGGAAAAATAGGCGCGCAGATGCACAACGCCGTTGCACGGAAGCCTGTGAATCATAACCGGAACACCGGATACCGTCCTGATTTCTGTTTCGACCCATTCCGGTTCGATATCCGCATCTTCTTTTCTGAGCAGCGGAAGCGTGGCAAGATCCTCTTCCCGGTCCGGCGTACACTGCCAGGATTCGATTTCATCACGCATGCGCTCCGTTTCCGCCCGTTCCTCTTCCGTCATCCTGCCCAGCGTGTTCCGCAGTTTCTCCGATTCCCTTGCTCTTTTTTCCTTGCCGAGTGTCAGCGAAGGCAGCGTATGCAGCATGATAAGGTTCTCCCGGTTCAGCAGCATATCTGCCGCAAGCCGGTCAAAAGTACCGTCTTCCAGCCACTCCTTCATGGAGCGGATCATGCTTCCGGTTTCCAGAGATTCCACCGGATCCCCGCCGTACAGCCAGGTTCCCATGCTCCGGATGCACCGTCCGATTCCCTGGGGTTCTTCTTCCTCCCGCAGGTGGAATACAGCACGGTTCATGGAAGCTTCCACCGCACTGCGGTCCAGGCCTTCGTTCCGGATCTTCTGTCCTGTTTCTTCAAGCAGATCCAGAATCTCCTGTTCCTTTCCGTCCGTCACATGCTCCGCATGCATGGCAATCCAGCTTTGCAGCCCCGTATCATCGACCGAAAGATTCAGGTCACGTGCCAGACCGCGCTCAAGCGCTGCCCGTTTCAGCGGGGATTCATTGGTTCCTGTCAGCACATCACAGATGATCCCCCGTGCCATGTTCGCCGTTCTGTCCTTCCAGGTCCCGGTGATCCGGGCCGTTGTCAGAAACAGCGACGGAGAACTTG